>JAHECB010000046.1:19879-22174 GCA_024641925.1 Betaproteobacteria bacterium
CCAGTTGGCGGCCACGCTGACCGCTGCAGCCGGGCTCTCGGCACCGCCGGCACAGCCGCTGATGCGGGGCCTGTGCATGGCCCTGATCGACGAAGCCGACAGCGTGCTGCTGGACGAAGCCGAGATGCCGCTGATCCTGTCCCGTGCGGCGCCCCAGGCCGCACGCCGCGCCTTCCTCTGGCAGGCCCTGGCACTGGCGCGCCAGTTGACGCAGGGCTTGCACTTCCAGGTTCATGCGGCCGACCGACGCGCCAGCCTGACACCGCTGGGCGAAGAACAGCTGACCACGCTGAGCAGCGGCCTGGCCGGCCCGTGGTCACGCCCCCGCTACCGGCGCGAAGCCGTGAGCCTGGCGCTGGCCGCCCTGCATGTCTACGAGCGCGATACGCATTACCTGGTGCGCGACGACGAGGTCGTGCTGCTGGACGACGTGACCGGCCGCGCCGCCGAAGGCCGCGTCTGGTCGCGCGGCCTGCACACCCTGGTGGCCCTGAAAGAGGGTCTGCGCCCTGCCGCAGAAACCGAAACCCTGATCCAGACCACCTTCCAGCGATTTTTCCAACGCTACTGGCGGCTGGCCGGCATCAGCGGCACGCTGTGGGAAGCGCGGGCCGAACTGCGGTCTGTCTACGGCACACCCACGCTGCGCATCCCCTTGCACCAGCCCAGCCGCTGCCGGCGGCTGCCGCCACGCCAGTTTGGCGACGCGGCCACACGCTGGCGCGCCGTCGCCGAGCGGGTTGCAACCCTGCAAGCCCGGGGCCGCCCGGTGCTGGTGGGCACCGACAGCGTGGCCGACTCGCAGCAACTGTCTGCGCTGCTGCAACAGCACGGGGTGGTGCACCAGGTGCTGAACGCCTTGAACGATGCCAATGAGGCCGCAGTTGTGGCCGCCGCGGGGCGCGCGGGCACCGTCACCGTCGCCACCCGTCTGGCCGGGCGCGGCACCGACATCACACTGGACGACGCGGCGCGCCAGGCCGGTGGCCTGCACGTGATCAACTGCCAGCACAACACGTCGCGGCGGCTGGACCGACAGCTGGCTGGCCGCGCCGCCCGCCACGGTGAGCCCGGCAGCACAGAAGCATGGCGTTTTCGGCCCACCTTCGCGCCTCAAGCCGAAGGCCGCTTACCTATCCTTCCTGCATGGAATCTATCGTTCATTGCACAGGCTTGGCCGTGGCTGAGCCGCTGGGCCCTCAGCGAGCAACAACAACGCGAAGAGCGCCGCCGCGCGGCGCTTCGGCGCAGCCTGCTGCAGCAAGACCTGGACTGGGAGCGCCGGCTGGCCTTTGCCGGACCGCCACGCTGACCGCCACAGGCTGGCGCCGAAGGCCGCCCCACGGCGCCCTGACACTGATCACGGTGCTGGTGGCCCTGGCCAGCGCAACCAGCCTGGCGCGGGCCACACCGTCGGCGACCCAGGGCGGCGCATCCAAACCCCTGGGTTGCCTGATCGAGCCCGACCGCGTGGCCGAGGTGGGCTCGCAAGTGGTGGGCGTCGTTGAGAAGCTGCTGGCCGACCGCGGTGACGCCGTCATCGCCGGCCAACCCCTGCTGAAACTGCGCGCGGGCGTGGAGCAGGCCAACGCCAGCGTGGCGGAAACACGCGCCAAGGTCAACGCCGAAGTGCTGGCCGCTGCGGCAGGCCTGGACCTGGCACAACAGAAACTGCACCGTGCCGAGGCCCTGGCCGGCCAGGGCTTCATCTCCGGCCAGGGTGTGGACCAGGCCCGGGGCGAACTGGAACTGGCGCGGCAGAAACTCAACCAGGTTCGCAGTCAGCAGGCCATCTGGGCGCAGGAGCGGCGCGTGGCCGAAGAGCAGCTGGCGCTGCGCACCGTGCGCAGCCCGTTTGACGGCGTGGTGATCGAACGCTACGTCAACACCGGCGAACGCGTTGAAGACCGGCCGCTGTTCCGGGTGGCCGTGATCGACCCGCTGCGCGTGGAACTGATGGTGCCCACGGCGCTGTACCGCAGCCTGAAACCGGGCGACCGCGTGTCGATCCAGCCCGAATTGCCTGGCGCCACGGCCGTGCTGGCCAGTGTGCGTCATGTGGACAGCGTGCTGGATGCCGCCAGCAACACCTTCCGCGTGCGCCTGACGCTGCCCAACCCGGGCCGCGCGCTGCCCGCCGGCCTGCGCTGCAAGGCCGACCTGTCGGCCAGGCCCGGCACGGCCGAGTCGCCGTTGGCCGCCAGCCCGGCGGCGCTGCTGCCCGCGCGCCGGGTCGGCGCACCCTGAAACCGGACCTGAGCATGGCGGGCCTGCGAACCGCGCGACCCCTGGCCG
>JAHECB010000302.1 GCA_024641925.1 Betaproteobacteria bacterium
TAGCCCATGCCGGGAAAGGTGGGCATGTTGCCGGTGTAGAGCAGCTTTTCGGTGCCGGTGGAGATGCCACTCCATTCCACGTCCACCACCACGTCCTGGTCTTGGGGCTCTGCCAGGTCCAGGTTGTGCAAGGCCAGGCGCTCGGGCTTTTCCAGCACAACGGCTGTACCGCTGATGGTGTTCATGCGCAGACCTCCTGGGTACCGCAGCAGGTGCGGCTCAACGTGGGCTTGTGGCGGAATCTCATGTTTGAGGGATTGTTGAGTGTCATCTTAGGCTTACTTCAACAAGTGTCAAGCAGCATTTACGCTTGTCGTTGTCAGGCTTGTTGATGCGCAGGCTTTTGATGCCACGCTGACCGATGCACTGTTGTGCGTCGCCGCTTGGGCCGGCGGGTGGTGGTTCAGGCCGCACGGGCCACCATCAGGCCTGCCTGCAGCGGCAGCGCGGTGTGCAGTTCCCGCACCGCGTCGAAGCCGGCGCGGCGCATCAAGGCCGCCAGTTCGGGCGCACCACGCGAACGCCCACTGCCCATGGCCATCAGGTACATGCCGAAATAGGCTGCACCCATGGGTTCGGCGCCGGCCGTGCCCGCCATGGGTTCGGCCAGCAACAAGGTGCCGCCCGCCGGCAAGGCGCGGCGTGCGGCTTTCAGGATGCCCAGCGCCGGTTCGTCGTCGTGGTCGTAGAGCACACGCACCAGCGAAACGATGTCGGCACCGGGCGGCAAGGGGTCGCGGTGAAAGTCGCCACCAAAGGCCTGGGCGCGTTGGGATAGTCCCAATGACGCAAAGCGGGCGTTGGCCGCATCGGCCACGCTGGGCAGGTCAAACACCATCGCCTGCAGCTTGTCGGTTCGGGCCAGTGCCGCGGCCGCAAACACACCTTCGCCGCCGCCCAGGTCCAGCAGGCGCTGGTGCCGGTCGATGCGGTAGGCGTCCAGAACCTGGCCGGCCACCAGGGGTTGGGTGGCGGACATCAGGGCGGAATAGGGTCCCGTTGCGGCGTCTTGCAGAGTGCCCGGTGCACGGTCCTGGGCATGGCCACCGGCATAGGCCCAGTAACGCGACATTTCACTGTTGGGGCGTTCGCCGCGCAGCAGGGCCAGCGGGTCGGCCAGGTCGGTATACAGGGCGCGGTGGTGTTCGACCATGGCGATGACCGCGGTGTTGCCCACCATGGCGGCACCCAGCGGCCCCAGTCCAAAACGGGTTTCGCCAGTGCTGTCCTGGCCGCGTCTTTCGGTCAGGTCCAGCGAAGCGGCGGCCTCCAGCAGACGCAGCGCGGCAGGCAGCGGCAGGCGAGATTCCATGGCCAGCTGCGCCGCTGTCATGGGCGCACGCGCCAGGCGGTCAAACAGCTTCAGCTCGACACAGGCGGCCAGCCATTGCGAATAGACAAAACCGGCCACCAGGTCAAACAGGTCGCGGGCGCGCTTGCGCGCCACGGGCCGTGTTGCGGCAAAGCGGCTGGCGGCGTCACGAAAGCGCGCGCTGGTGAGCAGACGGTCTCGTTGGGTTGACCAGCGGTCGCGCCAGCGCAGCGCCAGGCTGGGGCCGGCCATGATCAGGCGGCCACCTGCGCGCGCAGGCGAGGTGGCAGCAGGCGTTGTGCTTCGGCGTGCAACAAGGCGCGCAAGTTCCTGGAACCCGGGCCGTCGGGCACCGCCTGGCCGGCATGGTCGACCAGGCCTTCAAAGTGCGCCAGCGCGCCCACCAGGCCCAATTCGGCCACGGCGCTGGGCCTGCCCAGGGTTCGGTCGCGGTCGGCGGGTTTGCCCAGTTCGGTGGCGTCGCAGGCGGCGTCGCGAATGTCGTCGGCCACCTGGTAGGCCTCGCCCAGCCACTCGCCAAACCGGCGCCAGACGTCGGGCTGGCCACCGGCGCTCAAGGCCCCCATTTCGGTGGCGGCTGCAAACAAGGAGCCGGTCTTGGCGCGCTGGTAGTCGGGCAGCGCCACAAAGGGTTCACATTCCCAGGCCTGCCCGGCCACGATGCCGTTGGGCAGACCGGTGCGCTGCGCCAGCACGGCCATCAGCGCCGGCAGGCGCAAGGGGTTGCGCGCCGCACCGGCTGCCAGCACTTCAAAGGCCATGACGATCAGAGCGTCACCGGCCAGCACGGCGCAGCGTTCGCCGTAGGCGGTGTGCACCGATGCGCGACCCCGCCGCACGGCAGCGTCGTCAAAACAAGGCAGGTCGTCATGCACCAGCGATGCGCAGTGCATCAGCTCGATGGCGGCGGCGCTGGCGTCGGCCAGGCCAGGGTCGCTGTCGCCGCAGGCCGCTGACACGGCCAGGCACAGGTGCGGCCGGATGCGCGCGCCGCCCGGTATGACGGCGTGTCGGACGGCTGCGGTCAGGCGCGGCGGTGCACCTCGGGGCTCGCCCCTGGCCAGCGCCGCCAGCAGCGCTTGCTCGATCCGATCATGGGCTGTCTGCATCGCTGTGCTCCCGCTGTCCTGGCTGCGTGGGGCCTTTGGGTGCTGGATGTGTCAATTACACATGTCACAAAAGGGTGTAATGCAGTATAGACAGTGCGCAGGCCGTGCGTCAATTCAGGTTGTGCCTGGCGCGTGCTGTTGGCGCCCGGCTTGACTTGCACAGGGTGTCTGCGCTCAGGGACGGGCTGGACGACCCCGGTTGGTGTCGATGTCCCTTGGCGCCCTGGCCGCCAAGCCTGCCTGCGCAGCGGGCTTGGCATGTGCTGCGCGTGGTGCCATCCAATGGGCGTTGATGCTGTCGACCACACGTGCCGCAGTGCCGGCATCTTCTTCGTGCACCAGGTGGCCGCCGCCGGCCAGCACCACACGCCGGGCGGTGGGCACGTGGCGCTGCACCTGCTGCGCATGGGCGGGTGTGATGGTGCGGTCCTGGTCGCCCACCAGCAGCAGCAGGGGTGTCTGCAGGGCCGGCAGGTCGGCCACCAGCGGTGCCAGGTCCCACGACGACAGCAGACGCAGCGTGCCGGCTGCATGGCTGCCGTGCTGCGCCAGCAGGTGTTCGTAACACCGTTCACCCGCGGCGTCGATGGACGAGCCGGTGCCATTCAGCAAACGGCGAGTGGCCCACGGTGACCGTGCCCAGCTGCTGAACAGCGGCGCCACCAGCGGATTGCCGGCCACCACCCGCGCCGCCGGCAGCAGCCACCGTCCGACGGCGCCCGGTGGCGGCAGGATGGCGCCGTTGATGGAGCCGATCAGCTCGGGCCGGATGTGCCCGTCCAGCGCCATGCGCAAGGCCACGGCGGCGCCTGCCGAATGCGCCAGCACCAGTGTGGGCTGCAGGCTCAGCTGCTGCAGCAAGTCGGCCAGCGCTGCGGCCACGGTCGGCAAGGACAGGGCTTGTGTGCGTGGCGTTTGGGTGAAAGCATGTCCGGGCAGGTCGGGTGCAAGCACCTGGTAGTGGGTCGCCAGCAAGGGCGCCACGTGGCGCCAGGTGTGGCTGGACGAGCCGGTGCCGTGCAACAGCAGGGCAACGGGTGCGCGGCTGTCAGCAGCCGCCCAGCGCTGCACGTGCCAGCCCATGGAACCCACCGGGACCCGCTGGCTGGCATCACGGTGTGGCCACCACGCGGGTGGCAGTTGATCAGGCATGGCGCTGCGGGCCGCCACCCCGCTCCTGGCGCACAGCGGTGGACAAGGCCGTGGCGTCTGCTGCGGGCAGCACGATGCAGCGTGCACGCAGCGCGTCGGCCAGGGTCTGTGCCGCGGGGCTGCGCTGGGGCGAGGTGTCGATCAACAAGGCGGCCGTGCCGGTGGCGCTAAAAACGCGCGCGGCCTGCAAGGCGTCCAGCGTGGCGGGGCCACGGCCGGGTGTGCCGTCACGCGCGATGTTGGCGCGGCCGTCGGTCAGCAGCACCAGCAAGGGTGTCGCGCCACCGCGCCGCACGCTGCCCGCCAATGCAGTGACGGCATCGATGCCGGCGGCCAGCGGTGTGCCACCACCGCCGGGCAGACCGGCCAATTGGCGCCGGGCACGCACCAAGGAGCGGGTGGGGGCCAGCAGCAACTGGGCCCCGGCACCCCGAAAACCGATCACGGCAACGCGGTCCCGGCGCGCGTAACAGTCGGCCAGCAGCAGTTCAACCGCGCCCTTGGCTTCGGCCAGGCGGTGCAGCGCCTGTGAGCCCGAGGCATCGATGGCAAAGATGGTGGTAGTGGCACGGCGCTGCACACGCCGCTGGATGCGCAGGTCGTCGCGAGCCACCAGCACGCGCCCTTCGGCCTTGTGGCCCGTGTTTTGCAGCAGCGCCGCGTGCCGCGCGCGCTGCCAGGGCGCTGCTGCGCGCAAGGTGGCGACCAGGGCCAGGCGGGCGCCGCCACGGGGTTCACCACGCACCGCGCCCAAGGGGCGCCCGCGTTGCTGCGACCGGGTGGCAGCACCGGCCCGGCCGGCTTCGCCGCGACGTGAAACACCGGCCATGCCGGACTGCAGCAGGCTCAGCAAACCGGGCGGTATCGAGGCCAGCGCGGCTTGGGCCACCTGATCGTCCAGCGCCTGTTGATCGCTGGCGGGAGTTTGGGGCTGCTGATGATTGGTTGGGTCCGGCGGTGCAACATCTGCTTCGACCGGCGCGCTTTGATCCGCCATGCGCTCCGGCGGTGGACCAAGCGCCTCGTCTTCATCGTGGTTCAAAGCCTCGTCATCGGCTCCTTTGTCATCAGCCTCATCAGCTTCGTCCGCGTCGGCACCTTCCGCCGACGCCGGCAGGGGGTCATCGACGGGGGGTGCCGCGGCAGCGGGCAACTGAGTGGCCCGGGGGCCCAGCACCAGGCGGGCGGCCAGCGCCGCGTCTTCGGGCAGCGCCTGGCTGCGGCCTGCCAACGCAGCGGCGATGCGCGTAACGGTCAGCGCATGGCAGGCGGCCCGTGCCGACACGATGCCCAGTCCGCTGGCGGCGGCCACCACGGCTTCCAGCAAGCCGTCCTCAACAACCACCTCTTGCCAGGTGTTGCGGGCGCGGCTGATGGCGGCCACATCCGGGCTTGAAGTGCTGCGTCCTGGTCGCACCTGCAGGGCCAGTCGGTCCAGCAAGGCTGCCGGTGGTGTTTCGTCGTCGTCGTGGCCTTCATCCAGCGCCAGCACGGCCAGGGACGCACCCCCGTCCAGCGCGGCCACCAGGCGCGACGCACGTTCGGGCGACAGGCGTTCAGCCATCGCGGCCAGCAGCACACCGCCTTCGGTCTGGGCCAGCAAGCCGGGGCGGTGCACGGGCCGGCCGGTGGCCAAGGTGGCCGCCAGGTCCAGACCGCCCAACAGGGTTTCGTCGTCCACATGCACAGGCATGCGCCGCCAGGGCAGGGTTTCGGGCAATGCAGCGCGCAAGGCCTGCAACCAGCCGTCGCGCTCAACGCCGGCCGAAGCACGCAGCCGCAGGCCGCCCAATGCAATGGGCGCGACGGCAAACACTTCCAGCGCCAGGTCCGCGGCGTCGCGCGGCGCTGGTGTGGGCTTGGGGGCCTCAGCGCTTGCAGCGCTGGGGCAGGACTCGCTTGCAGCGCTGGGGCAGGACTCGCTTGCAGCGCTGGGGCAGGACTCGCTTGCAGCGCTGGGGCAGGACTCGCTTGCAGCGCTGGAGCAGGACTCGCTTGCAGCGCTGGAGCAGGACTCGCTTGCAGCGCTGGGGCAGGACTCGCTTGCAGCGCTGGAGCAGGACTCGCTTGCAGCGCTGGAGCAGGACTCGCTTGCAGCGCTGGAGCAGGACTCG
>JAHECB010000303.1 GCA_024641925.1 Betaproteobacteria bacterium
GTACACCGACGCTTCATGGTGCATGTCTTCGTGCGCCAGGCACAAGCGGTGAAAGTACAGCGTGTCGTCGTTGGCATCTTCGGCCGGAGGCATTTGTGCCAGACAAAGGTCCAGCAACGCGGCCAGGTCGGCGCGGGTTTCGTCCGCGCCGGGCAGCGGCAATTGCCAGCGCGATGTGTGGGGCACGTGAGACGAGTCGTACAACGCGTCGGCGTTGGCGCGCCGGGCGGGGCCACGGGGCGCGTCGGGGTTGGCATGCGCGCCGCGCAGGCGTTCACTGAACCGCAGCGTCCAGTACTCCTGAAACCAGCCGATATGGCCCAGCTCCCACAGCGGAGGGTTCAGTTCGGTGCTGTAGTCGACGGCCATGCCACGTTCCTGCAACGCGATGGAATACAGGGCGAACATGGCCAGCGTGTCCTGCCGGCTGTGCTGAAGCGCGGCTGCCAGCGCGCCGGGGCCGGCCTGGCGCAGGTTCGACAAAGAAGGGTTTGCACCCGAAACACCGGATGCCGTTAGATTCACTGTATGCAACGCCGCCATCTGGTCATCGTGACGCCTGCGCTGGCCGCGGCCAACAATGGCAATTGGCAGACCGCGCGCCGCTGGGCGCGTTTGCTGTCGGCCCATTATCAGGTGCATGTTGTCGGGCAGTGGGCAGCAGGGGATGGCGGTGACCTGATGCTGGCCTTGCATGCGCGCCGCTCGGCCGCATCCATCGCCGCCTGGGCGGCCGAAGCACCCCACCGCCCCCTGGTGGTGGTGCTGACGGGCACCGACCTGTACCGCGACATCCAGACCGATGCGGCCGCGCAGCGCTCGCTGCAACTGGCGCACCGTCTGGTGGTGCTGAACCAGATGGGCCTTCAGAGTCTGCCGGCGGCATTGCGGGCCAAGGGCCGGGTGTGCCTGCAATCCACCCCGGCACGCCGTACGCTGGCCAAGACCGGGCGCCACCTGCGTGCACTGATGGTGGGCCACCTGCGTGAAGAAAAATCACCGCAGACCTACTTTGAGGCGGCCCGGCTGTTGTCATGCCGGCATGACGTGCTGCTGGACCACATCGGCGGCGGCCTGGACCCGGCCCTGGCGGCCCGCGCCCAGGCCTTGATGGCCGAGCAGCCGCGTTACCGCTGGCTGGGCTCGTTACCGCACGCCGCCACGCGTGCGCGCATCCAGGCGGCCCACGTGCTGGTGCATGCCAGCCGCATGGAAGGCGGCGCCCATGTGGTCATCGAGGCCATCACCAGCGGCACGCCGGTGCTGGCCAGCCGCATCGATGGCAACCTGGGGCTGCTGGGTGAGGACTACGCCGGTTACTTCGACTGGGGCGACGCGCAGGGTCTGTCGGCGCTGCTGCGGCAGTGTCGCGACAGTCCCGCTATGCTTGGCGGCCTGACCGCAGCGTGCAAGCAGCGCGCTGCATTGTTCGTCCCGCTGCATGAGCAGCAAACCCTGCTGGCGCTGCTGCGCCCGCTGACCACGGCCGGGGCTTGAAGCGACCGGCATTCACAGGATCCCACATGAACGACCCAGACCAGCGAACACCGCTGCCGCCGGGTGAACCGCGACTCACGTCGCTGTCACACGGCGGCGGCTGCGGTTGCAAGATTGCTCCCGGTGTGTTGAGCGAAATCTTGAAGGGCACCGCAGCCCTGCCGATCCCCAAGGAACTGTTGGTGGGGATCGAGACGGCCGATGACGCGGCGGTTTACCAGCTCAACGATGAGCAGGCGCTGATCGCGACAACTGACTTTTTCATGCCCATCGTGGACGACCCGTTCGACTTTGGCCGCATCGCCGCGACCAATTCGATCAGCGACGTTTATGCCATGGGCGGCAAGCCCATCATGGCGCTGGCCCTGGTGGGCATGCCCATCGGCGTGCTGTCACCGGCCACCATCGGGCGTGTGCTGGACGGCGGCGTGGCCATCTGCCGCGAGGCCGGCATCCCCATTGCGGGCGGCCACACCATCGACAGTGTCGAGGCCATCTACGGCCTGGTGGCACTGGGCCTGATCCACCCCAAGCAGGTCAAGCGCAACGCCGACGCCAAAGCGGGCGACCTGCTGGTGCTGGGCAAGCCTCTGGGTGTGGGCGTGATGAGCGCGGCACTGAAAAAGGGCAAGCTCGGCGATGCGGGCTACGCCGAGATGATCGCCAACGCCACCAAGCTGAACACGCCCGGGCCGGAACTGGCAGCCTTGACGGGGGTTCACGCCCTGACCGATGTGACCGGCTTCGGCCTGGCCGGCCATGCGCTGGAAATGGCGCGGGGCTCGGGCAACCAGGTGGTGCTGAACTGGGCCGCCGTGCCGCTGCTGCAGGGTGTGCGTGCGCTGGCCGAACAGGGCCTGATCACCGGGGCTTCGGGCCGAAACTGGGCCGGCTATGGCAGCGAAGTCGCCTTGCCCGGTGGTTTTGCCGAGGCCGACCAGGCCCTGCTGACCGACCCGCAGACCAGCGGCGGCCTGCTGGTGTCCTGCACCCGGGAAAGCCTGCCTCAAGTGCTGGCGATCTTTGCACGGCATGGGTTTGGCGGCGCGGCCTGTATCGGCGAAATGCGGTCCGCAGCCAGCGGCCAGCCCCATTTGATGGTGGCGTAAGGGGTGGCCGTTGAGCAAGGGCGTGCAGTTTTGACCGTATAGCTTCGGCGCCTTCGGCGGGTCCGTTCAAGACGTTCAGGTTTGTACCGAAATGCAAGGTTCCGGCCGGCATCTTGGTCGGACGAAACCTTCATGACCGAGCCAATACCCCTTCAGCCCAGACAGAACTGCCCGAAGTGCGGGTTTTCCTTGCGCCGCATTTCGCGCCAGGAAGGTGACGTTGCAGACGCCTCCAAGCGGCGCTATGCGTGCATGCGTCGGAACTGCAACTGGGAAGGGTTGCTGCCGCACATGGTGTCGCGCAGTCTGCTACCGCCCACTGACCGCAGTCGCATGCCCCCGCGTCGGTCGCTGGCGCGTGCATTTTTTGTCGGCCTGGTGGTGGTGGCTGCGGTGTCTTTCATGGCGCTGATCGCCGAACGCATGGTGGCCAGCGAAAACCGCGGAACCGCTAACGCAGGCCCAAGAACGCCTTGACGGGTGCCACGCTGCGCGCGGGGTCTTCTTCCTGCGGCACATGGCCCAGGCCTTCCAGCAGTTGCAGGCGGCTGCCCGGTATCAGGCGCTGAAATTCGACGCCCACGGCAGGCGGGATCAGCCGGTCTTGCGCGCCCCACAAAATGAGTGTGGGCTGCCGGATGGTGGCAATGCGGACAGCGTCTTCGCCGATCACCAAACCCTGCATGCGCATTCGCAGGGCACGGCGGTTGCCTTCACGCAGGGTCAGTTCAAAGTAACGGTCCACCAGTTCGGGCTTGATGCGCGTCGGGTCGGCATACACGTTGGCCAGGCCTTCGGCCACCATGGAGCGCGGCAAGGCAAATTCACCCAGCCGGTTCAAGCCTGGTATGCGCGCCATCCAGAAGCCCAGTGGCATGGAGTCGGGCGTGAACGCCGGGCCGGCGGCGTCCACCAGCACCAGGCTGGCCACCCGTTCAGGCGCCATCACGGCGGTACGCCAGGCCACTTCACCGCCCAGTGAGTTGCCGCCCAGCACCACCTTTTCCACCTTCAGCGTGTCCAGCACATCCAGCAGAAAACGGGCATAGGTATCGCCGCGGTAGTCGTCGGGTGTGTAGCTGCCGGTGAACGGGCCGGTGAGGCCAAAACCGGGCAGGTCCAGGGTGATGACCCGTCGCTGCCCGCGCAGCGCACGCACCCAGCCTTCCCAGGTGTGCAGGCTGGACGAAGTGCCATGGATCAGCACGATGGGCAGCGGGTCGCCGCTCAGGCCTTCGTCGCGGATGTGCACCGCCTGGCCCTTGACATCGACAAAGGTCGACGGCGCGGGCGCCCAGCTTGCCAGCAGTGATTCCACGGGCCAGTCGGGCTGTCTTGACAAGGCCAGGGTGATGGCGGAAAAAATCAGCAGCAGGCCCAACAGCCTGCGCGCCAGTCCGCCGATGCTTGGTTCTGACGATGCCCGACCCGGGCGACCACGCCTCATGCCGTGACGGCCTTGCCGGTGCTGGCCGGGGCCAGATCGGGCCCCAAGGATTGCCGTTCGTCAAACACCACACAGCGGCCCTGCCAATGGGGTGCGTCAGGCAGTTGTTCGAAGTAGCGCAGGATGCCGCCGTCCAGCTGGTGCACATGCTCGACGCCGTTTTGAGCCATCCACAGTGCGGCCTTTTCACATCGGATGCCGCCGGTGCAGTAGCTGACCACCGTCTTGCCGGACAGGCTGTCTTGGTGCTGTGCCAGCAAGGCCGGGAATTCGCCAAACCGGGTCAAGCGCCAGTCCTGGGCGTTTTCGAAGCGGCCTTCATTCACTTCAAAATCATTTCGAGTGTCGAGCATCACCACCGGCCGGCCCTCGTCGCAATGGCCTTGTTCAAGCCAGCGGTGCAGGGTTTCGGGCGCCACGGCCGGGGCGCGACGGCCCTGCGGCCTGACGCCGGCTTCGTTCATGCGGATGATTTCACGTTTGAGCTTGACCTTCAGCCGCGCAAAAGGCCAGCTTGTGCAGCGATGCTGCTTGATGTCCAGATCCGAAAAACGCGGGTCTTGCTGCAAACGGTCAAGCCAGCCCGCAACCGCAGCGGGCACCCCGGCCAGCGACAGGTTGATGCCCTCGCTGGCGAGCAATATCGTCCCTTTCAGGTCTGCCGCCTGCGCGGTTTCATGCAAGCGCCCGCGCAGGGCTGGCGCGTCGCTGATGTCGACAAAGCGGTAGGCGGCAATGACAGCGAGATCAGTCACACCGGGGATTGTAGGCAGCCCGTACCGGGCAAGTGCATGGGCTGAGCGCCGGATAATGACCCTTGGGCTGCCCCTGTTCACACGGCGGCCGGCTTGCACCCATCAACGGATACCCATCGCGAAAACGGCGGCATGAAAGCATCGGCATGAGCGAGGCCACGACCACGGCAGAGCAGAGCACGACCACGGCAACATCACCCGCCGCATGGCCCGCGCCGGCCTTTGTGCACCTGCGCACCCACAGCGAGTACTCCATCGTGGATGGCACCTTGCGCGTGGATGCCGCAGCCCAGGCGGCCTGTGCTGACCAGCAGGTGGCGCTGGCCATCACCGATTTGAACAACCTGTTTGGCGCCATCAAGTTCTACCGCGCCTGCCGCAGCAACGGCGTCAAGCCCTTGATTGGCGTGGACGTGCTGCTGGAACCCATGGGGCCCGTCGGCGGCCATGACCGCCAGCCCAGCCGGCTGGTGCTGCTGGTGCAGAATAACCAGGGCTACCTGAACCTGAGTGAACTGCTGGCCCGGGGCTGGGTGCAAAACGCCCAGCGCACGCAGGCCTGGGTGAAATGGGAATGGCTGCAGGAACTGGGCGAAGGCCTGATTGCCTTGTCCGGCGCTGACCTGGGCGCCGTGGGCATGGCGCTGCTGGCTGGTGATACCGAGCGAGCACAAGCCGTGGCCCAGCAGTTGTCCGACTTGTTCCCGGGCCGTTTTTACCTGGAACTGCAGCGCGCCGGCCTGCCCACGCATGCAGCCCATGTGCCCGCCGCCGTGGCACTGGCTGCCGACATGCGGCTGCCGGTGGTCGCCACTCACCCGGTGCAGTTTCTGCAAGCCGATGACTTCGAGGCCCACGAAGCCCGGGTCTGCGTGGCCGAGGGTGAAAC
>JAHECB010000047.1:0-10558 GCA_024641925.1 Betaproteobacteria bacterium
ACCGGCTTGCGGACGCTGGACACATCGACGGAGCCCACCTCGCGCCCACACTTGAAGGGCCGGCATCTTTCATGGTGGCCACGGCCATGGTGACCGCGGCAGGGCTGCGGATCCTGGAAGAACTGGTTCAACCCTTGGCCGACGAGCAAAAAAGAATACTGCGGCGCTTCGAGTACGCCCAGGTCTTGAAGTCTCCGCGTATTCGTCCGCTGCGCGGTATCTCGCCACAGCCGGGCATCGAGTGGGTCGCCGCCGCACGGATGCCGTCGGTAGCCAAGGCCCGCCGGGCGGGTGCAGTTCGTGATGTTTTTGCCGTGATTGACTACGGCTGCCCTTTCATGCACCCCTTGTTGTGTTCGCAGGCTGGCGCCCTACGGTCAACGCGGGTGCGTGCGCTCTGGGACCAGCAGCCTGCGCCGCAGGTTGACGCCCGAATCAAGCCCATGGGATTTGATTACGGGACCGAACTTTCACGTGCGCAGCTCGACGCGGTCATGGGCGCCGCTGCGGGCGATGAGCGACGTGCGTATGAGTCGCTGGGATATCAGGCGATGCGGATGCGCGAGTCCCATGGCGCGCACTCGCTGGGCATGCTCTTGGACGATGGCCTGCGACCGCGAGGCCTGACGCGTGACGGCGGCAAGCCGGACCTTCTCTTTGTGCAACTGCCGCAGGACCTTCTCACCGCACCCAGCCGTGCGGTGTTGAGCCGGCATATCGTCGATGCCCTGGTGTGGATCGAGGCGCACCGAGCCCCCGACGAACGCGTCATTCTGTCTTTGGGTGAAGGCTCATCGCAAGGGCCGAATGACGGCAGCTCCATCGTCGAGCGCGCACTGTCGGCGTTCACGCAGTGGGGTCCCGGCGAAGCCAACGGTGCCATGTCCGACGGGTCTCTCATGAACCGCATCTACATTGCGGCGGGCAATGGCTTCGAAGAGAAGCTTCATGCTGAGGCAACCCTGAGTACCTCCGATACAACGTCATGCCTGTGGCGGGTTCCGCCCGCGACGGAAATACCGGCGACGGTCGAGATCTGGATACCAACCGCCCCGGACGGCTCGCCGGCCGACGTTCGGGTCGACCTTTTGGCGCCCGATGGCCAAGTCGTTGCCAGCGTCAGGCCAGGCCAGGTGGTGCACTGGCCAAGTGCTGCTGAGGCCGCGGCTTCCGTCGCGTCGACTTCGTGGCGGGGCAATGGCTGCACCTTGTGCCTGGTCCGCCTGGCACCAACAGCCTCATCGCGTGTGCGGGCGAGCGTCGGCGATTGGACAATCACGCTGACAGCGGTTGCGCCATTGCGCCGGCCGGTGCACCTGTTCATTGGCAGGATCAAACAAGCGATGGGTTTTCCAAGGCGGACGGTCCAGTCCACCTTTGTATCCAGCGATCGTCCTGGCTTTGCCGGGCCTTCCGGCGCAGGCACCCTACAGGGTCTGGCCACTGCCGAAGGTGTCGTTCGCGTGGGGGCCATCGTCGGTGCGCGAGCCGAGTCCTGTCGTGCACGCTATTCGTCAGACGGCCCGTCGCGTGATGGATCGATCCAGGGCCCCGATGTTTTTGTGACAAGCGACGATGGGGCGGTTTTGCGGGGAAGGCGCAGTATCGGCAATCGGGCCAGTGTCTCGTTCCGAATGAACGGGACCAGCGTGGGTGCGCCTGCCGCTGCAAGACTGGACCGTGATACCAGGCGCCCAACGTCTCAGAGCGGCACGGCCACAAAGCCCAAACATGTTCAGGGCGCTCCAGCGGTCAAGGGCGAACTGCTTCTTGAGCGGGAAGATGCCTTACCGCAGAAAGGGTCAGTGCTGGCCTGGAAGGCTCAGTAGACTCGTTCTCTTTGTTGTTTGCCTGAGATGCGCTCTCGACGGCTTCGTGAACGGGGCGCAGCAGCCCTGATGAGGCGCCAGCGCTGATGTTTTGTGCTGCCGAAGCCAAGTCCTCACCCCGGCGGCCCGAACCGCCGCCCCGGCCGGGCCGCACTCTGGAACACCGGCAACACCCCCGGCAACCGCGCCTGGATCTCCTTGATTCGCGTTGCCCCCGCCGGGTGGGTCGA
Organism: Betaproteobacteria bacterium; assembly: GCA_024641925.1. Classification (GTDB taxonomy): domain Bacteria; phylum Pseudomonadota; class Gammaproteobacteria; order Burkholderiales; family Burkholderiaceae_C; genus Rubrivivax. Next base: position 2,060 of record JAHECB010000047.1, read on the forward strand.
CAGCCATTGTGGCGGCGCCTTACCCGCATTCTGTGCTGACATCTTCTCCCACAGCGTCACGCCCGCACGCGGGTCGTAGCCGGCCTTCGCGGCCAGCACCAGGCCCAGGGCGTCGGCTTCGCTTTCGTCACTGCGGCCGAACTTCAGGCTGGCCAGGTTGGACAAGCCTTGCGCGGCCAGGTCGCCCACGCCGCCCAGGCCCAGCAGCGCCGCGCCCATGCGCAACAGCACGTTGGTGCCGGTGCTCTTGGCCATGCGCTCGCGTGCGTGTTCCAGCAAGGCGTGCGCCACCTCGTGGCCCATGATCATGGCCACCTCGTCGTCGTTCAATTGCAGCGTGCTCAGGATGCCGCTGAAAAAGGCAATCTTGCCGCCGGGCATGCAGAAGGCGTTGATCTGCTTGCTGCCCAGCAGGTTGACTTCCCACTTCCAGTTCTGCGCCGCATCGTTGCATGCCGGCGCGAAGGGCACGATGCGTGCGGCGATGTAGCGCAGGCGCTGCACCTGCGGGTGGTTGTCGGGTGCCAGCGCGCGTTGGCCGCGGGCTTCGCTGACCAGTTGTGCGTACTGCTGCCGGGCCGAGTTTTCCACCGTCGACGCCGGTACCCACTGGGTGGCCGCGGAGCGTTTGCATTCGGGGATGGCCGCCAGCGCGGGTGCCGCTGCGGTCGTCAGCAGCAAGCTGGTGAAGGCACGTCGCCCAGGCTGACCGCAGCTGCAGAAGGTGTGCCGTGTTGTGCCGGCACGCCGCGTTTCGGGTGACAGGGTTGGCGAAACAACGGGCAGGGCCATGGGGACTCCAGATCGACAGCAGCAGGGGCGCGGTCAGCGCGCGCCGTTGCACAACATGATGCACCAAGGCACCACGTGATGGTTCCAGCAACAGCGGAGCGGACTCTCCCGTTCGGGACAACCCGTAGATATCGCGCCAAGGCCAACAATTGCGAACAACAAAAGTGACTGCATGTCTGCAAATCCACCTCGGCGACCATAAGATGAAGCGTTGGTCAAGAGTCCTCAAGGGAGACGGGGGCCTCGACTCCCGCAGCCGTTGAACAGGCATTAGGCCGCAAGGCCAGAACAAGACCAAGATGGCCCATGCACCCGTGACGCCCGCAGCAGATCCGTTTGGGCATTTCACGCCCCGACTGAGCCAGTTGGCCCGTCAAGGTCAGGTCCGGCGCTACCGGCGTGGCACGCTCCTGATCCGCGAGGGAGAGCCTGGCGGCAGCCTGTACTTTGTGCTCAGCGGCATGTTGCGCGCCTACACCGCGCGCGAAGACGGTCAGGAGTTCACATTCGGCTTTTACGGTGTGGGTGAAACGCTGGGTGAGCTCAGCCTGGACGGCGGCGTGCGCTCGGCCCATGTGACGGTGGAAACACCCGCCGAGTGCAGCCATGTCGACGCGGCCACGCTGCGACGTTGCATTGCTCAAGACCCGGCGCTGGCGTTTGAGTTGCTGGCCGTGGTGGCCCGGCGCGCCCGCTTGATCAGCACGCGTGCGCGTGATCTGGCCTTGACCGACGCCTACGGCCGCCTGGTGGTGGTGCTGCGTACAGGGTCGGTGCCCCAGCCCGACGGCACAGCCTGCATGGCCTACCCACTGACACAGGAAAAACTGGCGCGCCAGATCGGCTGCAGCCGCACCATGGTGACGCGCTTGCTGGGCGATCTGGTGAAGGGCCAGTACCTGCGCCAGGAGCAGCGTGAACAGGGTCGCGTCTGGGTGACCCTGCGGCCCTTGCCGGCGCGCTGGTAGTTTTTTGGGCTGCACAGCCCTTGATCAGCTGTTGTGCTGCAGCGCCGTGTAAACGCTGCCGTCTGCAGCCTGCAAGCGCTGTTCGGCATCTGCGGCGTCAACGCCCGCCTTCAGCATCACCACAGCCGTTTTCACGCGCCAGCCGCAGGCTTGCAACGCGGTATTTGCCGCTGCTTCGTCCGCGTCAGTGGCGCGCATGGTCAGCCGTACCGCGCGCTGCACCAGCTTGGCGTTGGTGGCGCGCAAGTCCACCATCAGGTTGCCGTAGACCTTGTGCAGGCGCACCATCACGGCGCTGCTGAGACTGTTCAAGGCGATCTTCTGCGCCGTGCCTGCTTTCAAGCGCGTGCTGCCGCTGATGACTTCGGGCCCGGTGTCCAGCACCACCGCGATGTCGCAGGCAGCGGCCAGTGCCGAGCCCGGGTTGTTGGCAAAACCCACCGTCAGCGCGCCGGCGGCGCGTGCTGCATCGGCCACGCCCAGGGCGTAAGGCGTGCTGCCGCTGGCGGCCAGCAGCAGCAGCACGTCGTGCGCGGTGGGTGCCAGTGCCTGCAGGTCGGCGCCCCCTTGCGCACGGTTGTCTTCGGCACCTTCCACCGCCATGAACATGGCGCCTGGGCCGCCGGCCAGCAAGGCAAGCGCGCGTTCGGTGGGCCAGTTGAAAGTCGGCAGCAGCTCCACGCTGTCCAGCACACCCAGGCGGCCACTGGTGCCGGCGCCGGCGTAGATCAGGCGGCCGCCGGCGCGCAGCCGCAGCACCGCGGCATCCACCGCTTGCGCCAGCTGCGGTGCCGCAGCCTGCACGGCCAGGGCAGCCTGAGCCTGGTCGGCCACCAGGGTCTGCACCAACTGGCCGGTGGGATACTGGTCCAGCGTGGCGTGGTCGGGGTGGGGCTGTTCGGTGAGCAGGGTGGTCACGGTGTGCGGTGTGGCTTTCAGGGTTGGATGGGGGTCAGCGTGACCAGGCGCAAGCTGGTGCGGGCGCTGAGCATGCCAGTGCGGCTGACGGCGCTGGCCACGGCGGCATCGGCACCCGCGGCGTCGATGTTGGCAGCGCCGGGTCCCAACACCTGCAAGCGCCACTGGCCGCCCACGCGCAGCCACAGTGCATAGGCCTGGATGGCGCTGGCGCCTTGCGTGCCATCAGCGGCTCGGTCGCGGGCCGTGCCGGGCGCCAGCAACAGCCGCGGCCCGCGCGCACCGGCCATCATGGTCAATGACGGTGTCGGTGGCGGCGTGGCGCCCAGCCAGGGTGTGGCCGGTACCAGGGCGGGCTGGTTGTAGCGGCCAAATTGCAGCAGCGTGGCGATGCCGTCGCGGTCTTGCATCAGCGTGGCCATGCTGAAGTGCAGGTGGCCGGTGACACCAGGGTTGGCGTCGGTTGCATCACGCCGGGGCGCCCGCTGGCGCATCAGTTCAACCTGGTCCAGCACCTCGCGCGCCAGCCAGGCGCGATTGCCCAGCACGGTGCCGGGTTCGCCTTTGGTGATCATGCTGGTGAACAGACCCGGCCACATATGCCGGCCCGCCGTGTTCTGCGACACCCAGTAATCCATCAACACCGGAAACTGCAGTCCCGGGCGGTCGATCTGCCAATACAGCTGCGGCGCCAGGTAGTCCAGCCAGCCGTTGGCCAGCCACAGCTCCACGTCGGCGTACAGCTTGTCGTACTGGCTGAAACCCGAAATGCCCGACGGGCGGCGGTCGGGCTTGCCCAGGCCGAAGGGGCTGATGCCCAACCGCACCCAGGGTTTGATGCCCTGCACGGTGCGCTGCAGTTGCTGCACCAGGCTGTTGACGTTGGCGCGGCGCCAGTCGTTGCGGGCCAGCTCACCGCCGGCCAGGCGGTAGCGCGCATAGGAATCGTCGTCGGGAAAGGGCTGATCAACACCGTCCACCGCCAACGGGTACGGGTAGAAGTAGTCGTCGATGTGCACCGCGTCGATGTCATAGCGGCGCACCACGTCGGCCACCACGGCCAGGGTCTGGGCCGCAGCGTCGGACTCGCCGGGGTCAAACCACAACAGGTCGCCGTAGGTCTTGGCCAGGTCGGGCCTGCGCACCGCCAGATGGGGTGCTACCAAGGGTTGGCGGTTCACCAGCGGCCCGGTCTTGGGTGGCGCCGGTCGGGCACGGTAGGGGTTGAACCAGGCGTGCAGTTCCATGCCGCGCAAATGCGCCTGCTGCACCCAGAAGGCCAGCGGGTCCCATATCGGTTCGGGGGCCCGGCCGGGTGCGCCGGTCAGGTATTCGCTCCAGGGCTCCAGGGTGCTGGGGTACAGCGCATCACCGCTGGGCCGTACCTGCAGGACCAGGGCGTTCAGGCCCATGGTCCTGGCTTTGTCCAGGATGGCCAGGGCTTCATGGCGCTGTTGTTCGGTGCTCAGTCCGGGTGCGCTGGGCCAGTCGATGTTGGCCACGGTGGCCACCCAGGCGGCGCGGAATTCGCGCGGCTCGGGCGGCGGCATTTCGCTGGCCTGCAGGTCTTGTGCGCGTATGCTGTGCGCACCCGCCAGGGCAGACAGCGCCAGCAAGGCGGCGCCCAGGCGGCGCGTCAGGCGCAGGAACAGGTCCATGCCGGCCATGTGCGGTCGATGGGGGGCGGTCAATACAGGCCGGTCGATGAGGTGCGGCCGTTCAGCGGGGCGGCCGTCGGTTTGGTCAAGACATGCAGCAGCGCCGCACATTCAGCATCGGGTTGGCCGCCGTAATCCGCCGGGCGGTAACGCATCTGGAAGTTCATCATCACGCGCTCGGACTGTTTGTCCCAGGTGCCCGTGCGTTCGACCGCATAGCCGTGTTGTGCCAGCCGCTCCTGGAACCAGGTGGCGTCGGGCAGCTGGGCTTCGTAGTACGCCTTCAGCAGGCCGACCTGCGTGGCGTCGGGCCAGGGTGGCGTGACGCCCCGGTCGGCCAGCAGCTTCCACGGGAAGGTGGGGCCGGGGTCTTCCTTGTACGACGGCGTGACTTCACCGTGGCCCAGGATGCGCTCAGGCTTGATCTGGTGGCGTGCCACGATGTCGCGAACGAGCGGCACCAGCGCGTCCATCTGCGTCTGCGGAAACGGCAGGTAAATGCGCTGCTTGTCGGGCCCGAGCTTGAAGCCCGGGTGCACGATTTCGATGCCGATGGAGCTGGCATTCAGCAAACGGTGGCCTTTCCAGGCGCTGGCGCCGGAATGCCAGGCGCGCTGGCTTTCGTCCACCAGGCGAAAGATGCGTGGCGGGGTTTCGTCTGACAGCACGTAATGCACCGATACCCGCGGCCCGGTCAGGATCTTCAGCGACTGCGGCAGGTTGGCCACCGTGTAATGCAGGATGAGAAACATCGCCCGACTGTCCTGGCCCTGCGCCGTCAGGCTGGTGTCGATGGGCGTGCCGCCCGAGGTCACAGACTGGGTGGTGCAGGCGCCCAGTCCGGCCAGCAGGCTGGCGGCCAGCAGCGTGCGCCAGGCGCGGGCTGCGGCTTCAAACAGCTGGGGTGCGCGGGATTTCATCAGTGCGGCATTGTGCTTGGGTTGGTGGCGCTGGCGGGTGATGCCGCGAGCCGAGCGGCCGCATGATGCGGCAAAGTATCCAGACGCTGCACCTGCAGCGTGTTTGGCCCGGCAGCGCGCAGGGCCTGCTGCAGGCTGGCCGTGATGGTGGGGTGCAGGTCAAACACACGTCCGCTCAGTGCCAGTGGGTGCCAGCCCACGCGGTGCGCCAATGCCAGCACGAGACGCGCCAGTTCTTGCCCTGCTTGCTGCAGCAGTGCGGTGGCCGCTGCATCGCCGTCGTCGGCCGCAGCAGCCACGGCCTGGGCCAGTGTGCCCAACTCGCCCCGGCTGGCGCCATAGACCCAGGCGCGGGTGTGGGCCCAACTCGTACCGCCGATGTACTCAAAAGCGTGCCTCGCCAAAGCGCTGCGCTGCCAGCCGCCGGGTTCGGCGTCTTCAGCGCGCCAGATCTGCTGCAGCGCGTGGCGCGCCAGCCAGTGGCCGCCACCGGCATCGTCGATGATGGCGCCGCGTCCACCGGCACGGTGCATTTGGCCGCTGGAGTCGACAAAAGCGGCTACCGAGCCCGTGCCGGCGATCAGCACCATGCCCTGGCCAGGTGCAAAGGCGGCGGCGCAGGTCAGTTCGATGTCGCTGAGTGCCCGCACCCCGGCCACGGGCAGGCCCAATGCATGGGCGGCCAGGGCCTGCCACTGGGGCATCTGCTGGCTGTCAAAGCCTGTGATGCCGGCGACCAGGCCCGCCAACGCGAGACCACCACCACAGGCTGCCGACTGGCTTGCCACCTGGGCCGCCAGTGTGTGCAGCGTGTCGGTCAGTGCGGCCAGCCCGGCTTCGCTGGCCAGTTGCTGGCCCGACATGGGCGCGATGTCGCCACCGGCCCGCACACGGCCGTCGGCGCTGGCCAGTGCCCAACGTGTGTGTGTGCCGCCGGCATCCAGCCCCAGTCCAAGACCGGGTGTAGTCGGGTCTGTCCCATCCGTCATGGGCGACATTGTCGGGGCAGCAACGACGTGCCGCGCTGGCTGAAAATGCGGGCATGCTGAAGAACCTGTTTTGTCGCCTGAACCGTTTGTTGTTGCGGCCGTCAGTGATGTTGCTGGGCGGCTTGTGCGTTGGCCCGGGCATCGGTTTGGCCCATGCCCAACTGGGACTGCCAGGGCAAGACCCGCTGCCGCTGGCGGTTCAGCAGGCGCTGGTGGTGGCCAAGCTGCCCAGCAGCGCTCTGGCCGCCGTGGCGCTGCCCCTGGGCCCTTACTGGTTGCGGCCATGGGCTTACCAGGGCCATCGCCCCATGCAGCCAGCCAGCACCATGAAGCTGGTCACCAGCATCGTGGCACTGGACCGTCTGGGCCCCAACGCACGCGGCTTCACCGAGCTGCGCAGTGCCGCGCCGCTGCTGGCCGACGGCACGCTGCAGGGTGACCTGGTGCTGCGCGGCGGTGCCGACCCCGACCTGGGCGTGGCGCAGTTCTGGGCCTTGCTGGCCGAGCTGCGTCAGAACGGCGTGCACACCATCCAGGGCAACCTGCTGGTGGATCGCACGCTGTGGCGCCCGGCGCGGGCCGACCTGGGGGTGCCACCCTTCGACGAAGCGCCGGAGTTTGGCTACAACGTCATCCCCGACGCCTTGCAACTGGCCGGCAATTTGCTGCCGCTGCGCCTGTCCAGCGCTTCCGGGACGGTCGTGGCCGATACAGTGCCGGCGTTGCCGGGCCTGCGGGTGTCGGGCCAGGCCATGGCGCTGACCAGCAGCCGCTGCACCGACTGGGACGACGACTGGCGCAGTGCCGTGGTGCGCCACGAGGGCCCCGACACCGTCATCGACCTGCAAGGCGGGTTTCCCAAGGCCTGCACGCGGCGCACCCAGCTGCAACTGCTGGACCGCACCGAACTCGCCGAGCGCTTGTTTGGCACGCTGTGGCAGCAGCTGGGCGGTCGCTGGCAGGGCCGGGCCGTAGAAGCCGCCGCGCCCGCCAACACGCGGGTGCTGGCCAGTCGCCAGGCGCGGCCCTGGGCCGAAGTGTTGCGCCCGCTGAACAAGACCAGCGACAACGCGTGGACGCGCATGCTCTACCTGAGCCTGGGGGTACCGGCCATGGCCGATCAGCCGCAGCGCAGCACATCGGAACTGTCAGCCCAGGTGGTGACGGGCTGGCTGCAGCAGCACCACATCGACACCACCGGCCTGGTGCTGGACAACGGCTCGGGGCTGTCGCGCAGTGCACGCATCACGCCTTACCAGCTGGCGTCGATGCTGAAGGTGGCGCACCGCGCGCGGTATGCGCCCGATCTGGCCATGAGCCTGCCGCTGGCTGGTGTGGACGGCTCCATGCGCAACCGGCTCAAGGACAGCCCGGCCACCGGCTGGGCACGGCTGAAAACCGGCAGTCTGCGCAACGTGGCTGCCTTGGCAGGGTACGTCAACGACCTTGATGGCCACCCCTGGGCGGTGGCCCTGATGATCAACGACGAAGGTGCTTCGCGCGGTCGTGCGGTGCTGGACGCCTGGGTAGACCATGTTGCGCGCCATGGCGTGCCTGTTTGGGCGCCGGTGCAAGAGCCTTGAGGCAACGCTGAACAAGTCCCTCGCGGCCCAGGCTGCTGGTTCAGCTGTGGTCGACCGCGCACCAGCGCAGCAGTGTGCTGCGCAGTTTTTCCGAATCGATGGGCTTGGTCAGGAAGGCGTTCATTCCGGCCCGCATGGCCTCTTCGCGCTCGCTCACCAGTGCGGCGGCGGTCAGGGCGATGATGGGCAGGTCGCGCCCGGCGGCTGATTGGCGCAGCTCGCGCGTGGCGTCGTGGCCACTCATCACCGGCATCTGGATGTCCATCAGCACGGCATCCATGGGCTTGCCGTCCTGCGCGGCCTGTTCCACGGCCACCAGGGCATCGCGGCCGTTGCTGGCTTGCGAGACCAGCACGCCCCAGCGCTCCAGCATGGCCACGGCGATCAACATGTTGACGGGGTTGTCCTCGACCAACAGCACCCGCCGGCCTTTGAGGCTGTTTTTGTCCGGGCGGGGTTCGGGCCTCGCGGGTGCGGGCGCCTCGGGCAGCGGCAGCTCGACCCAGAAGGTGGAGCCCTGGCCCGGCGCACTGATGACGCCGACCTGCCCGCCCATCAGCGTGGCCAGCTCGCGGTTGATCGACAAGCCCAGACCCGTGCCGCCGTGGCGGCGCGTGGTGGATTGGTCGGCCTGGGAAAACGGCTTGAACAATTGCGTCTGCATCTCGGCC
>JAHECB010000047.1:10568-21970 GCA_024641925.1 Betaproteobacteria bacterium
CGGCCGAAATGCCCGAACCACTGTCGTGGACTTCCATGCGCACCCGGGCGCCCGGCCGCTGGCTGTTGGTGGGTGCCGGCAAGCGTTGTACGCGCACCCGCACCTGGCCTTGCGCGGTGAATTTCAGCGCGTTGGTGATGTAGTTGCTGAGGACCTGTCGCACCCGCACGGCGTCGCCGGTGACGCTGCCCATGGCGGCAGGGTCGATGTCGAAGTACAGGTCCAGCCGGTTGGCCACCGCCAACGGGGTGTAGGTGGTCTTCAGCGACAGCAGCAGTTTGCCCAGGTCGAAGACGGCGTCTTCCATCAGCAGCTTGCCGGCTTCGATCTTGGACACGTCCAGGATGTCGGTGATGATGCCCGACAGGGCCTGGGCGCTGTCCACCAGCTGGTCCAGGTACTGGCACCGCCGCGATTCGCTGGTTTCGGGGTCGCGCGCCAGCCGCGCCAGGCCGAGCAGGCCATTCAAGGGCGTGCGCAGCTCATGGCTGGTGTTGGCCAGAAAGGCACTCTTGGCGCGACTGGCGGATTCGGCCTCGTCGCGTGCGCGTGCCAGGGTGAGCTCGGACTCGCGCCGGTCGGTCACGTCTTCCACGATCCACAGCATGCCGCCCTGGGCCGTGCGCTCAGGGTCGATGAACCGGGCGCGAACGTGGGCCGTGAACGGGCTGCCGTCCAGGCGCCGGGCGCGTGTTTCAAAACTCACCGGCTCGCCACGGGCCAGGGCTGTGCCATGACGCCGCTGGATATCGGCAGCGTCGCCGGCACCGGGCCACATGACGTCGATGTCCTGCCCCGCCAGTGTGCCGGGGCCCCAGCCAAAGATGCGTTCGAAATGCGGGTTGACGAGGACAAAGCGCTGTGCGCGTGTCACCGCGATGCCGATGGATGCATGGGTGAGGATGGTCTCGCGTTCCATGCGCGCGAGTTCGCCGTCGCTCATGTCGCGGGCGTTGACCACGACGTAGTCGCGCCGGTCGATGGCAAAGCGCGCGGCAGAAAGACGCAAAGGCACGGACTGACCGGCTGCGTTGAGCAAGGTGATGGGTTGGTCGACGATGGTGCCGCTGCTCATGGTCTGGCCCATGAGTTGCGTGTAGCGGTCCTCGTCGACCCACAGACCCAGGTCGCCGGGGGTCTTGCCGACGGACTGGCTGCTGTCGTGACCGCTGATATGTTCAAAGGCCCGATTGACCATGGTGAAGCGCCCGCTGGCAGCGTCCATGACCATGATCAGGTCCGGGCTCGTGGCCACCAGGTGCGACAGCATGGCTTCCGAGCGGCGCACGGCACCTTCCCTGGCCAGCCGTTCGGTGTCGTCGACAAAGATGGTCAGCAGCGCGGGGCCGCCTTCGGCCTCGACCCGCACACCGGTGGCGCGCACGGCCACGGGCCGGCCCCCAATGCGCAGGTTGAAGTCGGTGATGGGCAGCGCCGCGCCGATGGGGCGTTGCAGCAGTTCTGCAAGTCGGCGCCTGGCGCGCTCTCGGGCATCGGGGCCGTCGAAAGCGTCCAGCAAGTCGGCGCCGATCATGGCGTTGAGGTCGGTAAAGCCAAACATCTTCAAGGCTGCCGGGTTGGCGTCCAGCACCAGATGGTCACGGTGCAGCACCAGTGGCGTCGGGATCCGCGCAAACAGTTCTTGATAACGCGAACGGGAGGCAATCAGCGCGGCCTGGGTGATGTGGATGTCGGTGACATCGCGCGACACACCCCAGAAACCCGTGAAAAAACGGCGGTCGTTGAAGCGCGGCTCGCCGCTGACCAGATAGTGCCGCTGGCGGCCGCCGCTGACCGTCCAGCTGACCATGCGTTCACGAAAAGCCTGCCTGGCGTCCAGGTCGGCCAGCAGATCGTCCAGGGTGCCGCTGTCGCAGGCAAACTGCGGCATTTCCCAGGGGATGCCGCCCAAGCCCTGTTCGGCACCGCGTGTGGTGCATTGGCCGTTCTGTGCGCCCTGCGCGGTGACCGACGTCAGCCGGTACTCGTGGTCAATTTCCCAATACGCATCGGCGGCCAGCGCCAACAGGTGGCTGAAACGCTCTTCACGTTCTCGCGAGGCCAGCAGGTTGCGCGCCATGGTGCGCGACAGCAGCGCGCCGCAGGCCAGCCCTGCGCCCAGCACCATCAGGTGCGTGGACAGCTGCACCAGCGAAGGGCTCATGGCCCAAAGCGGCACCGATGACGGCCAACCCAACCAGGCCACCGACAACAAGCCCAGCAACGATGCCGCACCCACCGTCAGCCCGGCGTACCAACCGGCCATGGCACAACTGGCGCAGACCAGCAAGCCCAGCAGCGCCAGCGTGGGCGAGCCCAGGCCCAGGCCCAGCGCCCAGGCCGTAAAGGCAATCAGCAGCGCGGTGAAAACGGTGGTGGCCGTGACCGCGCGCCACTTCAAGTGTTCAGGCACACGCACAAACGAAGCCGCAGCCACCGCCAGCAAGGCCCAGGGCACACTGAGCAGAGCTGATGCCGTGCTCTGCGTGGCGCCCAGCAGCATCAACATCGAGACGATGCCAGCACAGGCTGCAGCGATGCCCATCAGCGCCTGAGCCAGGTCGGGCATGAGCAGCGCACCGGTGTGCGGCATGTTGCCGCGCCGGGGCGCCTGCCCCATCAGGGCATCGGTTTCTTCCAGTACCGGCAGTTCGTCCGGCACCGGTGACGCCTGCACGTTCAGCAGGCCCAGCGGTACGGTGTCGCGAAAGGCGCGTGCAGTGGTCATGTCAAGGCAAGGGCCGTGCCCGATGAAGCGCTGCCCGGGTGGCCAAGGCCACGGTGCGCGCTGCGTCGGCCGCCTGCGTCATGGTGGCGGCAGCGGGCTGGGCATACAGCACCGCGCGCGACGAGCTCACGATGATGGGCGCGTCCGGGCGCCAGGCGGCCTTGACCGTGGCTGCCGCGTCGCCACCCTGCGCGCCGATGCCCGGAATCAGCAGCGGCAGCTTGGGTGCCAGTTCGCGTACACGCGCCAACTCCTGCGGAAAGGTGGCACCGACCACCAGTCCCAGCTGCCCGCCCGTGTTCCAGGGCCCGGCCGCCAGTTGCGCCACATGTTCGTACAGCACGCCGCCGCCCGCCAGCACCTGGGCCTGCAGGTCTGAGCCGCCAGCATTCGAGGTGCGGCACAGCACGATCAGGCCCTTGTCGGCGTAGCGCATGTAGGGCTGCAGCGAATCCAGACCCATGAAAGGCGACAGCGTCAGCGCGTCGGCCTCGTAGCGTTCGAAGGCTTCACGGGCGTACTGCTCGGCGGTGGCGCCGATGTCGCCGCGTTTGGCGTCCAGGATGACCGGCACACCTGGGGCCACGCGGTGGATGTGCTGGATCAGACGTTCCAGTTGGTCTTCGGCGCGCTGCGCGGCAAAGTAGGCGATCTGCGGCTTGAAGGCGATGACCAGGTCTGCCGTGGCGTCCACGATGCCGGCGCAGAAGTCGAACAGCCGCGATGCATCGCCGCGCCAGGCCAGCGGAAACCGCGAAGGCTCGGGGTCCAGACCCACACACAGCATCGACTGGTTGGCGGCTTCACTGGCCGCCAGCTGTTGGCGGAAGTCGGCGCGTGGCGGTGCAGCCATCAGGCGCCTTCGGCCCAGCGCCGGGCCAGCGGCTCGGCCAACCCGGAATAGGTGGCCGGCGTCAGCGCCAGCAACCGCGCCTTGTCGGCTTCAGGCACGGCCAGGCCCCGGATGAAACCCTGCATCAGTTCGCGCGTGATGGGCTTGCCCTGTGTGAAGTCTTTCAACTGGTCATAGGGGTTGGGCAGGCCATGGCGGCGCATCACGGTCTGCACCGGCTCGGCCAGCACTTCCCAGGCCTTGTCCAGGTCTGCGGCAAGTGCGGCTTCGTTGATCTGCAGCTTGTCCAGGCCGCGCGACAGGCTGTCGCAGGCCAGTACCGTGTAGCCCAGCGCCACGCCCATGTTGCGCAGTACCGTGCTGTCGGTCAGGTCACGCTGCCAGCGGCTGATGGGCAGCTTGTGGCTCATGTGCGACAGCAGCGCATTGGCCAGGCCCAGATTGCCTTCGGCATTTTCAAAGTCGATCGGGTTGACCTTGTGCGGCATGGTGCTGGAGCCGACTTCGCCCTTTTTCACCCGCTGCTTGAAGTAGCCCAGCGACACATAGCCCCAGACATCGCGTGCCCAGTCGATGAGCACGGTGTTGGCGCGGGCCACGGCGTCGAACAACTCAGCGATGCCGTCGTGCGGTTCGATCTGGATGGTGTAGGGGTTGAATGTCAGACCCAGCTGCTTTTCAACAACCCCTCGGCTGAAGCTTTCCCAGTCCACATCGGGGTAGGCCGACAGGTGGGCGTTGTAGTTGCCCACGGCACCGTTCATCTTCGCGGGCAAAGGCACCTGGGCGATGCGAGCGCGTGCGTTGGCCAGCCGTGCGGCCACGTTGGCCACTTCCTTGCCCACGGTGGTGGGGCTGGCCGTCTGGCCATGGGTGCGGCTGAGCATGGGGATGGCGGCCAGCGTGCCGGCCATCTGCCCCAGTTGTTGCAACAGCTTGTCCAGCGCCGGCAGCAGTGCTTGTTCTCGCGCCGCTTTCAGCATCAGCGCATGGCTGGTGTTGTTGATGTCTTCGCTGGTGCAGGCGAAGTGCACAAATTCCCCGGCACGCGCCAGTTCAGGAACGGCGGCAATGGCGTCCTTGATCCAGTACTCCACCGCCTTGACGTCGTGGTTGGTGGTTTTTTCGATGTCCTTGATGGCGCGTGCGTCAGCTTCGGAAAAACCTTCAACCAGGCTGCGCAAGACTTGGCGCGCGTTGACGCTGAGCGATGCAAATTCAGGGAGGCCCGCGTCAGACAGGGCCACGAACCATTCCACTTCAACCTGCACGCGCCGGTGCATGAGGCCGAATTCGGACAACAAGGGGCGCAAGACGGCCATCTTGGCGGCGTAACGTCCATCCAGGGGCGACAGGGCGGTCAAATCAGACAGGTGCATGAACTGCGGAACCAGGTGAGGGCACGACCAGCTCCGGCCTGCCAGTAAAACTTCAGGGGTGATGACCGAGCGGGGCCAACTCAAGATCGACGTGTAAGCAAATCTGACAAAGATTTTAGGTGGCGAGGGGGTGTGATTGGGGGTGCAAACGGGCCGCAACTCGTAACAGTCGTGGACTGAACTGGGGGCAACTTGGGGACAACTTGGGGTTAAGTTCAGACAAGGGTTTGCGGCACATTGCTGCGGCGGGCCTGAGGTGGACTATCGTTGTTGATCAATGATGATGTTGCCCACGGCGCGCCCCGCTCGTGCCCCCTGATTTGAGGGGAGGCCACAACGGGCCTGTCAATTCAGCTCCTGGACATTGGACTTTCAGCATGCACACCGGGTTTGACTCGCAAGGCTCTTTTGACGCGGGTGGCGTCAAGGCCCTGATCTTCGACATCTTCGGCACCGTGGTGGACTGGCGCAGTTCAATCCAGCGTGAGGGGCAGTTGCTGGCCCAGCGCCAGGGTTGGACCCCGCGTGACTGGGCCGCCTTTGCCGACGAGTGGCGCGCCGGTTACCAGCCCGCCATGCACGAGGTGCGCACCGGCAAACTGCCCTGGACCACCATTGACGGCTTGCACCGCCGCATCCTCGACGGTTTGCTGGCGCGCCATGGCCTCGTCCTGGCCGCTGACGATGCCCTGCACTTCAACCGCGCCTGGCACCGCCTGATCCCCTGGCCCGACAGCGTGGCCGGCCTGTACCGGCTCAAGCAGCAATTCACCATCGCCACACTGTCCAATGGCAATGTGGCCCTGCTGGTGAACATGGCCAAACATGCGGGCCTGCCTTGGGACATGGTGTTCAGCGCCGAACTCTTCAACCACTACAAGCCCGACCGCCAGGCCTACCTGGGCGCCGTGGCGCTGCTGGGGCTGGAACCCTCCCAGGTGATGATGGTGGCGGCACACCCCAGTGACTTGCGTGCCGCCAAGGCTTGTGGGTTGCCCACGGCCCTGGTGCTGCGCCCACTGGAACATGGCCCCGGTGGTGCGACGGAAGCCTGGCGGTCCGGCGAGTTTGATGTGGTGGCCGGCGACATGCTGGAGCTTGAAACACGCCTGCGGCCGGTCCGGCCAGGCCGTCACCTTCAGGGGCGCTGACCGCCCGCTGCTGCGCCCGGCGCAGCCGCGCTGCGAACCAGTTGAATTCGCCCTGCCAGCAGCGGGCCATCTGGGGTCTACGGCTGCGCCCCTGTACGGTGGTGCTGCCGGAGCTCGATTCAACCAGCAGCTGCGCAGCGCTCGGGTAGCCGGCGCCGGCTACCGAGCCGTGGAACCGGTCATTTTCAGCGTCCCGCTTGTTGGCGGTAGGTGGGGCTCGCGACGTCAGCCAGGACCGCAGTCTTCAGATCGGCGGGCAGGTCTACTGCGTCAGCGGTGAAGGGCTGGGCAGCTTCGACGGGTCAGGCTGGTGGCCACAGAGTGCCCAATTGCCGCGTTATGCTTGGTCTGCCTGAAGGACTCGCCAAGAGGCCCGCGCGCAGGAGGCAGTTGTGCAGTTTTTGGATGATGGGAGTCTCACTCGGCAGGATCTGGTCATCATGTTTGCCGACGTCGTGGAGTCGATGCGGCTGATCGAACGGGACGAGTTGGCATCGGTGCTTCGCCTGCGCCAGTTGCTGCACCAGATTCACACCCGATTGGTGCCGGTCTATGACGGCGCCAAGTTGATGGAGCGCCGCGGTGATGGGGTGCTCATCACCTTCGTGCGCGCGTCGCACGCGGCGGCTTGTGCACATGGCCTGCATGCACTGGCCGAAGAGCTCAACACCGGCCAGCACGAACAAGACCACATCCGGCTGCGCATCGGGGTTCATGCCGCGCAGGTGCTGGCCGAAGAAGGGTCCATCTACGGCCGGGGCATCAACATCGCCGCCCGTCTGACCGGCCTGGCGCAGCCCGGGCAGACGGTGGTGAGCCTGTCGCTGCGTCAAGGCCTGCTTGACGGCGTGGACGGTGTCCTGCACGACCTGGGCGAACGACCTTTGAAACACCTGGCCCATCCACTGCGCGCCTTTCGACTGGCCCCGCCCAGCCCGGGCGCCAACGCCGGCGCAGCCTGAGGTCTGCGGCGGCGCGCGGCCATTCAAGGCGCGATGACCTCAACCACCAGCGGCCGCGCCTGCCAGGGCCGTTGATCGTCGGGCTCGATCGGCAGCGCCGCCAAAACCTGCTGGACCGCCCGGTCTGCGGCAGCGGCGTTGCTGGCGTGCACCACGGCCATCGGTTGCCCACGCTGCACCAGCGTACCCGGGGCCAGCACGTCGGCCAGGCCCACACACGGGTTCACCTTCTGGCCCGGTTGGCGGCGGCCACCACCCAGTGTGACCACGGCCTGCCCCAAGGCGCGGGTGTGGTGTGCCACCACACGGCCGGCATGCGGCGCGACCACTGGCCGCTGCATGGGCGCCCGTGTCAGCTCCGGCTGGCGCAGCACGTCAGGCGGACCGCCCAGCAGGGCCACCATGCGCGCAAAATGCTCGGCAGCCCGGCCGCTGTCCCAGGCCTGTTCGGCCTGTTGCCGGCCTTGGCCTGCATCGGCCGCCAGGCCGCCCAGCTGCAGCACCTGTGCCGCCAGGGCCAGGCACAGCTCACGCAGGCGCGGCTCTGTGCGCCGACCACACAGCGCATCGATGACCTCCTGCACCTCCAGCGCATTGCCGGCTGTGTGACCCAGCACCTGGTTCATGTCGGTGATCAAGGCCCGGGCTGGCAAGCCTGCGCCTTGCGCAACGCTGACCAGGCTGTGCGCCAGCGCCTGTGCCTGCGCCAGCGTGGACATGAAGGCACCGTTGCCGAATTTGACGTCCAGCACCAGACCCTGCAACCCGGCGGCCAGCTTCTTGCTCAGGATGCTGGCCGTGATCAGCGGCAGGCTTTCCACCGTGGCCGTCAGGTCGCGCAGCGCATACAGCCGGCGGTCGGCAGGCGCCAGGTCGGCGCTGGCGCCGACGATGGCACAGCCCGCCGTTTGCAACGTGTGTCGCAGCTGCGCCAGCGGCACGTCCACCTGGTAGCCGGTCAAGGCTTCCAGCTTGTCCAGCGTGCCGCCGGTGTGGCCCAGGCCACGCCCGCTGATCATGGGCACCACGGCGCCGCAGGCCGCCAGCATCGGCGCCAGGATCAGGCTGACCTTGTCTCCCACACCACCGGTGCTGTGTTTGTCCAGCACCGGTCCCTCGAAGCCGGCGTCGCGCCAGTCCAGGCACTGCCCGGAATGGGTCATGGCGCGGGTCAGTGCCACCGTTTCAGCCGTGTCCATGCCGCGCCAGACGATGGCCATGGCCAGCGCGGCGGCCTGCCCGTCGGACCAGTTGCCGTTCACCAGGCCTTGCACAAAGTCATCGATCTGTGCACGGCTCAGCGCACCGCCGTCGCGTTTGGTGGCAATGGTGGTTGAGGCTTGCATGGGAACGCTTCAGCCCGCCGGCACGAGGCGGGGCCATTTCTGCTGGAAGAGGCGGTACGGACTTCGTGCCCACAAGACCTTCAGGCAGTGCCCGTGGCCCACACCGGCACGGCGCTGGTCTGGCCGGCCTGAGGCAGGCCACGGCGTCTGCACGATCAGTCGCAGGGTGGCGGCGTAAAGGGCATCGTCGTTCACAAGTGGATTCTGTGGCATCCATGCGCGCTGGCGTAGGGGTCTCGGCAAGACCGCCAGCAGGCTGGCCCTACACGCTGCCTGGCGCACCCGTGCAAACCTGCCGTCAGACGGTCTGCAGGGCGTTTCAAGGCACCAGCAACGGGCATGATGCGTTCCTGTGTCAGGAACATTGGCGGCCCGGCACGACTCGGCAAAGCAGCCCGCAGACAACCTGCCACCTTCACCATGAATGCCCAGCCTGATGCCTTCGACACCACGGCAGCGGCCCTGCCCAAGGTGCTGCTGCACGACCACCTGGATGGAGGCCTGCGGGTGGCCACGCTGTGGGACCTGCTGCACCACCGAGGGCTGACGCCGCCGGCGGCCGATGAACGCGCACTGGCCCATTGGTTCGACGACAACACCCACGCAGGCAGCCTGGACAAGTACCTGACCGGGTTTGCCTTGACTGTCGCCGCCATGGCCACGCCTGCGGCGCTGCGGCGTGTGGCCCTGGAGGCTGCCGAAGACGGCAAGGCCGACGGCGCGGTCCTGGCCGAGTTCCGCATCGCGCCGCTGCTGTTCGAGCCCTATGGCGTATCGGGAGAAGCCGCCGTCGAGGCGATATTGCAGGGGCTGGCCGACAGCCCGCTGCCGTTGGGACAACAGAGCGGTCTGATCGTTTGCGCCCTGCGGCACCTGCCTGAATCGGAAACGGTGCGCGCGGTTGCGCTGGCATTGAAGTACCGCGGGCAGGGCGTCGTGGGCTTCGACCTGGCAGGTGGCGAACGGGGCCACCCGGCGTCGGACCATGCCGCAGCGCTGGCCTTGGCACGCGAAGCCGGCCTGCCGATGACGCTGCACGCGGGCGAGGACGACGCTGCCCTTCGCGTGCTGGAGGCTGCACGCCTGGGCGCCCGGCGCATTGGCCATGGCGTGCGTCTGGTCGACGCCTTGCATGACCCTTTGCAGTCTGGCCTGGTGAGCGAGGCCATCGAGCGGGGCATCCACCTGGAGATTTGCCCCAGCAGCAATGTGCACACGGGTGTGGCGCGCTCGATCGCCGCGCACCCCATCACGGCACTGTGGCGCCGGGGCGTATCGCTCAGCTGGCAACCCGACAACCGCCTGATCAGCCGCTGCAGCGCCAGCAGCGAAGCCGCGGCGTTGTTGCGCCATACGGCCTTGACGCCTGCGGACCTGCTGGCCATGGTGCGCCAGGCAGCCCAGCACAGCTTTTTGCCGCTGGCGCAGCGGCAGGCTGCGCTCAACGCGATCGATGCTCAGGGCACAGCGGGTTGATGCCGTCGGGTCGATGCGGTCTCGGCAAGTGCCACGACAGGCACGGATCAAACCGGCGCCAGACGCGCCACGGCGTCGTTCACCGCCTGCGCGGACCGCAGTGCCTCGACGCAGGCCGCGGCCGCTTGCTGGCCTTTGACCACCATATGTTCGGAAAAAAGGCGCTGGTGATCGGCGTGGTCGTGAAAGGCCTGCGGCGTCAGCACTTTCGAAAGCACGGGCACCCCGGTATCGAGCTGCACACGCATCAGGCCGTCGATCACGGCATGGGCAACAAATTCATGGCGGTAGATGCCGCCGTCGACGACCAACCCCAAGGCCACAATGGCGGCGTGTCGCCCGTGGCGGGCAATGCGCTGAGCCAGCAAGGGAATTTCAAGCGCGCCGGGCGCATTGAAGCAGTCAACATGGTCGGCGGCCACGCCCAGCCGGGCCAGTTCGGTCAGCAAAGCCTGTCGCGATTGCCCACCATATCGGCATGCCATGACGCACTGATGACGGCCACCCGGATTCCGGGCTTCAACCGATTCGAATTCATGAAAACACCGCCTGCCATTCAAGTCTGTCGATGAAGCAGGGCGCACGCCTTCGGGCCCACCAGTGGCGCGGGCCACAGCAGGCGTTGGACGCATGTCTCTTTCATCCGGACTTTGACCGTCGGCCTTGCCTTCGAACCAAGTCTGCTGACCCCGGCCTTGCAAGGGCTTGGCCGGGCGCTCGCGGGCTGCTGCAGCAGCACGTTTTCACATGCCCGGCAGATACCGCCGGTGGGGACTTTCACCCCGCCCTGAGAACGCTGCCGACACGAGGTCGGCGGGCAAAGTCTAGGGGATGGCGCAGGGACTGTTTGTCGCGTCAGCGACGCACGGGTCGCCGCCAGTTGCCGCAGCTCAGTGTTTGGCTTCCAGGTAGTCCACCGCCAGGTGCGCCAAGGTGCGCACACCCAGCAGCAGACCGGCCTCGTCAGCAAAAAACCGGGGTGAATGGTTGGGCGCGGCCTTCTTGGGGTCGCTGCCCTTGGGCGTGACGCCCAGAAACACAAACAGACCCGGCACCACGCGCTGGAAAAAGCTGAAGTCTTCGCTGCCCGTGACTTTGGGCACCAGCATCAGCTGGCCCTGCCCGGGGTCGGTGTCGGCCACACGCTGCAGCGTGGGCACCATGGCTTCGGTCAATGCCGGGTCGTTGATGGTGACGGGGTAGTTCTTGTCGATGCACACCTGGCAGGTGGCGCGATTGCCGCGGCTGACCGCGTCGGCCAGCGTGGTGATGCGCTCGTGGATGTCGTCGCGCATCCCTTCGTTGAAGCTGCGGATGGTGCCGCGCATCTCCACGCTGTCGGGGATGATGTTTTCGCGCACACCGCCCTTGATGGTGCCGATGGTCACCACGGCCGGTTCCTCGGTCAGGTCGATGGTGCGGCTGACCACGGTCTGCAGACCCAGAATCACCTGGGCCGACGTAACGATGGGGTCCACACCCGCCCAGGGCGCGGCACCATGGGTCT
>JAHECB010000304.1 GCA_024641925.1 Betaproteobacteria bacterium
GCAGCAGTTGCTGGACAACTACGCCTTGTTCCCCGAGCGCTTCACCTACGACGCCAACAACGCCCTGAGGTTTGTGGACCGCCGTTACATCAACGCCGGTGAAACCGAGGCCAAAGGTGTCGAGGTGGGCTTGCGTGCCGGCTTCAACGCGATGAACACCAAGTTCACCGCCGGCCTGGACGGCACCTACCTGATCAGCAAGCGCTCGCGCGTCGTACCTTCGGCAGCCTGGGGCGCCGGTGAAATCGGCCGCTTCACCTTCGGTGGTGACCTGGGCCTGCGCTGGAAGCACACCGCCTTCCTGACGGGCAAACAGGGCCCCTGGGTGGGCACGGTGTCGCAGACCTACCGCAGCGGCTACAACGACCAGGTATTGCCGGGTGTGGCCTCGGGCCTGATCACGCCGACCAACTACAACCCCAAGGTCGACGCCTACACCACCTACAACCTGTCGGCCACCTACACGGGCTTCAAGAACCTGAGCATCACGGGCCTGGTGAAAAACGTGCTGGACACAGACCCGCCGTTTGCCATCACCTATGACAGCAACCTGGGCTCGGGCAGCTCGTGGGAGCCCCGCGTGGCCGACCCGCGCGGCCGTGCCTTCGTGTTGAGCGTCGAGTACAAGTTCTTCTGATCCTGCACCGCGGCACAGAAGACCCCAGCAGTGCCCAGAGGCCCCTTCGGGGGCTTCTTGTTTTTCCGGCCGGGTTGTGGGTGGTGCCCACAGGCGCTTGTGGTTGGGCGGGCTTTGTGTTGACCGGCCTTTATGGTGAGATATCAGACCATGACAGAACAACACGCCAAGCCCGCAAGTACGCTGACCCTGTCCTTGCAAGAGGCCGTGCAGGCCCTGGACTTCCCGGCCACGGCCGACACCCTGCAAGGCAGCCAGCCCGTGGTGCTGATGCCCAGCATCGACCTGGCGGTGGCGGCCTTTCGAACGGGCCGGGCGCCGGTGTTGGCCAACCTGCTGTTTTCACGCCAGTACCCGCAGGGCCTGATCGCCACGGTACCGTCCAACGGCGCGTCGGCCACCAACCTGCGTTTCATGGCTGACTTGCAGGACAGCGCCACCCACTCGGTGGCCTGGCAGCCGGGCGCCAACTGGACGCAGTTGCCCTGGAAGCCGTTTGCAGGTTCCGGTGGCAACGACGTGGTGGCGCCCTACCCCGCGTCTCTGGTGAAGCTGATGGTGGCGGTGGGTGTTGCCCTGGCCGTGGACGAAGGGCGCTGCGACTGGCCCGAGGCCTTGTCGCCCATGATCACCGCCAGCGACAACGACGCCACCGACACCTGTGTGGCGCTGCTGCACCGGGTGGGCCTGCTGCCGCGGCGCCTGAATGCCGTGTTTGCCGCGTCCGGCCTGCCCACCCTGCAGATGAACAACACCACGGCGGCGGGCGGCTGGCGCAACAACAACGGCTCAGGGGTTGGCCACCTCCACATGACGGCCTGGGACACCGTGCGCCTGCTTTGGCTGCTGGACCAGGACGCGCCGCCACCGCCCTGGCTGCCTGCAAACACGCCGCCCTTGTTGAAACCCGCTTCGCGTGATCGCTTGCGCACCGAGCTGCAAGGGCAAAAGCACAACGAAATCCTGTCCTCGGGCAGCCTGAAACACGTGCCGGGCTGGGTGCCGGGCCTGCCCGATTCTCCGGCCTTTGCCCACAAGACAGGCACCACCGAAAACTACGGTTCCGACGGCGGCATCGTGAAAACCCCTGACGCGCATTACATCGTGGCCGTGCTCAGCAACCTGGGCACGCGGTACGCGCCGCACCCGGACTGCGCGACCACCTGGCGGATGCCGGCGCTGGGCGCGGCGGTGCATCATGCGGTGCTGGCGCTGTGAGCGGCTGTGGCACAAGGGGCTGATGCATGAGTTATGCCGCACTCCAGCCCGGCGACACCGTAGCCGTGGTCGCACCGGCCGGGCCGGCTGACCCTGAACGGGTGGCCCGCGTCGCCGACCTGTATGCCCACTTTGGCCTGCAAGCCCGTGTGTACCCCGGCTGCCACCGCCGCACCGGCTACCTGGCGGGCAGCGACAAAGAGCGGCTGGCCGACCTGCACGTTGCGCTCGCCGACCCCACCGTGAAGGCCCTTCACGCCCTTCGCGGGGGTTACGGCTGCATGCGCCTGCTGCCACTCGTCAACGCCGAAGCGGTGCGCCGGGCCGGCAAGCTGCTGGTGGGCTACAGCGACCTCACCGCCTTGCAGGCCTTGTGGTGCCTGCAGGGTCTGCCCAGCCTGCACGCGCCCATGGCCGCATCGGACATGCTGGTGGCCGGTGGCACACCCGACGAGGCCGGCAGCCGCGTCGCCGACCGCGACGCGCTCTTCCAGTTGCTGATGTCGCCTTTGCCAGCAGGTTCGGTGCTGGCGCCACCGCTTCAGCCTGCGCCGCGACAGCAGGGCCTGCACGCCAGCGGCGCAGCACGCGGTCGTCTGGTGGGTGGCAACCTGAGCCTGGTGGCCGCCTTGCTGGGCACCCCCTGGGCCTGGCCGCTGAATGCACCCGAAGGCACGCTGCTGTTTCTGGAAGACGTGAACGAAGAGCCCTACCGTGTCGACCGCTTGCTGACGCAGTTGAAGCTGGCCGGGGTGCTGGATGGGGCAGCCGGTTTTGTACTGGGCAGCTTCACCGAAGAAGCATCGCCCGACACGCTGTTGCGCGAGATGCTGCTGCCCCTGTGCCAGGCCCAGGGCAAACCGCTGCTGGCGGGGTGGCCCAGCGGACACGGCACACCCAACCGGCCGCTGCCCCTGGGCTTGACCCTGCAACTGGACGCCGACGCCGGCACGCTGACGTTGTTGCAGGACTTTCTGCGCTGAGGCCCGACAATCCGGCTTTTGCCGCCAACCCGATCAAGCCCCATGTCTGCCACCTCTTCGGCCCCGTCGTCCGCCGCTGTTGCCCCAACCGCCTTGCATTCGTTGCCGCTGATCGCCCGCGGCAAGGTGCGTGACCTGTACGCGGTGGGCAGCGACCGCATGCTCATGGTCGCCAGCGACCGCCTGAGCGCCTTCGACGTGGTGATGAAGGCCCCCGTGCCCGGCAAGGGCCAACTGCTGACGCAGATGGCGCTGTTCTGGTTTGACAAACTGCAGGGCGTGGTGCCCAACCACCTGAGTGGCGAAGCCCCGGAAAGTGTGGTCGCGCCCGACGAGGTGGCCCGAGTGCAAGGCCGCAGCATGTTGGTCAAACGCCTGCAACCGCTGCCTTGTGAAGCTGTGGTGCGGGCTTATGTAGCCGGCAGTGGCTGGAAGGAATACAGCGCGCGCGGCACGGTGTGTGGGCAGCGTTTGCCTGCCGGCCTGAAGATGACCACGCCGCTGGCCGAGCCCATCTTCACGCCCGCCACCAAGGCCGCCGTGGGTGACCACGACGAAAACATCTCGTTTGCGCAGTTGGAAACTCTGTTGGGTGCCGAGCGTGCCGCCGAGGTGCGCAGTACCGCCATCCGCATCTTCAACGCGGCCAGTACCTATGCGCTGCAGCGTGGCATCGTCATCGCCGACACCAAGTTTGAATTCGGCCTGGATGAACACGGCACGCTGACGCTGATGGACGAGGTACTGACCCCTGACAGCTCGCGCTTCTGGCTCGCCCAGGACCTGGCCGAAGGCCGCATCCACGGGCTGGACAAGCAGCCGCTGCGCGACTGGCTGGCCAGCACCGGCGTCACCGGCGGCGCCGAACAGGCCGCGCTGGACCTGCCGGCGCATGTGATCGAGGGAGTACACCAGCGTTATGCGCAGGCCTACCAACTGCTGTGCGTAGACAACGCGGGAGGCACCGCATGATCAGCAACCGCAACCTGCGCGTGCACCAGATCCGTGGGCTGCGCCCAGGGCCGAAGCTCATCGTCACCGGCGCCGTGCACGGCAACGAAACCGCGGGCAGCCGCGGTATCCGCCAGGTGCTGGACGAGATCGACCATGGCGAAATCGAGATCACACGCGGCACCGTCACCTTCGTGCCGGTGTGCAACCCGCTGGCCTACAACCAGATGCAGCGCATGGGCGACCGCAACCTCAACCGCCGCCTGCAGCCCACGGCCACGCCGCAGGACTTTGAGGACTTTGTGGCCAACGCCCTGTGCCCGCTGCTGGCCAGCCACGACGTGCTGCTGGACCTGCACAGCTTTCGCAGCCCCGGCCAACCGTTTGTGCTGCGTGGGCCGGCCGACAACCGCGGCGACCTGGAACCCTTTGCACACGCCGCAGCCGAAGGCCAGCTGGCCGCCCACGTGGGTGTTGAACGGGTGGTCGACGGCTGGATGGACGCCTACGCCACGGGCGTCGTACGGCGCAAGGCGCAGGCACTGACACCGGGTGCGGTGCACGAAGACCCGGGCTATGGCGTGGGCACCACCGAGTACATGCGCAGCCAGGGCGGTTACGGCGTGACGCTGGAATGCGGCCAGCATGAAGACCCGGCCGGCCCGCAGGTGGCCCGCCACGCCATACGGCAGGCGTTGGCGCTGCTGGGCCTGGCCGAGCTGCCCCTGGCGCCCCCCGAAAAGCCCGAATGCCTGACGCTGGCCGACCTGGTGGACCGACACGACGCGGGCGACAACTTTGTCAAGACCTGGACCAGTTTCACGCCACTGACCGAAGGCGAGCTGATTGCGGTTCGCGCCGACGGTACAGAACTGCGGGCACCCTGGCCGGGTTACATCGTCTTCCCCGATGTCAATGCGCTGCCGGGGCACGAGTGGTTTTACCTGGCCCGCGCCAGCCAACGACCGCTCTGACCGACGCGCCTGCCAGCTTCTTCACGGCTGATGAGCATTTCCCCCTCCAGAGGGATGGTCGATTTGTAACTTGCGTTGCATGATGTTGTCTCTACCAAAGTAGAGGCCTCGGCCTCGGGAAGTCTGTTATGCAGTTTGATGAATGCCAAGAAGGGGACTACCGGATCTTTGTCGGCGCCGTTGAAGCGCCCCGTGGTGACGGCTACCTGGCGGCGCTGGTGGTCAGCCGTGTCAAGGGCCTGCAGGCCGCGTCGGCCGCCAAACCCCGCGAAGCCTTTCGCGACGACTCCCTGGCCTGTGGTTACCGCTGGGAGTCTGCCGACCAGGCTATCCAGTACGCTATGAACCGCGCCCGTGAACTGATCCGCAACCGATCCAAACAGCTCGCCTGCTGAAATAATGCCGCCATGCACAAACGCGTGGTGGTGGGGCTTTCAGGCGGCGTTGACTCGGCGGTCAGTGCCTGGCTGCTGAAGCAGCAGGGTTTTGAGGTTGTCGGCATCTTCATGAAAAACTGGGAAGATGACGACAACAGCGAGTACTGTTCGTCGAACGCCGACTTTGTGGATGCGGCAGCGGTGGCTGATGTCATCGGCATCGAGATCGAGCACGTCAACTTCGCCGCCGAATACAAGGACCGCGTCTTTGCCGAATTCCTGCGCGAATACAGCGCCGGCCGCACGCCCAACCCTGACGTGCTGTGCAATGCCGAGATCAAGTTCAAGGCTTTCCTGGACCATGCCGTGCGACTGGGTGCGGACCACATCGCCACCGGGCACTACGCCCGTGTGCGCCAGAACGGCGACCGTTTTGAGCTGCTGAAAGGCCTGGACCCCGCCAAGGACCAGAGCTACTTTCTGCACCGCCTGAACCAGGCCCAGTTGGCA
>JAHECB010000048.1 GCA_024641925.1 Betaproteobacteria bacterium
GCGGGTGGCCACGGCGCAGGGTGTCGAGCGTTTCGACGAGGTCGTCATGGCCTGCCACAGCGACCAGACCCTGGCGATGTTGACGGACACCCGTCGCGACGAACAGGCTGTACTGGGCGCCATCCGCTACCACCCCAACCAGGCGGTTCTGCACACCGACACGTCGGTACTGCCCAGCCATCCCCGCGCCTGGGCGGCCTGGAACTATGCCCGTTCGCTGAACCAGGGCCGCGAACAGGCGGCCGTCTGCCTGCACTACCTGATCAACCGCCTGCAGCCGCTGCCCTGGCAGCAACCGGTGCTGGTGTCGCTGAATCCCGACCCCGCGCACCTGCCCGACCCGGCAGCCGTGCTCGGCCGCTACGACTACAGCCACCCGGTGTTTGACCAGGCGGCCGTCGCCGCGCAGGCCCGGTTGCCGCAGCTGCAGGGCCGCGACGGCTTGTGGTTCTGCGGTGCCTGGACCCGTTACGGTTTCCACGAAGACGGTTTGAGCTCGGGCCTGGCGGTGGCGCAGGCCCTGGCCAGCCGCCTGGCCGAGCCTTCAAGCTTGAAGCAGGCGGCCTGAGATGGCGCAGGCTGTGGCCGAAAACATCCATCCGGTGGCCACGCCGCTGCTGGGCCGTGGCGTGGTGCGCCATCGGCGCTTGCGCCCGCACGTCAACAGCTTCGAGTACCCGACCTATTTCTTGATGTTGCCCATGCGCAGCCTTCGGCAGGGCGCCGGCGCGCTGTCGCGCAACCGTTTCAGCTGGCTGAGTTTTTACGACACAGACCATGGTGACGGCCGCGCCGACGCATTGGCCTGGCTGGACGAATTGCTGGGCCAGCAAGGGGTGGCCGACGCCGACGGCGAGGTCTGGCTTCACACCTACCCGCGGGTTGCGGGTTATGTCTTCAAGCCGGTCAGCTTCTGGTACTGCCACCGACGGGACGGCAGCCTGGCCGCCGTGCTGGTCGAAGTGAACAACACCTTTGGTGAGCGCCACTGTTACCTGCTGGACGGCCCCAATCTGCAATGGGGTCGCGAACAGCGGGCCAGCAAGGTTTTTCACGTGTCGCCCTTTTGCCAGGTCGAGGGCCAGTACCGCTTTCGCTTCATGCGCACCGCGCAGCGCACGGTGGCGCGCGTGGACCACGATGACAACACCGGCCCGCTGCTGCAGACCAGCGTCAGCGGGGTCTTGCAACCCCTGACCGCTCAAGCCGCCCGGGCGGCGTTTTTTGGCATGCCGCTGATGACGCTGGGCGTGGTGGCGCGCATCCACTGGCAGGCCTTGCGCCTGTGGCTGAAGCACGTGCCCTTTGTTCGAAAGCCCGTGCCGCCGCAGGCTTTCATCAGCCGATGATCCAGCAGTCGCCTTTCTGCGTAAGCCCTTTGTGTCCAACCCTTCCACAGCTTCTGCCATGACGACGATGACCACTGCCCGCGCCGCCGGCAACGCCGCCTCTTTCCTGCCAGCCGCAGCGCCCGCTGCGGCACGTGCCGTGCTGGCCATGCTGCAGCGACTGCAGCATGGCACGCTGGACCTGCAACTGCCCGACGGCCAACAACTGCGCCTGGGCAGTGCCAGCACCGCCGAGCCGCGAGCCGCGCTGCGCCTGCACGACTGGCAGCTGTGCACCGCGGTGCTGAAAAGCGGCGACATCGGCCTGGCCGAGAGCTGGATCGACGGCCATTGGAGCAGTCCCGACCTGGTGGCGTTGCTGACGCTGTTCATCGCCAACCGCGATGCCATCGAAAAAGCAGTCTATGGCAGCTGGTGGGGCCGGCTGGCCTACCGGCTGAAACACCTGCGCAATCGCAATTCACGCAGCGGCAGCAGAAAGAACATCCACGCCCACTACGACATCGGCAACGCGTTTTACCGCCAGTGGCTGGACGAGACCATGAACTACTCCAGCGCCTGGTTTGCCGGCGATCACAGCCAGCCCATGGTGCAGGCGCAACACGCCAAGGTGCGGCGCGCCTTGCAGCAGTGCGCTGTACAGCCTGGTCAGCGGCTGCTGGAAATCGGCTGCGGCTGGGGCGCTCTGGCCGAGATGGCCGCACGTGACTTTGACGCCCACGTCACGGGTGTCACGCTGTCGTCCGAACAACTGGCCTTTGCACAGAGCCGTGTGCAGGCCGCCGGTGTTGCCGACCAGGTCGAGTTGCGGCTGCAGGACTACCGCGACATCGACGACGAATCCTATGACGCCATCGCCTCGATCGAGATGTTCGAAGCCGTGGGTCGCGAATACTGGGACAGCTACTTCGCCACCGTGTTCAACAAGCTCAAGCCCGGTGGCCGTGCCTGCATCCAGAGCATCACCATCCGCGACGACCTGTTCGATCGCTATGTGCGCGGCACCGACTTCATCCAGCAGTACATCTTTCCGGGCGGTCTGCTGCCCAGCAAGGCGCTGTTCAAGCAGATGGCCAACAAGGCGGGTCTGGAACTGGTGGAGACGCTGGCTTTTGGTGCCGACTATGCCGAAACCTTGCGTCGATGGCGTCATGACTTTCTGGACCGCGACGGCCCGCTGCGGCAACTGGGGTTTGACACCCGATTCATGCGCATCTGGGAGTTTTACCTGGCGTACTGCGAAGCGGCCTTTGACACCGGCAACACCGACGTCGTGCAATTCACGTTGCGTCGGCCCGTCAAAGAGTCGGCATGAAGCGCGCTGCGAGTCTGTTGTTGCCCCAGCGTGTCGGCGCGGCCGGCCATCTGGTGCTGGCCTGCCTGCTGGTTGCGCTGGCTGCGTCGGCGCCGCTGGCGTGGGCGCAGACTGCGCCGGCTGATGGCCCGGCCGCCAGCGCGATCCGGCAGCCTGGCGTGCCCCAGGAAGTGCAGGCCGCGCTGAAGGCGCCGGTCCTGCGCGGCCAGGGGCGATTGCGCTTCCTGGGTTTGAAGGTCTATGAGGCGCGCCTGTGGCAGGCCGCCGCCGGCCTGGGCAATGACTGGTCAACCACGCCGCTGGCGCTGGAGATCCGCTATCAGCGCGACTTGCAGGGCGAGCAGATCGCCGACCGATCGCTGAAAGAAATGCGTCGCCAGGGGGATATCGACGATGGTCTGGCTCAGCGCTGGTTGTTGTCGATGAAGACCCTGTTCCCCGACGTGACCGACGGGACCCGCATCACCGGCCTGTACACACCGGGCGAGGGTGCCCGTTTTTATGTCGACGGCCAGGCCAAGGGTCGCGTGGGAGATGCGGAATTTGCGCGCCGCTTTTTTGGCATCTGGCTGGCGCCCCAGAGCTCCGAGCCTGAATTGCGGGCCGCGCTACTGGGCACGGGTCGGCCGTGAATCTGCCGGACACGCTCGGGCCCGTCCCCATCGCCGGCGCCCCGGCCGCCACGCCACCCCAAGGTGGCGCCTGGCGCGGAGGCTGGCTGCAGGGCCTGCGCTACGGCGCCTTGGGCCTGCCGCTGGCGTTTGTGGCGCTGCCGCTGTATGTGGTGCTGCCCAACCACTACGCCAGTGAATTTGGCATTCCCCTGGCCACGCTGGGCGCTTTGCTGCTGGGCGCGCGTTTGCTGGATGCCGGGGTAGACCCCTTCATCGGGGGCTGGGCCGACAGCTGGTTTCGCCGCGGCACCGGGCGGGCGATGGCTGCTGCGGTGCTGGCGGCAGGCCTGCTGGCGCTGGGTTTTCGGGGCCTGTTTTTCCCGCCATCGGCCCTGCGCGCCGACCCCACGGGTTTGCTGCTGTGGTGCGGTGTGCTGCTGGCGCTGACCTACCTGAGTTACAGCGTACTGTCGGTGCTGCACCAGGCCTGGGGTGCGCGGCTGGGCGGGGATCAGGCGCAACGCGCCCGTATCGTGTCATGGCGCGAGGGCCTGGCGCTGGTGGGTGTGCTGGTGGCCAGTGTGTTGCCCTCGGTGGCCGGCCTGGGCTGGACGGGCGTCGTGTTCACTTTGGCTCTGGTGCTGGGCCTGTGGGCCTTGTCGCAGGCGCCCAGGCCTGTCTCGGCACCCCACCCTGACGTGCAGCCTGGCCAGGCTTTGCCCGCATCTGGCCCAACGGCGGCCGCCTCGATCTGGGCTCCGTTGGCCACCCGCGGTTTTCGCCGTTTGCTGGCCGTGTACCTGGTCAACGGCGTGGCCAGCGCCGTGCCGGCCACCCTGGTGCTGTTTTTCATCCGCGACCGACTGCAGGCCGACAGTTTCGAGCCCTTGTTCTTGGCCAGCTACTTTGCGGCCGGTGCCTTGTCGATGCCGCTGTGGTTGCGGTGCGTGTCGCGTTTTGGCCTGCCACGCGCCTGGCTGTTGGGCATGGCTCTGGCGGTGCTGACCTTTGCCTGGGCGGCCACACTGGGCGCAGGCGACGTGATGCCCTTTGTCGTCGTGTGCCTGGCCAGCGGCGTGGCACTGGGTGCCGACCTGGCCATTCCGCCGGCCTTGCTGGCCGGCACCATCCAGCGCGCCGGCCACGGCCAGCGGCTGGAAGGTGCTTATTTCGGCTGGTGGAACTTTGCCACCAAGTTGAATCTGGCCCTGGCCGCCGGCATTGCCTTGCCGCTGCTGGCTCAGTTTGGTTACACCCCGGGGGTCCGCGACGGGCAAGCGTTGCAGGCCCTGACCGTGGCTTATTGCCTGTTGCCGTGTCTGTTGAAAACAGGGGCCGCCGTGCTCCTGTGGCAGTCCGGTTTGCTGAAGGAGAACAACACATGATCACCTCGAACCGCCCGCCTGAAACGGGCCGGCGCTGGGCGCTGGGCGCCGCCGCCGCCATTGCCGTCACCGCATTGGCCGGTTGTGCCGTCGCGCCTACGCCGGCGGACTACGCTGCAGAAAAACCGGTGCTGGACTTGAAGACCTACTTCAACGGCCCGCTGACAGCGCACGGCATCTTCACCGACCGCAGCGGCAAGGTCGTGCGCCGCTTCGAGGTGCAGATGACCGGCACCTGGCAAGGCGACCAGGGCACGCTGGATGAGCGCTTTACCTACAGCGACGGCAAGACCGAGCGGCGCGTCTGGCGTCTGACCGACCTGGGGGGTGGTCGCTATGAAGGGCGCGCCGATGACGTCGTGGGTGTGGCCCTGGGACAGGCTGCGGGCAACGCGCTGAACTGGCGCTACACGTTGTCGTTGCCCGTAGATGACAAGGTTTATGAGGTGCAGTTTGACGACTGGATGTACCTGCTGGATCAGCAGGTGATGCTGAACAAGGCCGCGATGAGCAAGTTCGGCTTTCACCTGGGTGAAGTGACCTTGTCGTTCACCAAACCCAACCCTGACAGGCGCTGATGGCACGGCATCCAAGAACATGGCACTGAATCCTAAGATCACAGACTGGACCGGCCGCAGCGTTTGGCTGGTGGGCGCGTCCAGCGGCATTGGGCGCGCAACAGCCAGCCGTCTGCACCGTCTGGGCGCGCAGGTCTGCGTGTCGGCGCGCAGCGGCGAAGCCCTGTCGGCTTTTGTCGCCGAACACCCGGGCAGCCAGGCGCTGCCGCTGGACGTGTCGGATGCCCAGGCGCTGCATGCGGCTACCGAACAGGTGCAGCGCAGCCAGGGGGGCATCGACCTGGTGATGTATTGCGCCGGCACCTACAAGGCCATGCGCGCCGACAGTTTTGATCTGGACGTGGCGGTGCATCATGTGCAGGTGAACTACATCGGGGCCTTGCAGTTGCTGCAGTCGGTGTTGCCGGTGCTGCACGCACAAGCCCAAAGTGGCCGTGGCGGCCACCTGAGTCTGGTGTCCAGCGTGGCCGGCTACCGTGGCCTGCCGCAGTCGCTGGCCTACGGCCCCACCAAGGCCGCGCTGACCCATCTGGCTGAGGTGCTGTACCTGGACCTGTCCCCGCACAAGCTGGGTGTGTCGGTGATCTGTCCGGGTTTTGTGGAAACACCCCTGACGGCGCAGAACACTTTTCGCATGCCCGCGCTGATCACGCCAGAGGTGGCGGCCGACAACATCGTGCGCGGCCTGGCTCGGGGCGATTTCGAAATCCACTTTCCCAAACGCTTCACGCTGTGGCTCAAGGGCCTGCGCCATCTGGGCTACGGCGCCTACTTCGCCGCCGTGAAAAACGGCGTGGGCGCTTGAGGCGCGTTTCCGGGTCTATTGCAGCCAGCCCTTGCGCCGGAAGTAGATGAACGGTGCGGCCACCGAAGCCACCATCAAGCCCAAGGCAAACGGGTAACCCGCAGCCCAGTCCAGCTCGGGCATGTACTTGAAGTTCATGCCATAGATGCTGGCAATCAGCGTGGGGGGCAGCAGCCCCACGCTGGCCACCGAAAAGATCTTGATGATCTTGTTCTGGTTGATGTTGATGAAGCCCACGTTGGCGTCCATCAGGAAGTTGATCTTGTCGAACAGGAAGGCGGTGTGGCTGTCCAGCGAGTCGATGTCGCGCAGAATCTGCCGCACTTCTTCAAACTGCTCGGCGCCCAGCATGCGGCTGCGCATCATGAAACTCAACGCCCGGCGGGTGTCCATGACGTTGCGGCGGATGCGGCCGTTCAAGTCTTCCTCGCGCGCAATGGCGGTCAGCGCCTCGCCGGCGGCGGTGTCGTCCACGTTGTGGCGCAGCACGCGGGCGCTGACCTTTTCCAGGCTGTCGTAGATGCCTTCCAGCGCGTCGGCCGAATACTCGGCGTTGGCGTCGTACA
The DNA here is from genome assembly GCA_024641925.1 of Betaproteobacteria bacterium. Taxonomy (GTDB): domain Bacteria; phylum Pseudomonadota; class Gammaproteobacteria; order Burkholderiales; family Burkholderiaceae_C; genus Rubrivivax. The sequence goes on from JAHECB010000048.1 coordinate 6,613, forward strand.
GCTTCAGCAGCACGTCCTTGGCGTCTTCGATCAGCGCCGGGATGCGCCGCGCCCGCAGGCGCAGCAACCGGAACACTGGCAGGTCTTCGTCGTGGATGGAAAACAGCACGTTGTCGCGCACGATGAAGGCCACGCGCACGTTGCGGGCCGACTGCACTTCGTCGCTCTTGGCGGCCTCGGCCGCGTCGATCAGGAAGTCCGAACGGATGTGCAGTTCACCGTTGTCCTCTTCGTAGAAGCGGGCCGACTCTTCCAGGTCGTCGTCGACCACGTCCTTGGGAATGGTCAGGCCAAAGCGCGTTTCGACCCAGCGCGTCTCGTCGTCACTGGGGTCTTCCAGGTCCACCCAAACGGGGCTGACATGTGCCAGCTCTTCAAGGCTGTCGATCTCTTCCTGGAAGAGGCGGCCATTGGCCAGCGTGAAGACATTGAGCATGCAAACTGTTTCCGGGCTGCGGGCCTCGCTTGCGGTCTGAGGCCCCGGGCTGGGATGGCCGCGCCAGACGCCTGGGCGGCTGCTCGTCTGCCTTTTGGGCGCCGACGGCCCGAAAAGGAACGGATCGCAGAGCGTAACGCTGATCCATGTCGATCCGATGAGGCGTGGCGGTCAATTTATGCCGGGCCCGCCCTGCTGGATGCCGGCTCCGGTCTATGGCGTGGTCCCGTCCGTGCGGGTCAAAACACCAGGGTCGTGCAGGGCTTTTTCACGGCCGGGCCGGTGCGCCTTGAGCCACACTCGGGTCACTATGGTCGTGAAGAGTCGCTGGGTGGGGTTGCGCCGTGCGGTGCTGTGGCTGCCGGGACTGCTGCTGGGCGTGCTGCTCTTGGTCGCCGCCTCAGCCCTGCAGCGCCAGCCGTCGGTGCAATTGCAAGAGCAGTTGAACGCCGGCGACGTGGCCCGCGCGCTGCAGCTTTTGCGCCAGCACAACCCGCGCTACGCACCGCCCGCAGCGGTGCAGGCGGTGAGCCTGAGTGCACGTGAACTGGAGCTGCTGCTCAACCATGGTGGCCAGCGCTGGGCCACGGGCTCGGGGCGGGTGCATGTGGAGCAAGGCGTGGCCACGGTCAGCGTCAGCGTAGACCTGGCGCGCTGGATGCCGAGCCTGGCGTCCAGGTTCTGGCCGCTGGGCCGCTGGGTCAATGCCGAAGTGCGGCTGGTGCAGGCGGCGCGCTTGCCGGCCTTGGACGCCTTGACCATCGGCCGCTTGAGGATTCCGGCGGCCCTGGTGCAGCCCCTGACGATGAAGGTGCTGGCCTGGGCCGATCTGGCCGACGAGGGGCGGCTGCTGCTGGAGGTGGTGCAGCATGTGCGCTTTGCGCCGGAGCGGGTGCGCCTGGTCTACGCCTGGAAAAGCGGCACCGGCGAACGCATGCTGGGTGCCTTGGTGCCCACCGACCAGAAACACCGCCTGCTGGCCTATGCACAGCGGCTGTCCTCGGTGCTGCAACAGGAAACGCCGGCCTGGGCCACCTCCATGGCGCGGGTGATGGGGCCGCTGTTTGAACTGGCCCACCAGCGCGCTTTGGCGGGTGCTGACGCCAAGGCTGAAAACCGCGCGGCGGTGCTGGTGCTGGCCATGTACCTGAATGGCCGCAACCTGAAGGCTGTGCTGCCCCCAGGCAGCGCGCCGCCGATTCGCCCCATGCGCGTGACCTTGAGCAACCGCGACGACTGGCCACTGCATTTCATCGTTTCGGCCGCGCTGGCCACCGAAGGCTCCAGCCCCTTGTCCAAGGCCATCGGCCTGTTCAAGGAAGTGGCTGACGCCCGCGGCGGCAGCGGCTTCAGCTTCAACGACATGGCAGCCAACCGCGCCGGCACGGCTTTTGGCCAGCTGGCGGTGACGGATCCGCAGCGCTTGTTGTCGGCCCTGGCCGCAGCTCGCGCCCGCCATGGCGGCATCCTGGTCGAGGGTGACTTCATGCCCTACGCCCTGGACCTGCCCGAGTTCATGGCCGAGCCCGAGTTTGTGCGCCGGTTTGGTGGCGTGGGCGCGCCGGGTTTCCTGCAGCAGATGGCGGAGATCGAGCGCCGGGTCGACGCTTTGCCGGTGCTGGCGCCGGTGGTGGCCTCAGGCGCTGGTCGACGGCGGTCTTGACACCGCAGCGCCATCACCCGGCCCGGCGCCGGCGGTGATGTCAAAGCGGAACAGCCGGCATTCGATCGGTCCGTTCCACAGCGGTACCCGCCGGCTTTCTTTCAGGCGCAACTGGGATGGCAGTTTGGCGTCGGGGCTCAGCACCCAGGCGGTCCAGCCGGCGTAGTGGTGTTTCCATTGCGTGGCCAGGCCGCGGTAGAAGTCGGTCTCGCTGCTGCCGTCAAAGTCCTGCCGGGGTGACGCACCGCGAGGGTTGGCCGCACCGGTGCCTTTGGGTGCGATGCGTTCTCCGTACGGCGGATTCATCATCAGCGTGCCTGCCACGGCGGGTGGGGGCCGCTGCAGGGCATCGGCTGTCTTGAAGTCGATGGCCTGCCGCACGCCCGCGCGTTCGGCATTGCGGGCTGCAAAGTCGGTCATGCGAAAGCTCACGTCGCCGGCAAACACCGGCACCGCTGGGGCATGTACCCGCGCCTGGGCGGCGCGTTTCAGGTCGCGCCAGTCGGCGGCAAAGGGCTTGAAGGGCAACATGCGCTCGAAGGCAAAGTGGCGCAGCGCACCGGCGGCCATGCCGCAGGCCATCTGCGCGGCTTCGATGGCGATGGTGCCGGCACCGCAGCAGGGGTCCAGCAGCGGGCCGTCTTCGGCCCGGCCTTGCCAGCCCGCGGCAGCCAGCATGGCGGCGGCCAGGGTTTCCTTCAGCGGTGCTTCGCCCTTGTCTTCGCGCCAGCCGCGCTTGAACAGTGCCGCGCCCGAGGTGTCGATGTACAGGGCTGCAGCTTCCGGCCCCACAAACAAGGCGATGGGCAGGTCAGGCTGGCGGGTGTCCACGCTGGGGCGTGCACCGGCGGTTTCGCGCAGACGGTCGCACACGGCGTCCTTGATGCGCAAGGCGGCGAAGTTCAGGCTGGTCAGCGGGCTGCGCTGGGCGCTGACGTCCACCCGCAGCGTCTGCTCGGGTGTGATCCAGTGTTCCCAGGGCACCGTACAGGCCAGGCGGTACAGGTCGTGTTCGTCGCGGTAGGGGCCATCGGCGATGGGCCACAGCACCCGCTGGGCCAGGCGGCTTTCCAGGTTCAGCAGCATGGCGGTGCGCTCGTCGCCCTGCACCCACACACCACCCCGGGCGGTTTCGACCGCAGGCGCGTGTGGGCCGGACTTGCTCATCTTGCCGCCCCGGCCGTGCCGGCTGGTTTCGGTGCTGGCACTCAGCAGCTGTTGCACCTCTGCAGCGAGCAGCGCTTCCACGCCCGATGCGCAGGGCAAAAAAAGGTGGGCCACGGTCAGGGCGCCTTGCGCAAGGTGGCGGGCGCGATCTTCAGCGCGTCGCGGTATTTGGCCACCGTGCGGCGGGCCACCTGGATGCCTTGTTCTTCCAGCATGGTGCTGAGCTGGCTGTCCGACAGCGGCTTGCGCGCGTTTTCCGCCGAGACCAGTTGCTGGATCAGCGCGCGCACGGCGGTGCTGGAGGCGTTGCCGCCGGCTTCGGTGTTCAAGGACGATCCAAAGAAGTACTTCAGCTCGAAGGTGCCTTGTGGCGTGGCCATGTACTTGGCCGTGGTCACGCGCGAAATGGTGCTTTCGTGCAGGCCCAGTTCGTCGGCAATTTCGCGCAGCACCAGGGGCTTCATGGCAATGGCGCCGTGCGTGAAAAAGCCCTTCTGCCGTTCGACGATGGCACGGCTGACGCGCAGGATGGTGTCAAAGCGCTGCTGGATGTTTTTCACGAACCAGCGCGCCTCTTGCAGCCGCGCCGACAGGCCCGGTCCGCCGGCCTGGCCGCGCTGGCCGCGCACGGCGTTGGCAAACAGGTCGTTGATGCGCAGCTTGGGCATCACTTCGGGATTGAGCTGCACGTTCAGCCCGCGCCCGGTCTTGCGCACGATGATGTCGGGCACCACGGCCGCGCCTTCGTCGTTCGCAAAAGCGCGCCCGGGCTTGGGCTCGCAATGGCGGATCAGCTCGTGCGCCTCACGCACCAGGTCTTCGCTGCAGTTCAGCTGTGCCGCGATGCGCCTGGTGTCGCGCCGCGCCAGCAGGTCCAGGTGCTCGGCGCTGATGCGCAGCGCCGCTTCGCGGGCCTCGCTGGCGGGCAGCTCACGCAGCTGCAGCTTCAGGCATTCGGCCAGTGAACGCGCGCCCACGCCCGCCGGCTCCAGGCTTTGCAGCCACAGCAGCGCGCAGTGCAGGCGGTCTTGCAGCATCTGCTGCGAATCGGTGTCCAGCAGACCCAGCATGCTGCACACGGCGCTTCCGACCTCTTCCAGCGTGTCGTCCAGGTAACCGTCGTCATTCAGCGACTCGATCAGAATGTCCAGCGCCTGGCGGTCTTCGTCACTCAGCCGCATGCCCGCGGTCTGGGTGCGCAGATGCTCTCGCAGGCTCAGGCTGCCGCTGCCGGCTTCCGGGCCTTCGTTGTCGCTGTCTGCGCTGCCGGCGCCGCTGCCGGGGATTTCGCGGATGCCGTCAAAGTCGTCGCGCTCGGTGCCGTTTTCCCAGTCGTCCTGCGCGGTGGTGCCAAATTCTTCGGCCTTCAATTCGCTGGCGTTGTCGCCGGCATCCGGCGCGTCGCTGGCTTCGCCGTCAGCCTGCCGGTCCACCGGCCGGTCCAAGGCGGACTGCTCGGACGCGGCTTCGAAAGGCGTGGCACCGTCGTCTTCTTCCAGCTCCAGAAAGGGGTTTTCGTCCAGCATCTGGCCGACTTCCTGGTGCAGCTCGAGCGTGGACAGCTGCAACAGCCGGATCGACTGCTGCAGTTGCGGCGTCAGGGCCAGGTGCTGCGACAGGCGCAGTTGCAGTGAAGGCTTCATGGTGCGGCGCTCACATGCGGAAGTTCTCGCCCAGGTAGACCTTTCGAACCTGGGCGTTGTCGACGATTTCGGCGGACGTGCCTTCGGCCAGCACGCTGCCTTCGCTGATGATGTAGGCGCGGTCGCAGATGCCCAGCGTCTCGCGCACGTTGTGGTCGGTGATCAGCACACCGATGCCGCGTGCCCGCAGGAAGGCGATGATGCGCTGGATCTCCATCACGGCGATGGGGTCGACACCCGCAAAGGGCTCGTCCAGCAGGATGAAACGCGGCTGGGTGGCCAGGGCTCGTGCGATTTCAACGCGCCGCCGCTCGCCGCCCGACAGCGACGGCGCGGGTGAGTCGCGCAGTTTCTGGATCGACAGGTCGGTCAGCAGCTGTTCCAGTTTTTCGCGCAGCACTGGCGGCTTGAAAGGGCGGCCGTTGCTGTCCAACTGCAGTTCCAGAACGGCCAGGATGTTTTCCTCCACCGTCAGCTTGCGGAAGATCGAAGCCTCTTGCGGCAGGTACGACAAGCCCAGACGCGAGCGCTGGTGGATGGGCATGTGGTGCACGGGCTGGTCGTCGATGTGGATCTCGCCGGCATCGGCGCGCACCAGGCCCACCACCATGTAGAACGTGGTGGTCTTGCCGGCCCCGTTGGGGCCCAGCAGCCCGACCACTTCACCGGCGCTGACCGCCAAATGCACGTCCTTGACCACCAGCCGTGAGCCGTAGCTCTTGCGCAGGTGTTCGGCTCGCAAGCGGCTGGCCTTGGGCATTGCAGCGCTCGTTGGCGCCGTTGCTGGCGCTGCCGCCGGTGCGGCCATGTCCGGCGTGAGTGCCATCAGCGCTGGTCTCCCAGGCTTCGGCTGGGCGTCAGGTTGTTGTTGCCGACGGGTGCGGCTTTTTCTGCGGGGCTTTCAACGCGCGGGCTCAGCACGGCGCGCACGCGGCCGGTCGGGTTGCTGATGGTGGCATCGCCACCTTCCACCTTGAAGATCTCCGCAGCGTTGTCCCATAGGATGTTGCTGCCGCTGATTTCGTCGGCCACCGTGGCGCCGCGAAGGCGCCGCACGCTGGCGCGGCCCAGCAGCCGAAGGGTGTCTGCCTTGGCGTCAAACTCGATGCGCTCGGCCCAGCCTTCCACCGTTTCGTCCACACCGTCGCGCTTCTGGCGCCATGTCGCCGGCTTGGCCGCGCTGCCCAGTGCCTGTGCGGTGCGATAGCCGTCGGGCCCCTGGCGCATCTCGATGCGTTCAGCGCGCAGTTGCATGGTGCCTTGCGCCACCACCACATTGCCCGTGTAGACCAGCACCTGCCGCTGCAGATCGATACTGCCGCCCTTGTCGGCTTCCACGACCAAAGGTTGGTTTCTATCGGCCTTTTCGGCCAGGGCTGCAGTGCTCAGCAGCCCTGCTGCCACCACCAGGCTCACACCCGCGGCGATGCGGCTGCGGGAACGGTTCAGGGGTGGACATGTAGGCAAGGTCAAAGACATGGTGGCGGCACGGAAATTGCAGTCTAGTATAGCCACCTGACCCCGGCGTGGGGTGCCGACTGCTGTGAAATGAGGCCCGAAGTCGCGTGCCGTCCAGGCCTCAAGAATGGGCCGCCCGTGCCGTCGAGCCCGTCGCCGCATTGCGGCAGGGCTGGCGCGTAGGCGCCGCGCAGCGCGCCCGCGTCAGGCCCTTGGGATGAGGCAACTCAGGCCTTGCGCGACAACTGGATCAGGTAGTCGGCCACCGCCACGGCGCGGTCCGGCCCACCGGCCTGGCCCACCGTGGTGTAGTAGCGGCCGTTGATGCCCAAGGCCGGCACGCCGTCAATCTTGTAGGCCTCGGACAGCTGTTTGGCCCGTGCTGCCTTGGTGTTGACACTGAAAGACTTCATGGCGGCGGCCAGCTTGTCGCCGTCCACGCCATTGGCCTTGGCAAAGTCCACGATGGCCGACTCGCTGTTCAGGCGCTTGCCTTCCTGGTGGATGGCACTGAACAGTCGGCGGTGCAGGGTGGCCTGCTGGCCCATTTCTTCCAGGGCATAGAACATGCGCTGGTGCAACTGGTAGGTGGCGGTGAAAGCCGCCGGGACCTGGCGGAACTGAACGTCGGCCGGGAGCTTTTTCACCCAGTTTTCAAGGGTGGGCTCGAAGGCAAAACAGTGGGGGCAGCCGTACCAGAAGAACTCCACCACTTCGACAGCTTTGCCCTCGGGCAGGCTCACGGGCGCTGGTGTGCTCAGGCGCACGTAATGCTGGCCCTCGACCGGACCTGCCTTTTGAGCCAGGGCCTGTCCGCTGCGCGTCAGGCCTGCTGCAGCCAAAGTGCCGGCAGCCAGCAGGTGTTGGGAAAAGTCGCGCCGTTGCATGAAATGGGTCCTTTCGGTGAAAAGTGAAAACGGTTTGGTGCGGGCGCCCAGACCATCAAGTCACGGGTCTGCCGATCAGGGCCGCTCGACGCGCACGATCTGCGAGTCGATGGCCTGCGATTGCAGGCGCTGAAGCAGGTTATCGGCCGCCTCGCGCGCGGGGTAGGGGCCCATGCGCACGCGGTAGACGGTGCGTCCGGCCTGCTCTCGCTCGGTGATCTTGGCGGTCAGCCCCATCAGGGCCAGCCGCGCGCGCTGTTGTTCGGCATCCTGGTTCCGGGCAAAGGCGCCCGCCTGTACAAAGTACACAAACGGTTCAAGTGCCGCAGCGGTGGACCGCGGTGGCGCATTCGTTGTTGGCGGGATGGCGTCTGTGGGCGGGGTGGCGGTTGTGGTGGCGCCTGTCGTGGCGCCCGACAGGATGGCTGCCGGGTCGCGCGGCGGGCCATCTGGAAACACCGGCGCGGGCAGGGCGTCTGGCGGCGGGGCTTCGGTGGCGCCGGCGGGCGGATTCTTGCTGCCCAGCGCCGCATTGGGGTTCCACTGCCTGTTGCGTTCGGTTTCTGCCCGGTCGTGTTCGGCGGTGCGCTGGGGCACTTTGTCGATGAACGGCACTGGCGCCTTGGTGATGTACAGCGCCACGCTCAGCGCCAGGGCCAGACCGATCAGCAGGCCAACCACCATGCCCAGTACAAATCCGCCACGTTGTGAAATCTTCATGCGCCTTGCTCCAGTGCAGGCAGGTCTTCGGCCGCCGCGTCGCGGGCCATGGATTCAGGCGCCGATACACCCAGCAGCGCCAGCGCGTTGCGCAGCACCTGCGCCGTGGCGCACAACAGCGCCCGCCGGGCCCGGTTGAGCTCAGCGTCGTCCACCAGCACCCGCTCGCTGGCGTAGAAGGTGTGGAAGGTGGCGGCCAATTCCCGCAGGTAAAAGGCCACGTCGTGCGGTGCTCGGTCGTCGGCAGCGCGCTTGAGCATGTCGGGGTATTCGGCCAGTTTCAGCATCAGTGCCGTCTCACTGGGCGCCACCAGCCGCGACAGGTCGGCCTGACCCACGTCGGCGGTGCCGCCAGCCTTGGCCAGCACCGAACAGATGCGGGCATGGGCGTACTGCACGTAGAACACCGGGTTTTCGTCGTTGGCCTTCAGCGCCAGGTCCACGTCAAAGGTGAATTCGGTGTCGGCCTTGCGGCTGATGAGGAAAAAGCGCACCGCGTCGCGGCTGGTCCATTCAATCAGGTCACGCACCGACACCGAGGTGCCCGCACGCTTGGACATCTTGACCTCTTCGCCGCCTTTCATGACGGCGATCATCTTGTACAGCACGTAGTCGGGGTAACCGGTGGGGATGCCCATGCCCACCGCCTGCAGGCCGGCGCGCACACGCGCCACCGTGCCGTGGTGGTCGGTGCCCTGGATGTTGATGACCTGGGTGTAGCCGCGTTCAAACTTGGCCAGGTGGTAGGCCACGTCGGGGACGAAGTAGGTGTAGGTGCCGTCGCGCTTGCGCATGACGCGATCCTTGTCGTCGCCATAGTCGGTGCTGCGCAACCACAAGGCGCCGCCTTCTTCATAGGTCTTGCCACTGGCCACCAGGCGCTGGACGGTGTCATCGACCCGGCCGCTGCTGTACAGGCTGCTTTCCAGGAAGTAGTTGTCGAACCGCACACCAAAGGCGCGCAGGTCCAGGTCTTGCTCGTGGCGAAGGTAGGCCACGGCAAATTGGGTGATGGCGGCCAGATCGCTGACATCGCCGCTGGCGGTGAAGCTGCGGTCGTCGGCCTGCACGGTCTTTCCAGCGGCAAAGTCGGCGGCGATGTCGGCGATGTACTCGCCGTTGTAGGCCTGTTCGGGCCATCCCGCATCCCCGGGCTTCAGGCCCCGCAGGCGGCTCTGCACCGACAGGCCCAGGTTGTTGATCTGCACGCCGGCGTCGTTGTAATAGAACTCGCGCAGCACCTCGTGCCCCTGGCTTTGCAGCAGGTTGCAGATGCTGTCGCCCAAGGCGGCGTTGCGGCCGTGGCCCACATGCAAAGGGCCGGTGGGGTTGGCGGACACAAATTCCACCATCACCTTGCGGCCGCTGGGCGGCATCTGGCCGAACAGGTCGGCGGCAACCAGCACCTCGGCCACGACGGCTTGTTTGGCCGCCGGCGCCAGGCGCAGGTTGATGAAACCCGGGCCTGCGATGTCCAGCGCCTGCACCCAGCGCTGCACGGCGCTCTGGGCCTGCAACCGGGTGACCAGGGCCTGCGCCAGCTCACGGGGGTTCTTTTTCAGCGGTCGCGCCAGGGCCATGGCCGCAGTCACCGCCAGGTCGCCATGGGCGGCCACTTTCGGGCTCTCAAAATGGGCCAGCGTCGGCAGCATGCCGAGCAGGCTGTCGCGGGCTTCGGCAGTGGGGGCTGGTGCTGTCTGGTCCAGCAACTGCTGCAGCGCTTGGTGCAGCGCCAGGCGCAGTGCCTGTTTGGCTTCAATCATCGAACGATTCTACTTTTGGGCGCACCTTCGCCTGGTGCTGGCAGTCGGCGGGGGGGCATCTGTTGCATTTGGCGGACCATGGCGGCGCTTTTCGGCGCTGTCGGACCAGGGCCAGGCGTCACCATGACGGGCCCGGCGCCGGGGTGCCTCCAACTCCACCCAGCTTGGTCGCCTGACCTGATGCCCGCCGCCAAACCGACTTTGCCCCTGGACTTTGCCCCTGTCGCCAGCGCCCACCCATGCCCGACCTGGAACTCCCCGCCGTTGTTGTTGAGCCCGTGGCCGAGGTCGCTGGCTCGACCAGCTTGGACTTGCCGCAGCAGATCGGGAAGTACAAGATCAAGCGCAAGCTGGGCGAGGGCGCCACCAGCGACGTCTACCTGGCGCATGACCCATTCCGCGCCCGCGACGTGGCCATCAAGCAGGTGCGGTCGGGGCTGTTGCCGGGTTCGCGTGAGCAACACTACCAGCAGCGATTTTTTGCCGCCGAGGCGGCTTTGGTCGGCCAGTTGAACCACCCCAACGTGGTGCAGATCTTTGACGCCGTGTCGGACACGGCACAGCCCTACCTGGTGATGGAATACGTCGGCGGCGGCACCCTGCGGCGCTACTGCCGACCGGGGCACCTGCTGCCGCTGGCGGTGGTGGTGGAAATCGGCTTCAAATGTGCCATGGCACTGGGCTACTGCTACAAGCGCGGTTTGATCCACCGCGACGTCAAGCCGGCCAACCTGATGGTGGTCAACCGCGGTGACCATGTCGTGGATGTCAAGGTCACCGACTTCGGCAGTGTGTTCAATCTGGGCGCTGACCAGACCCAGATCTTCCGAGTCGGCTCGCTGGCCTACATGTCGCCCGAACAACTGGACGGCGACACGCTGGACTGCCGCGCGGACATCTATTCGCTGGGTGCGGTGCTGTTCCACCTGGTGACGGGTCGCGCGCCCTTTGACGCGCAGCATCAACAGGCCATGATGCAGCAGATCTACAACGCCCAGCCGCCGCCATTGAGCAGCTTGCGCGAGGGGGTGCCGACGGCCTTGCAAACCCTGATCGAGTTCAGCCTGGCCAAGGACCGAGACCTGCGACCCAGCACCTGGGATGAGGTGGCGCAGGGGCTGACGGCGCTGGTCACGCGCAGCCAGGTTTCGCGCAACGGTCTGCAGGAGGTGCTGGACTCCGAACGCTTCACCTTGTTGCGCAGACTGGATTTTTTTGCGGCCTTTGGGGATGTGGAGCTCTGGGAGGTGGTGCACCGTGCCACCTGGCAGCGTTACAACTTTGGCCACAAGCTGTACAGCAAGGGCGACACCGGGGACAGCTTTCACATCGTCACGCAGGGCGAAGTCCAGGTGGTGCGCGACGGTGTGGTGGTGGCCACCCTGGGCGCCGGTGCCTCGGTGGGCGAAATGGCCTACCTGGCGCCCAACCCCGAACTGCGTGTGCACAGCGTGGACATCGTGGTGTCGCAAGCGGCCACCACCTTGTCGTTCACGCCGCTGCGGCTCAAAGGGCTGTCTCTGGACACGCGGCACGGTTTTGACAAGGCCTTCATTGGCGTGCTGGTGCGACGGCTGCATGCGGCCCACGAGGCGCTGGCGCACCCGCGACGCATCCTCTGACCCCACACGAGGGTCCCGTTTGATCGTTGGGGGGCTGCCGAGCCCTGAAGTCAGCGGCGCGGTTTGGGTGGCGCTTCGCCGGACAGGGGGCTGTTGGCTGCCGGTGGGGCCGGTGACACGGTTTCGTCCGCCCAGTAACGCCCTTCGCCATAGGTCTGCTTGACAAAGTCGATCCACAGACGCACCCGCAGCGGCAGGTGCTTGCGTTGCGCAAACACGGCGTAGATGCCGTTGGCCGGTGCCGCATAGTCTTGCAGCAGCACCTGCAGGCGGCCGGCGGTGACGTCGCTTTCCACTTCCCAGGTGCTGCGCCAGGCCACGCCCAACCCACCCAGGCACCAGTCGTGCAACACCTGGCCGTCGCTGCAGTCCAGTCGGCCACTGGGGCGCAGATGAGTCAGCTCGCCGTTCACCAAAAAAGCCCAGCCGCGGGTCTGGCTGGCATCGGAGCTCAGGGTCAGGCACTGGTGACGCATCAGGTCCTGCGGCGTGGCGGGCATGCCCGTGCGCTGCAGGTAGGCCGGTGCCGCCACACACAGGCGGCGATTGTCGGCCAGGCGCACGCTGACCAGGCTGCTGTCCGGCAGGTCGCCCACGCGGATGGCGCAATCAACCCCTTCATTGACGATGTCGACCACGCGGTCGCTGAGGTTCAGCGACAGGCTGACATCCGGGTGCTGCGCCAGAAAACGGGGCACCAGCGGCGCCACGTGCCGGCGGCCAAAACCCGCTGGCGCGGAGATTCGTAAGTGACCACTTGCTTTGACGCCGCCAGCGCTGACACTGGCTTCGGCACTGGCCAGGTCGATCAACAGGCGCTGGCAGTTTTCCAGGAAGGCGCTGCCTTCGTGCGTCAGCGTGATGCGCCGCGTGGTGCGGATCAGCAGCTTCACGCCCAGCCGTTCTTCCAGCGCATCGATGCGGCGGCCGATCACCGCCGGTGCCACACCTTCGGACTGGGCGGTAGCGGTCAGACTGCCTTTGGCAACCACCGCGACAAAACTTTCGATCTGCTTGAGCCGATCCATTTTTCGATTGTGCAATGAAAACGCATGAATGCATCGCGTTGCAGGTGCTTAGTGCTGGTCTCGATATGGAATAAATTACAGGTATGAAAACTCCGATGCCCAAAGCCGTTCTGTTTGACGCCTACGGCACCTTGTTTGACGTGCACAGCGTCATCCAGGCTGCTGAATCGCTGTTCCCGAACCAGGGCCAGGCGCTGTCACTGCTGTGGCGCGACAAGCAGATCGAATACACCCGGCTGGTCACCATGAGCCGAAAGCCGGGCCAGGCCGATGACGCGCTGTACCAGCCGTTCTGGAACCTGACCCGCGCCGGCCTGCGGTTTGCGGCGGCCCGCCTGGGCCTGGCGCTGACCGATGCTGCCGAGCAGCGGCTGATGGACCAGTATCTGCAGCTCAGCCCCTACCCGGAAAACCGCGCCGTGTTGCAGGCGCTGCGCGACCGCGGTGTGCCCACCGGAATCCTGAGCAATGGCGACCCCACCATGTTGAATGCGGTGGTTCAGCACGCGGGGTTTGACAAGCTGTTGAATCACACCCTCAGCATCCACAGCGTGCGGCGCTTCAAGACCGACCCCGCGGCCTACGCACTGGGCCCGCAGGCTCTGGGCTTGCCAGCGCAAGACATCCTGTTTGTCAGCAGCAACGCCTGGGACGCCCTGGCCGCCACCTGGTATGGCTACACCACGCTGTGGGTGAACCGCGCCGGCGCGCCGCCTGAACAGCTGGAGCCCGCGCCCAGCCACATTGGCAGCAGCCTGCGTGATGTGCTGGGCCTGTTCAGGTCGCCCTGATTCTGTTTTTTTAGCCCTGGGAACCCCTTGTGATGCGTACTAAAGTCCACGACCTTCAGATCGACACCGAATTGCACCGCTTCATCGAGCAGCAGGTGTTGCCGGACACCGGCATCGAGCCAGCCGCCTTTTGGAAGGGCTTTGACGCCATCGTTGCCGATCTGGCGCCAAAGAATGCCGCCTTGCTGGCCGAGCGCGACCGGCTGCAGACCGAGATGGATGCTTGGCATCAGCAGCACCCCGGCGCCATCAAGAACATGGCGGCGTACCGCGCCTTTCTGCTCAAGTGCGGCTACCTGGTTCCGGTGCCGAAATCGGTGAAGCTGAAGACGCAGAATGTGGACGCCGAGCTGGCGCTGCAGGCCGGCCCGCAACTGGTGGTGCCGATCACCAACGCGCGCTACGCGCTGAACGCCGCCAACTCGCGCTGGGGCAGTCTGTATGACGCGCTGTACGGCACCGACGCGCTGCCTGAAACCGAGGGTGCCACCCGCGCCGGCCCTTACAACCCGGTGCGCGGCGCCCAGGTGATCGAGTACGCGCGGCAGGTGCTGGACCGCGCCGCGCCGCTGGCCGACGGCTCGCATGTGGGCTCACGGCGCTACCGCATCGTCGACGGCGCCCTGCGCGTGACGCTGGCCTCCGGCAAGACCGCAGGCCTGATGAAGCCGGCGCAGTTCGTCGGCTACCAGGGCAGTGCCCGTGAGCCCAGCGCGGTGCTGCTGCAGCACAACGGCGTGCACCTGGACATCCGCATCGACCGCAGCACGCCCATCGGCGCCAGCGATGCCGCCGGGGTCTGCGACCTGGTGCTGGAAGCGGCACTGTCGACCATCCTCGACCTGGAAGACTCCGTGGCCGTCGTGGATGCGGCCGACAAAGTGCAGGCCTATGGCAATTGGCTGGGCATCTTGAAGGGCACGCTGACCGAGCAGGTCAGCAAGGGGGGCAAGACCTTTACCCGCGGCCTGAACCCCGACCGCGTCTACACCGGCCCCAAGGGCCGAACCGTGAAGCTGCACGGCCGTTCGTTGCTGTTCGTGCGCAACGTCGGCCACCTGATGAACCATCCCGCCGTGCTCTGGGGCCCGAAGCGTCAAGAGATCCCGGAAGGCATTCTGGACGCCGTGGTCACCACCACCATCGCGCTGCACGACCTGCAGGGTCATGGCGCCAACGGCATCGTCAACAGCCGCAAGGGCAGCATCTACATCGTCAAGCCCAAGATGCACGGCCCCGCCGAGGTGGCCTTTGCCAGCGAACTGTTCAGCCGCGTTGAAAAACTGCTGGGGCTGCCGCAGGACACGGTGAAGCTGGGCATCATGGACGAAGAGCGCCGGACCAGCGTGAACCTGAAAGCCTGCATTGCCGCCGCCGCCAGCCGCGTGGCCTTCATCAACACCGGCTTCCTCGACCGCACCGGTGACGAAATCCACACCGCGATGCACGCCGGCCCGATGGTGCGCAAGCCCCGGATGAAGATGGTCAACTGGCTGCGCGCCTACGAGTTCAACAACGTGCAGGTCGGCCTGGCTTGTGGGCTGCGCGGGCGCGCCCAGATCGGCAAGGGCATGTGGGCGATGCCGGACCTGATGGCCGACATGTTGAAGGAAAAAATCGCGCACCCGCAGGCTGGCGCGAACACCGCATGGGTGCCCAGTCCGACCGCCGCGACGCTGCACGCGCTGCACTACCACGGGGTCGACGTGGCCAAGTTGCAGGCCAGCATGGAGGCCTTCGCCATGGGCAGCAAGGCCGCTGGCGTCGAGGATGCGCTGCTGGACGCGATGTTGCAGGTCCCGGTGGCGCTGCTGCCGTTCTGGACGCCGCCCGAGGTGCAGCAGGAGTTGGACAACAACGTGCAGGGCATCCTGGGCTACGTGGTGCGCTGGGTCGACCAGGGCGTGGGCTGCTCCAAGGTGCCCGACATCCACAACGTCGGCCTGATGGAAGACCGCGCCACGCTGCGCATCAGCAGCCAGCACATGGCCAACTGGCTGCTG
>JAHECB010000305.1 GCA_024641925.1 Betaproteobacteria bacterium
ACTGGGGCAGCACCGTGGTGCAGCACCTGAACACATTGCAGGCCGCCGAGGCGAAGCCCGTCATCATCAACCTGGCGTCGCAGGAATACGCCCGCGTCGTGCTGGGCCCCACCGTTCGGCGCGCGCTGCGCGCCACAGTGGTGGACTGCGTCTTTGAAGAAACCCAGCCCGACGGCAGCCACAAGATCATCAGCTTCTTTGCCAAGAAGGCCCGCGGCATGATGGCGCGCCATGCCATCGACCAGCGAGCCCGCAGCGTCAAGGCGCTGCACAGTTTCAACAACGCGGGCTACACCCTGGACACTGCCGCCAGCACCCAGACCCGCTTGTTGTTCCGCCGTGCAGCAGTGCTCGCCAAAGCCTGAGTTGCACGCTTGGCAATCGGCAATTTGTTGGCCAAACCCGCCTTCGCCTCGGACAATGCCGACATGAGCAAGAAGAACGCATCGAAGCCGCAGTACCCGGTCCGGTCGGGCGCCACGGCTGCTGTGGCTGCCGGAGTCTCGGTCGCCGCCAACAAAGCCTCGGCCAAGCAGCCGGTGACGCCCGAATTGCGCCGCTGGATCATCGAGCAGGCCCAGGCGGGTTGCCACCCCAACGACGTGATTGCCGCCATGATCAACAGCGGCTGGCAAGAAGATGTGGCCGCGCTGGCCATGGAGCAAACGCTGACCCAGCACCTGGCGGCGGTGCGTGCCACGCAGGCAAAAACACCAGGCGCCACGGTCCAGCCGGACGCTTCACCCGCCGTTGTTGCCACGCCCGCGGTGGCCAGGTCCGTTGTGGGCGCCACCGGAGCCGCCAGCGACGCACTGCCCCCGGGCACGGCGGTGCCCGAGCCCGACTTGCAAGGCGGCGCCACATCATTGAGCGTGGGCGGCCATACCGTGCAGGTGCTGAGCGTGATGGAGCATCCCCGCGTCATCGTGTTCGGGGGCCTGTTGAGTGACGAAGAATGCGCGGCCCTGATGGAACTGGCCAGGCCCAGGCTGGCACGCAGCGAAACCGTGGACAACGGCACCGGCGGCAGTGAAGTCAACGAGGCGCGCACCAGTGACGGCATGTTTTTCGAGCGGGGTGCTGCGCCACTGATCCAGCGCATTGAACAGCGCATCGCCTTGCTGCTGCGCTGGCCGGTCGACCATGGCGAGGGGCTGCAGATCCTGCGCTACCGGCCAGGTGCCGAGTACCGTCCGCACCACGACTACTTCGACCCGGTGCACCCGGGCACCGCCACCATCCTGAAACGCGGCGGCCAGCGTGTGGGCACGCTGGTGATGTACCTGAACACACCCCAAGGCGGGGGCGCCACCATCTTTCCGGATGTTGGCCTGCAGGTCATGCCCGCGCGGGGCAACGCCGTGTTCTTCAGCTACGACCGGGCCCATGTCAGCACCGCCACGCTGCACGGCGGCACGCCAGTGCTGGCGGGCGAAAAATGGGTGGCCACCAAGTGGCTGCGGCAGGGCGTGTTTGTCTGAGCGTGGCCTCAAGGCCGGGCCCTGCGCGCAGCTTTGACGGGTTTCGGGGGCAGGCTCATCACAAAGTCCAGGCAACGTTGCACCCAGAAGTCCAGCGTCTCGGCGGTGGCCAGGGCGGGTGGATCGACGTAGACATAACCCGTCATGGGCCGGCCGGTGAAGTCCATCGGACGCACCTGCGATCGGGCCAGCGAATCTGCATGCTGCCGCGGGCCGACCCGGGCCATCAGCGCGCTGCCAGAAACGCCCAGGAACATGCGCCCCTCATGCAGGAAGGCCAGTCCACCGAACATCTGCTTTTCGGTCACCGCTGGGTTGTCGGCCAGCAGGTCGCGCGCGCGCTGCGCCAGCGTCAGGTCATAGGCCATGGGCGACTCCCGAGGTGATCAGCCGGCTTCGTCGAAGGATTGCTGCAGCCAGGACTTCAGGGCCGCGTCCACCTCGTCCAGCCGGCTGATGCGGACGGTGGCCTTGCACATGCCGCCGGGTGCCAGCACCTTCAGGCGGGGGTGTGGCGGCAATTCGCGCGCGTTCAGCCCCAGTTCGACGCTGTTCTTGGTGGCCGGCCCCAGCATCGCAAACTGCTTCTTGCGGCGCAGACTGATGTAGGTTTTCTTGGGCGCCTGCTCGAAGCGGCCCATCGACAGGGCCAGCGCCATCACCGCTTCGTGCAGGGGTCGCAGATGCGCCTTGTTGCCGCTGTACAGGGTGTCCAGTGTGTGGGTGTCCGCGGCGGGTGGCACTGCGGCCGGTGGGGCGCCATCCGCCAGCGCCGGGAGTGGCTTGCCCGCCAGGTGCACCAACATGTTGGCGTCGCCATAGCCCAGACCGAATGTTTCCATCAGCCAGCTTCGTTTTTCACCGTGTTTGCTCAGGCCCGCGCCAGCCAGGGCGGTGTGCAGGGCCGCGACGGGTTTGCCCGTGCGGGTTTCGATGTTCTTCAACTGCGTCAGCAGCGCAGCCTGCGGGTCGGTCATGTTGTTTTTCCTGTGTCGAACAGCGCGTTCCGCGTTCAGCATAGGGTTTCGGATGCCGCTGGGGAATGGTGGAACTGCGGATGCGCAGACCTTGGCCCGCTCCGCGGGTCTGGCGGTCTCGATTGAAGCCGGCGGCCTGTGTGTGCCGCGAAGGTCGACCAGAAGGCCTCACGGCCGCAACGGGCATGCATCGCAGCTGCCGTCGAACGCCGGCACCGCCCTACTGAAAATTGTCGAGCAAGCGCTCCAGCGTCATCGTGAAGGGCTGGGTCATGAAGGGCAAGGTGAACAACAGACCCAGCAGGCCCACGCCCAGCGTGATGGGGAAGCCGATGGCAAAGATGTTGATCTGCGGCGCCACGCGCGACACGGCGCCCAGCACCAGGTTGACAAACAGCAAGGTGGCAATCAGCGGCAGGGCAATCCAAAGGCCGGTGCTGAAGATCTCGGCGCCCCAGCGGTGGGGTTGCATCTGGTGGATGAAGGCCAGGGGCTCCGGCGCGATGGGGAAAGCGACAAAACTCTGCGCCAGCGCGGCGATGACCAGCAGGTGGCCGTTGATGACGATGAACAGCAGCGCCACCAGAGTGCCAAAAAAGCGGCTGGTGGCCGTGGCCGTGCTGGCGCTGATGGGGTCAAAGAAGCCGGCAAAGTTCAGGCCCATCTGCAGGCCCACCAGTTCGCCGGCAAATTCAACCGCCGAGAAGACCAGGCGCACGGCAAAACCCAGCGACAGGCCGATGACCAGTTGCTGGACCACCAGCAGCACCGCGGTGGGTGAGTC
The DNA here is from genome assembly GCA_024641925.1 of Betaproteobacteria bacterium. GTDB lineage: Bacteria > Pseudomonadota > Gammaproteobacteria > Burkholderiales > Burkholderiaceae_C > Rubrivivax. The sequence goes on from JAHECB010000305.1 coordinate 3,243, forward strand.
CAGCGGCACCTGCGCCATGGCGCCCAGGTCGGGCAGCGACCCCTGCGCGGCCAGCGCGATGAAGGCGGCCAGGCCGATGCGCACACGTGCCGGCACGGCCTTGGTGCCCAGCACGGGCAGCGCGGTGAACAAAGCCAGCGTGCGGATGAAGGGCCACAGCAACGGCGTGATCCACGCCAGCACCTGGGCTTCGGTGAAGGTCAGCATGGCCGTGGCAGCGTGTGGTGTTGGTGTGCGCGACGGCGCGTCAACCCACCGCCGTGGGCAGGGCCAGCAGCACGCTGCGGAGGTAGTCCACCAGCGTGCTGACCATCCACGGGCCGGCAAAACCCAGCACCGCCACGGCACCGACCACCTTGGGCACAAAACTCAACGTGGCTTCGTTGATCTGCGTGGCAGCCTGGAAGATGCTGATCACCAGGCCCAGCACCAGCACCACCAGCAGCACCGGCGCGGCCACCATCAGCAGCACCAGCAGACCCTGGTGGCCGGCGGCAATGACTTGTTGAGCATCCATGTCGGGTCGGGGCGTGTGCTGCGTTTCAGGTGGCAAACGACGCCGCCAGCGAACCCAGCAGCAGGTTCCAGCCGTCGGCCAGGACAAACAGCATCAGCTTGAAGGGCAGGGCCACCAGCACCGGGCTCAGCATCATCATGCCCAAGCTCATCAGCACGCTGGCCACGATCATGTCGATGATCAGGAAGGGGATGAAGATCATGAAACCGATCTGGAAGGCGCTTTTCAGCTCGCTGGTGACAAAGGCGGGCACCAGCACGGTCAGCGGCACGTCTTCGCCTTTCACGCCGGGTGCCAGGCGGGCCAGCTTGGCAAACAACTGCACGTCGCTTTGGCGGGTCTGCTTGAGCATGAACTCGCGCAGCGGTGCAACACCTTCCTGCAGCGCCTGGTCCATGGCCAGGGCGCCGGCGGTGTAGGGCACGTAGGCGCGCTCATAGATCTTGTCCAGCGTGGGGGTCATGACAAAAAAGGTCAGGAACAGGCTCAGGCCCAGTACCACCTGATTGGGCGGCGCGGCCTGCGTGCCCATGGCCTGGCGCAACAGCCCCAGCACGATGACGATGCGTGTAAAGGCCGTCATCAGCAGCAGCACCGCAGGCAAAAAACCCAGCGCCGTGAAAAACAACAGTGTCTGCACCGGCACCGAATAGCTGGTGCCGCCGGCGCCCTGTGCCACGATCAGCGGCAGGCCGCCCAAGGGGGGCTTGGCGGTCTGGGCCTGCGCCTGGCCTACGAGCAGCAGCATCAGCAGGGCCATCAGCGCCAGCAGACACAACACCCGAAGTTGCCGCACGCCGGCGGGGCTGCGGCGCGGTTGCAGGCTTGTGGGTGAAGGGGGCGTGGCCGCCTGTGCGGGACGGCTGGGTCTGACGCTCATCGTTTGTCCTCGGCACCCGACTGGCCCGAGCGCAAGCGGCTGTACAGCTGTGCAAAGGCAGCCTGGGGCGCATCGACCTTGGCCGGGGGTGCAGGCTGGCCGGGTTTCATGGTGTGCAGCATCTGCAGCCCTTGTGGTGACAGGCCCAGCACCAGCCACTGTTTGTCGTCACCCTGACCGACCTCGACGGTGACCACTTTGTGCTGCGCCGACAGCGGCAACACCGACACCGAGCGCGGCTGACCTTGCACGGTCTGGCGCGTGGTGCCGGCCAGACTGCTGCCCAGTGGCGTGCGGCGCAGCAGCCACAGCGCCAGCGGAATCAGGGCCAGCACGGCCACAAACCACAGCAGCGCACCCCAGCTGGGTTGCACGGGGCTCATGAGGTCACCCCGGTCGCGGGGCTGTCCGGCAACCCGGGGCTCAGGGCCAGAGTGGAGCGCATGGGCAGTCAGCGCGACAACCGGCGAATGCGTTCGCTCGGCGTCACGATGTCGGTCAGGCGGATGCCGAATTTTTCGTTCACCACCACCACCTCGCCTTGCGCGATCAGGTAGCCGTTGACCAGCACGTCCATGGGTTCGCCCGCCAGTGTTTCCAGCTCCACCACCGAACCCTGCGCCAGTTGCAGGATGTTCTTGATGGGGATGCGGGTGCGGCCCAGTTCCACGGTCAGCTGAACTGGGATGTCCAGGATCATGTTCAGGTCGGTGCCGGCGCCGATTTTCATCGGCGCCGCGCTCAGGTTGGCAAAAGAGGCCGGTGCCACCGATTCAGCGGCCTGGCGTACTTCTTGTGCCACTTCCTGCGCCACTTCGCTGGCGATATCCTGGTCGTGGGGTGCGGCGTTTTCGGCCATGTCTTGCGCAGTTTCAGGGGTCATGTTGCCGTCGTCTTCGGCCACGGGGGTATCGGCCATCAGTGTTCTCCCAGCCAGCTCTGCGCGGAGCTCGAGATGAATTTGTCGATCTTGATCGAATAGCGGTTG
>JAHECB010000049.1 GCA_024641925.1 Betaproteobacteria bacterium
GGCCTTGCGCGACGCCCACGCCTTTGACCCCCGCGGACTGGGCCAGCCGGTGCAGCAAAGCCAGGTCATCGCGGTGGCGCACGGGGTGCCGGGTGTGCTGGCAGTGGATCTGGATTACTTGTATGGCGGCACTTCGCCCGCTTCGCAGCGTTTCAAGAGCCGCCAGGTGCGGCTGCTGGCCTCGCGCATGCAGGTCAAGGCCGGCCTGCCCATGGCCGCTGAAGTGCTGACGCTGGACCCCGGGCCGCTGGCGCGGCTGGAGTTGATGCCATGAACGCGGCGATCCATTGCAAGCCAGCACACGCCCGTTGCACGGGGTGGGCCGCCAGCCGAGAGGAGCACCCATGAGCCTTTCCGCAGAACGACTTTATGACCTGTTGCCCGCGGTGTACCGCGTTCGAGACGCCGCCGAAGGTGAGCCGCTGCGTGCGCTGATGGCGCTGTTTGCGCGAGAACTGCAAGCGCTGGAGGAAGACATCGAGCAGCTCTACGACGACCAGTTCATCGAAACCTGCGCCGACTGGGTGGCGCCCTACATCGGCGACCTGATCGGCTACCGACCGGTGTTTGGTGCCACGCCGGCCGTGGCCTCGCCACGCGCCGAAGTGGCCAACACCATCGCCTACCGGCGCCGCAAGGGCACGGCGCTGATGCTGGAGCAACTGGCTCGTGACCTGACCGACTGGCCAGCCCATGCGGCGGAATTCTTCGAACAACTGGCGACCACGCAGTACATGAAACATGTGCGCTTGCTCGCGCCAGCCACAGCGGCCTTGCGTTCTCAGCCGGTCATGCGCGCGTTGGGCGGCCCATTCAACCGCAGTGCCCACACGGCCGAGATGCGCCGGCCCGAAACCGGCGCTGGCCGCTACAACGTGCCCAGCGTGGGCCTGTTCCTGTGGCGCCTGCAGCCGCAGGCGCTGAGCCATGTGCTACCGGTGCCTGACCCGGGTGACGCCAGCGGCCGGCGCTTTCGCCTGAACCCCTTGGGCGCCGATGCGCCGCTGTTCCGCCTGCCCTTGCCCGATGCGCTGGACAGCCTGTCGACACCGCCCCAGGTGCCCGCGCCATTGACCGTGCGCGGCATGGCCGCGGCGGTACAGTCGTCGCAGGCCGGCGCTGACCCTGACGCGCCACGCGACGACGATTACGGCCCCGGTGAAAGTGTGGCCCTGCAGCGCTTCGTCGGCGCCGACTGGCAAGACGTGCCGCTGGCCGAAATCTCCATCTGTGACTTGCGTGACGTGCCCGGCGGCTGGGCACATGAAGCCGCACTGCCGGCTGACCGCATCGGCCTGGACCCCGAGCGGGGCCGCTTGTTGCTGGGCGCGGATGTGGTGGGCCCGTTGCGCGCCACCGTGCACCACGGGTTTTCGCGCGACATCGGTGGCGGTGAATACCAGCGCACGCCGCTGGGCGAAGGCCACCCCGCGGCATTGCAGCTTGTGGGCAACAGCAGCGAAAACCTGCAGCCGCACCTGGACGCTTTGGCCGGCACCGGCGGCCGCTTGCTGGTCACCGATTCGCTGACTTACACCGGGCCACTGACCATCCGCCTGGACGACCGCACCGCCCCTGGCGAAGAAGGCCTGGAACTGGTGCTGGCGGCAGCCAACGGCGCGCGCCCGCTGCTGCGGCCGGGCGGCGACCTGGTGCTGGACATCGGGGCCCGTGGTCGTGTGGTGCTGGACGGCTGGGTGATCGAAGGCGGCGCGCTCACGCTGGCTGCCGCAGCCGACACCGAACCGCGAGACATCGTGCTGCGCCATTGCACGCTGGTGCCCGGCCTGGCGCTGTCGCCCGCGGGCCAGCCGCTGTCGCCCGGCGCGCCCAGCCTGGTGGTCTTGCACCCCTTTGCACGTGTCAGCCTGCAGGCCTGCATCACCGGTGCGCTGCAGGTGCACGCTTTGGCGGAGGCGGCGTTGAACGATTGCATCGTCGACGCCAACAGCCGCACCGCGCCGGCCTACGAAGGCCCGGCCGACACGGCCGGCGCGCCGTTGACGCTGGAGGACAGCACCGTGTTTGGCAAGCTGCGTGCTCAGGTGCTGCAGCATGTCTCGAACTCGCTGCTGGTGGCCGCGCGTGCGGCGGCCGACCCCTGGCCCGCCGCCGTGTGGGCCGCGCGCACACAAGTGGGTTGTGTGCGCTTTTCCTGGTTGCCGCCGGACGCCATTGCGCCACGGCGCCACCGCTGCCTGCCCGACGCGGCTCACCCGCGTGCGCGGCCGCAGTTCAACGCCGTGCATTACGGCCAGCCGGCTTACGCGCAGTTGCGCGCCAGCACCGCGCCGGCCATCCGCCACGGCGCCGACGACGAAGGCGAAATGGGCGTCATGCATGCCCTGGCGCAGGCCCAGCGCGAAGCCAACCTGCGGCTGCGGCTGGACGAGTACCTGCGTTTTGGCCTGCACGCCGGCATCTTGTACGCCACCTGAACCCCGCATTGGAGACCCGCCATGCCCGCCGATCTTTCCCGCATCCGCCACCACCCGCTGCTGGACTACGCCGCGGTTGAACTCAAGCAGGGCGCCGTGCTGCTGGATGCCGACGCCAATGAGCTGTCCGCCATCCTGGACCGGCGCCTGCGTGCCCTGGCCAGCGATGTGCTGGGCCGCGCCACCGTCAGCCAGACGACACCCGAGGCCTTTGCCTTGAGTCTGGTGGCGGGGCAGTTGCGGCTGGGCCGTGGGCGCTTGTACGTGGACGGCCTGCTGGCTGAAAACCACGGCAGTGGCGTCGCCGCCTTCGACCCGTTGCTGGCCGAGCCCACGCACAGCACCACCACCGCGCTGACGGCGCAGCCCTACATGCCCGCGCCCATCACGCCGCCGCAGCAGGGTCGACATCTGGTGTACCTGGACGTGTGGCCGCGTGAAGTCACGCATCTGGAACAGCCCGACCTGGTGGAACCGGCGGTGAACGTGGAAACCAGTTCCCGCCAGCAGACCGTGTGGCAGGTGCGGCTTCTGCCCAATGTGGGTGCCGATGTGACGTGCGACACGGCCTTGCCGGCCTGGGACGCGCTGGTGGCGCCCAGCCGCGCCCGGCTGACCAGCGCCACGGTGGATGTGGTGCCCATCACCGACCCCTGCGAACTGCCGCCCACCGGGGGTTACCGCGGCCTGGAAAACCAGCTCTACCGCGTGGAGGTGCACGACCCGGGCATGCCCGGCGCCGGCGCCACCTTCAAGTGGAGCCGCGAAAATGCCAGTGTCGGTTCGCGCGTGCTCAGCCTGCTGTCGGCCCGTGAGTTGGAGCTGGAAACCTTGGGCCGCGACGAAGTGCTGGGCTTTGCCGAGGGCGACTGGATCGAGCTGCTTGACGACCATGCCGAGTTGGGCCAAGGGGGCGGCACGATGCGGCGCATCAGCCTGATCGAGCCCGACAACCGGCGCATCACGCTGGCCGAAGACCTGCCCGCCGATCTGCAGCCCGCCGCCTTTCCCGATGCCCAGCTCGCCACCACACGCCACTTGCGTGTGCGCCGCTGGGACCACGGCGGCCCGGTGTTCCGCGTGGGTAGCGCCGTGCCCATCCAGGATCTGGACGATGCCGGTTCTGCGGGTGTCATCAACGTGCCGGAGGCGGGCGTGCGGGTGGTGCTGGAGCACGGTGTCACCGTGACCTTCAGTACCGTGGCCGGCGCCGGACCGGGCCTGCGCAGGGGTGACTGGTGGGTGTTTGCGGCGCGCACGGCCGACGCCTCGGTCGAAGAACTGCAGGCCGCGCCGCCACGCGGCACGCACCACCGCTACGCGCGACTGGGCTTTTGGGACGTCACCGCCGGTGCCGTCACCGACTGCCGCACACTGTGGCCCCCCGCCACAGAGGGCGGCTACTGCAGCTGCACCGAATGTGTCACGCCTGAGTCGCATGCCAACGGCAGCCTGACGATCCAGGCGGCTGTGGACCGGGTGCGCGACACCGGTGGCACGGTGTGCCTGCACGCCGGCCTGTACCCGCTGAACGAACCCGTTCGGGTCGCGGGTGCTGTCAGCCTGACCATCCGCGGACAGGGCCCGGCCACGGTGCTGACGGCGCCGGGAACAGCGCTGGCCATCGAAGGCGCGGCCGGTGTGGTGCTGGAAAAGCTGTCGGTCATCTCGATGGGCGCAGCGTCCGCCGTCACGGTGCGCACGGTGGCCGGCCTGCGACTGGCCGACCTGGTGCTACTGGTCCTGGGTGTCAACGACGGCACGGGTGCCGGCATCGGCCTCAACGGCCTGTGTGCCGGCGTGGCGATTCGCGACAACCTGATCGTGGCCATCGACGGCATCCGAAATGAAGGTGCCGCCGGCCAGCGCCTGCCGGTGCTGCTGACCGCGGCGGTACAGGTACACGACAACGTGCTGTGGTGCCGGCGCCGCGGCCTGGCGCTGGAAGGTGCGGTGGCGCACCTGTACGGCCACCAGGTGGAAGGCAACGAAGTGCTGGGTTGTCGCAACGGCGGCTTGACCGCGCTGGGCCTGTCGCTGGCGGGCGCTTCGATGCGGTTTGTGGGCAATTCGATCAGCGTCAACGGCCCCGGCATCGAGTGCGGCGTGGACGGCGCCTGGATCGAGGGCAACAAGCTGGTCGGTGTGCGCCAGGGCAGCCGCACCGCCCGTGGCAGCGGCATCGTGCTGGCGCGCGGGCTGGACCCCAACGGCAGCGACCAGGCGCAGGTGCTGGCCAACCAGATCAGTGGTTTTGACGGCGCCGGCGTGCAGGTGGCCGCACCAGTGCGCGACCTGATCTGCAAGCTCAACATCGTCGAACGTTGCGGTGCCGGCATCGTCATGGGCGACGAAGCCGAAGCCGATGCCGTCAGCATCGAAAACAACCATGTGCGCGACATCAGCGGCGGCGTGGACGGTGCCGACACGTTGGCCGTGGGCATTGCCGTGGCGCGCGCGGCCAGCGCCGTGGTGGCGGGCAACCAGGTGCAGAGGGTGGGCCTGGTGCCGGGCACGCTGCGGGTGTTTGCCGGCGTGCTGCTGCTGGGCACCCAGCGCGCGCGGGTGCAGGGAAATGTGGTGAGTGAAATCGGCCCAGTGGCCGACTTTGCCGGCATCGGCGCCGGCATCATGCTGCGCGCGCCGCTGGGCGACTGCGACGTGGCCGGCAACCAGGTCGAGCGCGACGCCGACCCGCAGACCAATGCCGGTGAAGCCGTGTGGTCGGCGCTGTGGATCCAGGACGGCACCGTCGTCGGCCGGGTCACCGGTGATCTGGCCGCCGGCGCGGTGATGCGCACGGCCGGTACCACCACGGTACGGCTGGACAACCGACGCACCCTGGTGCTGGTGGGCAACCGCGCCACGGTCATGACGGCCCGTAATGACGCGGCCGGCCTGCCACTGGCATCGGGGCCGGCGGCCACCGCCACAGCGCGGGGCTCGACCGCCAACGTGCAGGGCAACACCCTGGATGCCCGCGGTCGCGCCCCGGCGGTGCTGGTGGTGGTGGAAACCGAGGGTGTGCTGGGCAACAACCGCATCAGCCACCGCGGCGGGCGCGGGCAGGCGGCCGTGCAGGTCAACGCGCCGGTGGCGCTGCTCAGTGCCAACCGGGTGCGCAGCGGCGACCTCGCAGTGGCCGTCACCGGCGGCAAGAGCCTGGTGGCCCTGGGCAACATCACCAGCGGCGCAGTGCGTTTCAACGGCGCGCCACTGCCCGCGCCCTGGGCGGCGTTGAACATCAACGCCTGACGTGAATGGACCTACTGAGGAGACAACGGTGCAGATCTACACCTTGAAAGCGGGGCAGGACTTGTCCGCATTGACCCAACAGCTTCAGGTCAAGGGCGGTGCACAGGCCGTTGCCCTGCTGAAGACCCTGAACCCGCACCTGGACCTGACGCGCCTGAAGGCCGGCAGCGTGGTGCTGGTGCCCAGCGCCACCGACAGCACCGAATCGGTGGCTGGCGCGGTGTTCGACGCGCTGGCCGACGACGTGCGCCAGGGACTCAAAGCGGCCAGCGCCCGGGTCAAGGCAGGGCAGGCCCGCGCAGACGACAACCGCAAGGCCGTGGCGGCGGCGGTGAAGTCGGTTGCGTTCAAGAAAGTGTTGCAAGGTGATACCGAAATGGCGCGGCAGGTGGCTGCGGCCGACGCCGCCGCCAAATCCAGCGCTGCACAGGCCAAGCAAGCGGAACAGACCCTGGCCGGACTGGCGTCGATGCTGGATGAGGAATTGGGCACGCTGGGCAAGCTGATGCGTTGAACAGCGGGCGCGATCGTCGCAACAGTTCCGCGAGACAGGCCTGGGAAACGCCGGGCATGATGTTATGCACGATGTGCATAACCCACCTGCGGCCGGGTGGTTACGGCGTGATTACATTGCCCACACAATCGCTTCCCCGGCACGTTTTCGGGGCGGGTTTTGGCAAACATCGGGCAGCGGCCGGGCGGTTGTTGCGGGCTGCGCATGGGGGCTGCCTGCGGCGTCGGGGTGATTCGGGCCGGTGTTTTCCAAATCCTGCATTTACATAGCCTTGATTGGAGACTCCATGAACCGCCCCGTGATGGAAGGAACGGCCTTGAACGTGCCCGCCCATGTCAAACACACCCGCCTGATGGAATGGGTGGCCAAGATGGCCGCCCTGACACAGGCCAAGGATGTCTACTGGTGCGACGGCAGCCAGGCTGAGTACGACCGCCTGATCCAGCAGCTGATCGCCGGTGGTACCTTGATGAAACTCAATGAAAAGCTGCGTCCGCGCAGCTACCTGGCACGCAGCGACGCCAACGATGTGGCGCGGGTTGAAGACCGCACCTATATCTGCTGCAACCGCAAGGAAGACGCCGGCCCCACCAACAACTGGGTGGCCCCGGGCGAGATGCGCGGCATCCTGGAAAGCGGCCAGCCCGACGGCACGCCCGCCCTGTTCGCCGGCGCCATGAAGGGCCGCACCCTGTACGTGGTGCCGTTTTCCATGGGCCCGCTGGGCAGCCCCATCGCCCACATCGGCGTGGAGCTGACCGACAGCCCCTATGTGGCCATCAGCATGCGCGTGATGACCCGCATGGGCCGCGGCGCGCTGGAGGTGCTGGGTGCAGACGGTGAATTTGTGCCTTGTGTGCACACCGTGGGTGCGCCGCTGGAAGCCGGCCAGCACGATGTGCCCTGGCCTTGCAACACCACCAAGTACATCGTGCACTACCCTGAAACGCGCGAAATCTGGTCGTACGGCTCGGGCTATGGCGGCAACGCCCTGCTGGGCAAAAAGTGTTTTGCGCTGCGCATTGCCTCCAACATGGGGCGCCAGGACGCCGAAGCCGGTGGCCCGGGTTGGCTGGCCGAACACATGCTGATCCTGGGTGTCACCAACCCCGAAGGCCAGAAGTACCACGTGGCGGCGGCCTTCCCCAGCGCCTGCGGCAAGACCAACTTCAGCATGCTGGTGCCGCCCGCCGGCTACAAGGGCTGGAAGGTCACCACCATCGGTGACGACATCGCGTGGATCAAGCCCGGCCCGGACGGCCGCATGCGCGCCATCAACCCCGAAGCGGGCTACTTTGGCGTCGCCCCCGGCACCAACGACCACACCAACCCGAACTGCATGGAGTCGATGAAAAGCGACACCATCTTCACCAACGTGGCACTCACCGACGACGGCGACGTGTGGTGGGAAGGCATGACCGACACCCCACCGGCACATCTGATCGACTGGAAAGGCCGCGACTGGACGCCAGAAATCGCCCAGGCCAACCTCGAAGGCGGCAAGCCGCGCAACGCCGCCCAGGCCAATTCGCGCTTCACCGTGGCGGCCACCAACAACCCCGTGCTGGACCCGGAATGGGACAATCCCGCCGGTGTTGCCATCGATGCCTTCATCTTTGGCGGCCGGCGCAGCACCACGGTGCCGCTGGTGGCCGAGGCCCGCAGCTGGACCGAAGGGGTTTACATGGCTGCGACCATGGGCAGCGAAACCACGGCCGCCATGGCCGGCGGCAACGGTGCCGTGCGCCGCGACCCGTTCGCCATGCTGCCGTTCATCGGCTACAACATGGCGTCGTACTTCCAGCATTGGCTGAACCTGGGTGCCAAGGTGGCCACCGCGAGTGCCAGCAGCGGTGTCAAGGTGCCGCGCATTTACTGCGTCAACTGGTTCCGCAAGGGCGATGATGGCAAGTTCGTGTGGCCCGGCTATGGCGAAAACATGCGCGTGCTGGAATGGATCATCGGCCGGGTGCAGGGCAAGGCGCACGGCGTGCCCAACGTGTTTGGCATCAGCCCCGTGTACCAGGACATCCGCTGGGAGGGTCTGGACTTCACGCCCGAGCAGTTCCAGCGTGTCATCGGCATTGACAAGGCGGCCTGGCAGCAGGAACTGAAACTGCACGCCGAGCTGTTCATGCAGCTGGAACAGGGTCTGCCGTCCGAGATGCTGGCTACCAAGGCCCAGATCGAAGAGCGGCTGGCGTCGTAATCGCCTTTCGTTTTTTCGGGGGCTTTTGCTCCGGCGCAGCCCCTGTGGCGGCGCCCGGGGTGTCTTCAGGCGCCCTGCCAACGCATGGCATGCTCGCGCCATGAAGCTGCAACTGCTGTCCGACCTGCACCTGGAAACCGAGACCTACGACCCCGTGGCTGCGCCCGGGGCCGAGTTGCTGGTGCTGGCGGGCGACATCGACAGCAGCTGGGCCGCCTACGAACGCTTTGCCGGCTGGCCGGTGCCGGTGCTGGTGGTACCGGGCAACCATGAATTCGACGGCCGCGACCTGGACCAGGCGCGCGCGGGCCTGCAGACCTTGTGCTCGCGCCTGGGTTTTGTGCTGCTGGACCGCGCCACCCACCTCTTCACCGACCGCCAGGGCCAGCGGGTGCGACTGCTGGGCGCCACACGCTGGAGCGACTTCGACACGTTTGGCGAAAAGCAGCGTGAACGTGCGATGCGAGCAGCCACTTACTTTCTCAGCATCATGGGCAGCACATTCAACGGCTGCCCGCTGGACGCCGCCGCCGTTCGTGAGCTGGGTCTGGCCGACCGCCAATGGCTGGCCGCTGAACTGGAGCAGTCACCCCGTGGTCGTTGGGACAAGACGGTCGTGATCACACACTTTGCGCCCAGCTTGCGCAGTGCCGACCCGCGTTATGGCAAGCAGCCGGGCACCGCCAGCTTCTGCAATGCCGACGACGACCTGATTCCCCGCGCCGACCTGTGGCTGCACGGCCATCTGCATTGCCGTCAGGACTATGGCGTGCCCCGCGGCGGGCGCGCACCCACGCGGGTGCTGTGCAATGCGCGCGGCTTGCAGCACAAGGGCGAGCACGAAGCTCAGACCGGCCATGACAAGCGGGCACCTGCCCACGACCCCTTGTGCACGGTCGAAGTTTGAGCCCGGTCAAAGTGCGCCCTGCGCATGATGCGACACTGCGGTCGGCGCAGTGCAAGCGCTGTGGCGCACGCTGCACCTACGACCGATCAACTCACAGGAGCAAAAAACCATGAAGATTCTTGTCGCCGTTGACGGCAGCGCTTACACCAAACGCATGCTGGCCTACCTGGCTGCGCACGACGAATGGCTGGGCCCGCAGCACAGCTACACCCTGATCCATGCGGTGCAGCCGGTACCGCCCTCGGCCGCCGCCGTGGTCGACAAAGACACCCTGCAGGGCTATTACGACGACACCGCCGCCAAGGTCTTCAAGCCCATCCGTGCTTTTCTGGGCAAACAGAAGGTGGACGCCAGCTTCGTGGCCAAGGTGGGCCCGGCTGCTGAAATGGTGGTGCAGGCAGCCAAGCGCGGCAGCTACGACATGATCATGCTGGGCTCACACGGCCACGGCACGTTCACGAATCTGGTGATGGGCTCGGTGGCCACCAAGGTGTTGTCGCAGTGCGAAACACCGGTGTTGCTGATTCGCTGAACCCTTGAACCGAAGGGCACCGCCAGAGCGCGGTGCCTGTTGCCTATCGGCTGCGCAAGCCGTTCATGCAGGTGCTCAGCACCCAGTTCACGATCTGTTCGTCACTGTGGTTGCCGGCTGCTTTCAGAAAGGCCGGTACGGGGTCACAGGCGCGCGCGAACACGGTGTACATCACCACCTCGGGCGGTAGCGAGTTGTCCAGGTCGCCGTCGGCCTGGGCCTGCACGATCCAGCCGCCCAGCAGTTCGCTCAGGTGCAGCAGGGAGTCCACATAGTCGCGGTTACCCATCAGCGCCGCGCGCAGACTGGAGTTCTGCGAAGGCAGGATGGGCATTTCGCCGGCAAGCTGTGTTTCCAAAGCCCAGCGCGTGAGTGATTGCACACGTTCAAAGGCATTCAGGTCACTGCGGGCGGCCAGTGGTTCGGTCAGCGCCAAGCTTTGGTGCAGCAATCGTGCCATGGCTGCAGCTGCCAGGGCCTCTTTGGAGGCAGCCTGTTTGTACAGGCTGGCCTTGGCAATGCCCACGTCGGCAGCCACTTGCGAGAAACTCCTTCCAAGTGACTGATCTGTCATGGGTTTTCATACCGGCTGTGGAATCGGGACCATCTGCATGCCGAGCTTGGCGGTGCGTTGGTGCAGGGCACGCAGCACGCGCCCTGGGCTGAATTGCTGCTGCGAAGCGCGGCGGCGGTCAAGCGCAGGGCCTGCGAGGCACGATTGACGACTCGCTTGGTCTTGCCGCCGGTAATCTTGGTGCCCGGGCACAGGCCCGGCCAGGACGTGAAGTGCTGGATGGCGGGGAAGCGCGACATGTCGGTGCCGACTTCAGACGGCGCTGGACTTTGAAGAACGATTGCCCACCCGTGCGCCGGGGCAGCGTGTGCTGGTGGCCGACATCGGTGGCGGCACCTCCGACTTTTCGCTGGTGCGGGTGGGGCCCAAGCGCCGCCAACGTGTGGAGCGGCGTGACGACGTGCTGGCCAACCACGGTGTGCATGTGGCCGGCACCGACTTTGATCGCCATGTGGAACTGGCGGCCATCCTGCCGCTGCTGGGTTACCGCAGCCATCGTCCGCCCCGGCCTGGCGAAACGCCGCGCGAAGTGCCCCATGGTGTGTACTTCGATCTGGCCACCTGGCACCTGATCAACACCGTCTACGCCCCCGCGCGGCTGGCTGAGTTGCGCGGGCTGAAAGCCTGGTACATCCAGCCCGAACACCACCAGCGCCTGATGACCACGGTGCAGGAGCGCCTCTGTGGTGATCACTCCCTTTGCACCCCGCTTGCGCAGTGCCGATCCCCGCTATGGCAACCAGCCCGGCACGGCCAGCTTCTGCAATGCCGATGACGACCTGATACCCCGTGCCGACCTGTGGCTGCACGGTCACCTGCATTGCCGGCAAGACTACCGTGTGCCGCGAGGCGGCCGCGCGCCCACCCGCGTGCTGTGCAATGCGCGAGGTTTGCAGCACAAGGGCGAGCCCGACGCGGGCTCGGGCAAGGATTCGCGAGCGCATGTGCACGATCCGCTGTGTATCGCCGAGATTTGAGCCGCGCCAGGGACCAGCCGGACCACCGTGCGAAAATCATTGCCAAGCGCTACGCCCCCGCAGTCCCGATATCAGACGGGTTGTAGCGGGGCGAGGCTTTGGCATCCACACCCACAGGAGACCGGCTCATGAAAATTCTTGCAGCTGTTGACGGCAGCAGCTTCACCAAGCGCATGCTGGCTTATCTGGCGGCACACGACGAATGGCTGGGCGCGAACCACCAGTACACCTTGATCCACGCCGTGACCCCGGTGCCCCCTTCGGCAAAGCGTGTCATAGACCAACCCACCCTGAAGGACTACTACGCCGACAAGGCCGAACAGGTCTTCAAGCCTATTCGCACGTTTTTGTCCAAACAAGGCATCGATGCTAAGTACGTGACCAAGACTGGCGAGGCGGCAGACTTGATCGTGCAGGCCGCAAAAGTGGGCAACTACGACCTCATCATCTTGGGCTCGCACGGCCATGGCACGTTCAAAAATCTGGTGATGGGCTCTGTGGCCACCAAGGTGCTGTCGCAGTGCGACACGCCGACCTTGCTGATTCGCTGAGCCTTTGCGCCCAGGGCGTCGTCCGTGGACGGCGCCTATCGGCTGCGCAAGCCGTTCATGCAGGTGCTCAGCACCCAGTTCACGATCTGTTCGTCACTGTGGTTGCCGGCTGCTTTCAGAAAGGCCGGTACGGGGTCACAGGCGCGCGCGAACACGGTGTACATCACCACCTCGGGCGGTAGCGAGTTGTCCAGGTCGCCGTCGGCCTGGGCCTGCACGATCCAGCCGCCCAGCAGTTCGCTCAGGTGCAGCAGGGAGTCCACATAGTCGCGGTTACCCATCAGCGCCGCGCGCAGACTGGAGTTCTGCGAAGGCAGGATGGGCATTTCGCCGGCAAGCTGTGTTTCCAAAGCCCAGCGCGTGAGTGATTGCACACGTTCAAAGGCATTCAGGTCACTGCGGGCGGCCAGTTGTTCGGTCAGTGCCAGACTTTGCTGCAGCAATCGTGCCATGGCTGCAGCTGCCAGGGCCTCTTTGGAGGCAAAGTGTTTATACAGGCTGGCCTTGGCAATGCCCACGTCGGCAGCCACTTCGTCCACCGTCATCAGGTCAAAACCCTTGTCGGCCAGCAGGCGGTTGACGGCGGCGATGATGGCGTCTTCGCGTACACGAAGCACCTGTTCTCTGAACGACAGTTTGACCATGGCCGGATTCTAGCCGGTCCGGCTTCAATCTGAACTGCTTGGTTCCGATTGCGACCCGACAGTCGGAAGCTGCCCTCGAGATTCAGCGGCCGTGAGGTTTGAGCAACCCGCTCCCTGGCGAACTCAAAACAAGGTGCCGACCTGCGGTTTGGCGTCAGCGCGGGCGCGGTCTCAAATTGCCGGCTTGCGGCGCAGTTGCAGTTTGGACATCCAGGTCTTGCGGGGTCTTACTGTCGCCTGGGCCGGCGCCGGCTCGGGCACCACCATGTTCAGACTGGCGTCCAGCCCAAAGGCGGTGCCCATGTCTGCAGGGTCATCGTCGACACGGCCCTTGCTGGCTCGCCATGGTGTGAACCAGCGTTGCGATGAGTTGCCCTTGTTCATGTGCCCACCCTGTGATGTACGACGCAGTGTCCCTGGTTCCCGGGCTCAAGCGTCCTGCAAACAACGCCCATCGTGTGCCGGTGTTCACACCATAGCGACTGAAGAGCGCGGCGCTGGCCCCTAACCCCTAGAATCGCGCCCCCTTGACGTGGGTGTTTCATGCCAAAAACCACAACTGCGCGCCACAACTACCTGGCCATCGACTTCGGTACCTCCAATTCGGCGGTCGCATTGCCCGTGACTGGTGCTGCGGGTGTCGCTGGTGGTGATGACACCCGCATGACGCTGGTGCAGGTCGAGCCCGGACACGCGACCATGCCGACCGCCGTGTTCTACCGGGCCGACACCCCGGCACATGAACTGGAAGCCGAGCGCCTGTATGGCCGTGCTGCCGTGGCGGCGTATGTCGAAGGGCTGGACGGCCGACTGATGCGGTCGATGAAGAGCATCCTGGGCTCCAGCCTGCTGGACCAGCGTACCGACATCGGCGCCGGCCGTGCCGTGCGCTACCGTGATGTGGTCACGGGCTATCTGCAGCACCTGAAGCGACACGCCGAAGCCCAGGCCGGCCACCCGTTGACGCAGGTGGTGCTGGGCCGCCCGGTGTTTTTTGTCGACGACGACCCGGCGCGCGATGCCCAGGCCCAGGCCGCCTTGCACGCCGCCGCACAGCAATTGGGCTTTGCCGACATCGTGTTCCAGTACGAGCCCATCGCGGCGGCGCTGGACTTTGAAGAGCGATTGCCCACCCGCGCGCCGGAGCAGCGTGTGCTGGTGGCCGACATCGGTGGCGGCACCTCCGACTTTTCGCTGGTGCGGGTGGGCCCCAAGCGCCGCCAACGTGTGGAGCGGCGCGACGACGTGCTGGCCAACCATGGGGTGCACGTGGCCGGAACCGACTTTGACCGCCATGTGGAGCTGGCAGCCATCCTGCCGCTGCTGGGTTACCGCAGCCTGCGTCCGGCCCGGCCGGGCGAAACGCCGCGCGAAGTACCCCATGGTGTGTACTTCGATCTGGCCACCTGGCACCTGATCAACACCGTCTACGCGCCCGCCCGACTGGCCGAATTGCGCGGGCTGAAAGCCTGGTACGCGCAGCCCGAACACCACCAGCGCCTGATGACCACGGTGCAGGAGCGCCTGGGCCATGCGCTGGCGGCCGCGGCAGAACAGGCCAAGATCGACGTGGCGCTGCAAGGCCAGGCGCACATCGACCTGGGTTTGCTGGAGTCCGGGCTGTCGTCAGCGCTGACCGAAACACAGGCGGCGGCGTCGCTGGAAGCCGATCTGGCACGCATCGTGGCCGCCGCACTGGAAACCGTGCACCGCGCGGGCGTGGCGGCCGACTCGGTGAACGCGCTGTATTTCACCGGCGGCTCCACCGGGCTGCAAGCCCTGGTGGACCGCATTGCAGCCTGTTTCCGGGGCGCCGAGGTGGTGCGTGGTGACCGTTTTGCCAGCGTCGCGCAGGGCCTGGGTGTGCACGCGCAGCGGGTGTTTGGCGCCTGAGGCGCGCAAGCCGGGCGTCAGCGAATGGCGACACCCCAAGGCCGCTTTCCCACGGCAATATCGGTCAATTTGCGGTTGCTTTGTGTGTCGATCACCGACACCGCGTCAGAGCGGCCACAAGCCACGTAGAGCTTGCTGCCATCCGGCGTCAACGCCATGTTCCAGGGGCGCTGGCCGACGCCGATGGTGGCCACGATCTTCAGCGTGGCGGTGTCCAGAACCGAGACCGATGCGCCGCCGCCATTGGACACATAGACGCGACTGCCGTCCGGGTGCACGGCCACGCCGTTGCTGCGTGAACCGGCCTTGACCTTGGCCACGACACTGAATTTGACGGCGTCAATGACGTAGATCTCGTCGGCGTTTTCGGCCGCCACATAAGCGCGGCTGCCGTCCGGCGCAAAGCCGATGCCCCGAGGCCGTGCGCCCACGGCCACCTGCGCCACCTGTCGCCGGCTGGCGAAGTCGATGATGTCCAGGGCGCCGCCTTCTTCGGCGCTGACGAAGACGTGACTGCCGCTGGGGCTGAAGACCGCGTGCTCGGGGTTTTTGCCTTTGACCTGAACGACAAAAGCCTTCTGGCCGGTCCGGGTGTCGACAAACACCACCTCGTTGGACTCTTCAATGGCGGCCACCACCCAGCGCCCGTCGGCAGAAATGCCCACGCCCTCGGGTGATTCGCCCAGGTCGATCAGGGCCTCGGTCTTGCGCTGCGCCAGGTCGATGACCACCAGGCGGTTGTTGGGCTGGTCGCTCACATAAGCGCGTGCGCCGTCCTGGCTGATCACGGTACCGCGCGGCTTGGTGCCCGCAGCGACCTGCGCTACCACCTGGTCGGTTTGTGTGTCGATGATGCTCAGCGTGCCCGAGCCTTCATTGGGCACATAGGCAAACGGTGCAGCCATCGCAGCCAGGGGCAGCAAGACGCTCAGCATCAGGCCTGTCAATCGAGGCAAAAAGTGCATGTTCAGGGTTCTCCGAAAGGGGTGTCAAACACGCCGACCTGGGTCGTCGGCAGTCGATGCCGAAGCGCGGGGCCAGACGCGGCGAAAGAGGTTGTCACGGTCGGCAAACTGGTGCTTCAGCGCCATGGCCACGTGGCCGGCAATCAGCACCACAAAGAGCCAGGCCGTATAAACGTGCAGGCCGTTGAAAAAGGCGTAAACGGCCGGTATGTCGCTGCCCCAGGGTGCCATCGGGACACCGAAAAACTTGACGCCGTGTTTGCTGAAGTTTGAAGCGGTGTAACCGGCCAGCGGAATGACCACCATACAGGCATACAGCGCTCGATGGCCCAGTCGGGCCGCGCGCTGCTGCGCCGCGTTCATGGCCGCCGGCCACGCCGGTGGTGGGTGACGAAAGCGCCACACCAGCCGAAAAACGATCAGCGCCAACAACACGATGCCAAAGGACTTGTGCAGGTTGATGACAAAACCGCGCGAAGGCGTACCCCGTGGCGCCAGGTCGTCCAGCAAAAAGCCAAAAGCGATTTGAGCCAACAGCAACACACCCACGGCCCAATGCAGGGCAATGGCCACACGGTCGTAAGTCAGCGCCCTTGCCGGCTGCGCAGAGGCGGCGTTGCGGCCCGTCTGATCCGGGTGAGTGGCGTGTCGGGGCGTTGTCATTTTTTCAAGGGCGCTGCAGCGGGCAAGGCCTGACGTTCGTAGTATGGAAACAAGTGGGCGACATTGCGCACGTACTCGGTGTCAAAAGCCGCCCATTGGCGGAACTCGGTCGGCACGGGCGCGCGCAGCACTTCGTTCATGTCCCAGCCTTGGCGAGCCCAGGTGTCAAAATTCTTGTCCAGCCACTTCAGGTAGGCACGTGTGCCTTCGGCGCCCTGGCCACCATCGTGCACCGGCCCGTGGCTGGGCACCACGGTTTTCAGCAACCGGGGCTGCAGGCTGTCCAGACTGCGCAACCAGGTGCTGACCACGGCATGGGGCGTGGTGGGTACCCGTTGCGCAAAAACCAGGCCACCGGCAAAAACCACGCCGCTGCTGCGGTCCACCAGCACCAGGTCCGAGGCGGTATGCCCGCCCAGTTCGAGCAAACTGAAGCTGTGCGAACCCAGCCGCCACTCGCCCGCCTTGACGGCAGCGTCGACCGCTTGATCGGGCAACACGGCCTCGGTGCCGCGCATCCAGTCGCCGCACAAGCGGTACAAATTGGTTTCGTAAGCGGCCGCATCCCGCTGCATGCCGGCCGTGGTGGCGGCCGTGGCGTAGCGCGGCACGTCGGCAAAGGCCTGATTGCCCAGAAAGTAGTCGGGGTGCAGGTTCAGATGCACAACCCGGCGAACAGGCTGCGTGGTGGTGCGCGCGATCAGTGCCCGCAGTTGTTCGCCATAGCGCTTGCTGGGTCCGGTGTTGATGACCAGCACGCCGTTGTCGGTGACGATGAAGCCGGTGTTGATGATGTTGCAGCCGTTGGCCAGGCTGAAGTCGGCGTTGTCGCCCTCGACCACAAACACACCGGGTGCCAGGTTTCGGGCTTGCAGCCGGTAGTCCAGAGTCTTGGCATCGGCACCGGGTCCTGCGCAGGCCGCCTCACTGGCGAGCAGGCCAGTCAACAGGCCTGCAATGGCCATGAACAGCGCTTTCATTTCAGACGGCTCGCGATGCGGTTGCCGTTGTTGTCGGCCCCCACCACCGAGACCCCGCCTGCGGGTGGTGACGCGAAGTCGAAAGAGAAAACCGGGTTTTCGCTGACCGGCTCATAGGCCTGCAGGCGCGCCAATTCCTGGCCAGCTGCATCGCGCACCGACAGTCGGTTGACATAAAAGGCCGGCACGCCGCCGACCAGGCCCGTGTCCATCGGGTGCATCACTTGCAGGCGCAGGCGCGACGCGTTCTGGCCTTCTTGCAAAAACAGCTTGCCGCTGACCTGGCCCAGGGTCTTGGACCAGCTGCCGTCGTTGCGCGAAGCGCCAGATGCCGTGCATCCGCCGCCAGCCGCGTCGACCCAGGTGCCACCCGCCACCCATTGCCCGCTTTTGAGCTTGACGGCCACACGCACCGGCGAAGCCTGTTCCAGCTTGAAGCGGAAGGCCAGCGACGGCAGGGCCGACATCGGAAAATATTCCAGCACGCGCCGGATCGGGTTGCGGTCCACCAGCACCACCAGCTTGTCGACCGGGCCCAGTGACGGATCAACCCGCAGGCTGATGGGCACGTTCATCGAGTCTTCGGCAAAAGCCGGCCCCTGCACCACCACGCGGTCATCAAAACGGACGTCGGCCCCTTCCAGGTAGGTCTGGCGCATGTCCACCCACGGGTAGGAGCGGTAGGGGTCTCCCGCCAGCGGGTCCTTCGGCCCCTGGGCGGGCACCTTCGCGGGCACCTGCGCGTGCAAGCCCAAGGGCCACGCTGTCGAAGTTGCCAGGCAGGTCAGCAGTTGTCGGCGTTTCGGATTCATGGGCGACGCGTAATCAGCGGGCTGCGATGGGGCGCTGTCTGGCGCTGTGTCGGCAGCGTACAGGGTTTGTCGGGCGAACGGTGTACGGTGGGCGTTGAGCGTTGGACCTGCGGACCTGCGGACCTGCGGACCAACGCATCCGCAATGACACCCCGATTGTCTGCCACTGACTACCGAGCACTTACCCCGAAGTTCGCGCCGTGTTGGCGCAGCTGAACCGCGGCAAGGGCCATGTCTGGCGGCGTGAACGGCCAAGGGCCGCGGCCCTTGTCACAGGCTGACACGCCGAGCCGGCCACACCGCCGCCGGCGCTTGCACGGCGACGGGCCGGTTTGCTCAAGGCTGTGACAGGCGCTGCGGGTATCTCCTCTGGTTCAAAGCGAATGGTCAGCGGATATCTTCCAAGCTGATCAAACTGGTTCTCATGCCCCTGCGGGTGCGCCGTCCAGCATCCGCTGTTGGCGCCCCACCCCATCCAAAAACGAGGAGATCCCATGCGTCTGAAATTGCTTCACCTTCTGGTCCTGGCTGCCACAGCCTCTTTTGGCGCGCAGGCCGTCGTGACCGATCAAATGCTCGAAAACGATGCCAAGTCCACCGGTGACGTGCTGTCCTGGGGCATGGGCACGCAAGGCCAGCGCTATTCGCCGCTGAAGCAGATCAATGCCCAGACCATCGGCAAGCTGGTCCCGGTGTGGTCGTTTTCTTTTGGTGGCGAAAAGCAGCGCGGCCAGGAATCGCAGCCCTTGATCCACAACGGCAAGATGTTTGTCACCGCTTCGTACTCGCGCATCTTTGCGCTGGACGCCAAAACCGGCGCCAAGTTGTGGAAGTACGAACACCGTCTGCCCGACGGCATCATGCCCTGCTGCGACGTGGTCAACCGCGGTGCCGCCCTGTACGACAACCTGGTCATCCTGGCCACGCTGGACGCGCAGTTGGTGGCGCTGAACCAGGACACCGGCGAAGTCGTCTGGAAGGAAAAGATCGACGACTACGCAGCGGGTTATTCGGCCACCGCGGCGCCCTTGATTGCGCAGGGCCTGCTCATCACCGGTGTGTCGGGTGGTGAGTTTGGTGTGGTCGGGCGTGTTGAAGCGCGCAATCCCAAAACCGGCGCGCTGGTCTGGGTGCGGCCGGTGGTTGAAGGCCACATGGGCAAGCGTTACGACAAGGACGGCAACGCCAGCGACAACGGCATTTCGGGCACCGCCGGCAAGTCATGGCCGGGCGACCTGTGGAAAACGGGCGGCGCGGCCACCTGGCTGGGGGGCACCTACGACGCCCGAACGGGTCTGGCCTATTTCGGCACCGGCAACCCCTCACCCTGGAACAGCCATCTGCGCCAGGGCGACAACCTGTTTTCATGCTCCACGGTGGCCATCGACGTGAAGACCGGGCAGATCGCCTGGCACTACCAGCAAACGCCCAACGACGGCTGGGACTTTGACGGGGTCAACGAGTTCATCACCTACGACGACGGCGGCAAGATTCTGGGCGGCAAGGCCGACCGCAATGGCTTTTTCTACGTCATGGACGCCAAGAGCGGCAAGCTGCAGAACGCTTTCCCGTTTGTGAAAAAGGTGACCTGGGCCACCGGCATCGACCTCAAAACCGGCCGGCCCAACTTTGTGCCTGAAAACCGGCCGGGCAACCCGACCGAGGGCGCCGACGGCAAAAAGGGCAAGGTGGTGTTTGCCGCGCCGTCTTTCCTGGGCGGCAAGAACCAGATGCCGATGGCCTATTCGCCCGACACCAAGCTGTTCTACGTGCCCAGCAACGAGTGGGGCATGGAGATCTGGAACGAGCCCATCACCTACAAAAAGGGCGCCGCCTACCTGGGCGCAGGCTTCACGATCAAGACGCTGTCTGAAGGCCCCATCGGTGCCTTGCGCGCGATCGACCCCAAAACCGGCAAGATCGTTTGGGAAGCGCCCAACAACGCGCCGCTGTGGGGCGGTGTGCTGACCACCGGTGGCAATCTGGTGTTCTGGGGTACGCCGGAAGGTTACCTGCAGGCCGCCGATGCCAAGACCGGCAAGATCGTCTGGAAGTTCCAGACCGGCTCGGGTGTGGTGGCGCCCCCCATCACCTGGCAGGACGGTGGTGAGCAGTACATCGCCGTGGCCTCGGGCTGGGGTGGTGCCGTGCCGCTGTGGGGTGGCGATGTGGCCAAGCGCGTGAACTACCTCGAGCAGGGTGGTTCCATGTGGGTGTTCAAGTTGATGAAGTAAGGCATTGACCTGCCACGGGTCTACCAGGGGTCTTCCTCCTGGTTGGCCCGGCACAGGTATCCAACGGGGCCGGACTGTCGGCCCCGTTTTTTTTGGGCGGCGGACGGATCCGACACGGAACCGACGGCTGAGGGTCAGCCCAGGCGCCGGCGCGCCGCTACAGGCGCAGGCGCAGCCCCACTTGAACCGCCCGCGGCGCGCCGGGCGCTGCAAACAAGGCGGGCTGATCAAGGCCCGTGTAGCCGCCTTGTGCATTGAACCGGGTGGACGCCAAGGCACCAAAGCTGGTGTACTGCCGGTTGAACAGATTGCTCAGGCCCACAAAAGCCTCGAGTCCCTTGACGCCGCTTGGTGCGCCCAGCCCGCTGGGGCGCCAGCGGGCCTGCACGTTGACCAGCACATAGCCTGGCACATGAAAGTCGGCCGCTGTGGCGTTGTTGTCGTCGCTGCGCCCGTCTTCGTTGCCGGCACTGACCCGGCGGGACAGCGCTTGCAGGTCGGCGCCGATGGACCACGCGGGCTTGAGTTCGGCTTCCACCGACAACTTGAACTGTCGGCGCGGCAGGCCTGCGATGGGCGTGCCCGGATGCACCGGCAGGTTGCGCTCGCCGACGCGCAGGCTGCCCTCGGTCTGGTAGGTGGCCGCCAGGTGGCTGTAGCTGCCGCTCCAGCGCCAGCGCCCTACCCGGCCTTGCAGCGCCGCATCCAGGCCCTGGTGGCGGGTGAGGCCGAAGTTGCGAAAGTAACCCCGCTGCCCCACGGTGCTGACGCTGGAAAACAGGATGTCGTTGTGGTTGTCGGTGCGGTACAGCGTTAGCGAGCCGCTCACGGCGGGCCCGCTGTCCCAACGCAGACCGCCTTCAAAGCTGTTGGACCGCACCTGTGCCAGATAGGGGTCGGACTGCAGCCCCGCCGGCAGACGGCACGGTGACTCGGGGTCTGCGCAGCCCAGTTCGATGACGGTGGGCACGCGCGTATTGCGCGCCACATTGGCAAACAGTGTGAGCTGGCCGTTCACTTGGCGCGCCAGGCCCAAAGCCGGGTTCCAGTTGCGGTAGATGAAGCGTTCGGGTGCGTGGCTTTGCACCACGCCGGTGTCTTCGTCGGCGCTGATGAGTGTGTTGCCCACACCGGCGCGGTTGAAGCGCAAGGTGGTGGTCAGGTGCGTGTTCCTCATCAGCTGCCACGTCCCGGTGGCGTACAGGCCCCAATGGGTGCTTTGGCCTTGCACGTCAGCGCTCAAGACGCGGTCCTCATCCAGCGCCTGCACGCCGCGTGAGTTGTCCAGTTGTGCGCCTTGCCGGTCTTGCTGGTAGCTGACCTGCGCGCGGTCCAGGCTGGCCCCAACTTGCCATTGATGACGTGCGGTGCCCGATGCCCAGGCCCAGGACGCGCCACCGCTGTCTTGCCGGGTCTTGCTGTGGTTCAACAGTGCCTGGGTGTCGTCGTCGGCAGACTCCGACAGGTCGCCATTGACCGAGACACGCTGCGAATGGCGCACATAGGCCAGCGCCTCGACCGTGGTGGTGGTGTCCAGCGCGCGCCGCCAGTGGGCGCTGATCTGCGCCAAGCGGTTGCGCCAACTGGCGGCGCAGATCAGCACCCAC
>JAHECB010000050.1:0-527 GCA_024641925.1 Betaproteobacteria bacterium
TTTCAACCGTCGCGCTGCCCATGGGCTGCGCCGTGGCCACCGGCTCCGCTGGCTTGGCGGTCACCGCGGTTGTCACGGGGGGAACCGACAGCAAAACGACGTCAGGCGGCGCCACACGCAGCACCTGACCCACTTCAAGAATGTTCGGATTGCTCAGCGCACTCCAACGCGCAATGTCGCGCCAGTTCTGGCCATGTTCCAGGCCGATTCGGATCAGCGTGTCACCTGGCCGCACCATGTAATAGCCCGCCTTGCCGGCGTTTTCAGCGCCAGGCAAAGCCTGCTGAGGGTTGCTGGGCTCGACAGCACCAACCTGCCCAGGCTGCTGCACGACCAGCGGCGGCGACACCACGATCGGGGGCATGGGACGGATCTGCGGCCGGCGCTCCTCGACAGGGGCACGGTGCGCCGTCGAGGCACAGGCAGCCAGCAGCGCAACGCCAGCAAGACCCATCAGTTGCCGCAGCATCGGCCGTCCAGCCGGTCTGCGGGGCATACGCGCTTCATCACTTGGGGCGTTCGGGGTC
>JAHECB010000050.1:537-21724 GCA_024641925.1 Betaproteobacteria bacterium
GGGGACGAAATTCACCCACTCCTGGCGCTGCCGCGACAAGGCGCCGTCAGCCCGGCGATCCACCACCATCAGCATCTGACGGCCCGTTGCGGCGTCCCGCATCGGCGCGACCAGACGCCCGCCGGGTGCCAATTGGTCCAGCCAGGCCTGTGGCAATTCGTCGCCACCCGCGGCCGAAATGATGCTGTCATAAGGCGCCAGACTGGCATGGCCCAGTTGTCCGTCGCCATGAACCAGCCGCAGCTTGTTGCCGCGGAAGGCGTGCACGTTGTTGCTGGCGCGCTCGTGCAGGGGCTGCAGGCGTTCTATCGACAACACACTGCGGCCCAGCAGGCACAGCAACGCCGCCTGGTAACCGCAACCGGTGCCTACCTCCAGCACCCGGCCCAGGTCGCCTTGGTCGCGGGCCGTGCTGCCTTGAACCAGCAGCGACAGCATGCGCGCCACCACAGACGGCTTGGAGATGGTTTGCGACAAGCCGATCGGCAGACTGGTGTCCTCGTAAGCCTGGCCCACCAGGGCCGAGTCGACAAAGGCATGGCGCGGCACGACCGCCATGGCGTTCAGCACCGCCTCTTCAGCCCAGCCTTCGACGCGCAGGCGCTGCACCATGCGCTGTCGAACGCCCACTGAATCCAGGCCCAGGCCCGACGGGCTGGCCGGCCGCACCGCATGAGCCCTTGAAGATTGCGGCTGCTGCAGATGCTGCTGCGGACGCAGCAAGGTCTGCGGCCCGGTACCGGGCCCCGCACGGCCCGCCGGCGCCGCGTGAACCTTGCCCAAGGTGAGCGGAAAGCGTGCCTGCGATGCCTTGTCGCTTGGGCCGGGCCCATCGGACTTGGGCGCGGGCACTTTGTCAGCGCCGGAGGATGCGGCCCCATCAGGGCGCGGTGTCGTCACCATCATGCAGGGCTGTTCAGGCGCCGGGACCAGTCACCATGGCGGGCGTGGTCCGTCAGATCCACCTGCAGCGGCGTGATGGAAACTTGTCCATGGGTCACGGCATGAAAGTCGGTACCCTCACCACTTTCGCGCGCACCACCCGCGGGACCGATCCAGTAGATGGGCTCACCCCGTGGGTTGGTCTGCTGGATGACCGGCGAACTGGCGTGGCGTCGACCCAGTCGCGTCACCACGCGCGGCAGGCTGGCCGCATCGTCGCGGTTGGGGATGTTCACGTTCAAGAGCCAGGCCGGCCCGGCCAAGGTCATCTGCGCCAGCACCGCATCCACGACCGCCCGGGCCGTTTGCGCAGCGGCGTCCAGCGAAGTCCAGCCTTTTTCAGCCTGCGAAAAAGCGATGGCGGGCACACCAAACAGGTACCCCTCCATGGCCGCCCCCACAGTGCCGGAGTACAGCGTGTCGTCGCCCATGTTGGCGCCATTGTTGATGCCCGACAGCACCAGGTCGGGTCGGTAGCCCAGCAGCCCCGTCAGCGCCACGTGCACGCAGTCGGCGGGTGTGCCATTGATCACCCGAAAACCCTGGGCGGGCCCGCCGCTGGCCTGGAACATCGACAACGGGCGGTTCAGGGTCAAAGCGTTGGAGGTGCCACTGGCATTTTGCTCGGGCGCCACCACATCGATCTGCCCCAAGCCTTGCATGGCACTCACCAAGGCCGCCAGGCCCGGTGCCAGATAGCCGTCATCGTTCGCGATCAGTATGCGCATGGCCCTGGATTGTAGGGTTCGGTCTCTGGCCTCGTCAGCGGCGCAAAGATCGTGCATCGGGGCTGTCTGGACAGGCACGGCGCCGCAAAGAAAAAAGGGGCCCGCATCTGGCGGACCCCTGAACTGTCTGGTGCCGGTGAGAAGAGTCGAACTCCCGACCTTCGCATTACGAATGCGCTGCTCTACCAACTGAGCTACACCGGCGACAACCTAAAATTATAGCTGGCGGCTGTGGGCTCGGCGCCGCGAGTTGTTGAATTCGCCCGCCAAATACCACCGTCGTGACAGCTGGCGCGACAGTCAGGGGCGCCGCAGGCGCGACAATTCCACCATGGACAGCAGCATGCTTTCGCCTCTTGATTCGCCCAGCGCCCGCCGTCGCTGGGCCTGGCTGACCTTGCTGCTGCTGGTTTATGTCAGCTGGGAGGCCCTGTCGCCTTCGGCCAAAGGTCTGGGCATGCAGCACTTTGACAAAGTGCTGCATGTGTCGGCATTCACCACCCTGGCGCTGACCGCGTCGCTGAGCCTGCCGGCCATGAGCCGTGTTGCCTTGTCCGTGGCAGCAGCCTTGCTGGCCTATGGGGGACTGATCGAAATCCTGCAGCGCTACATCCCTGGGCGCGACGCCAGTTGGGGCGACTTGGCAGCCGACCTGTGTGGCATTGCCCTGGGCATGGGGCTGGCCACCCTGGCGCGCCGGCGCTTGCTGCCGAAAAAATAGTTTCAGCCTATCGCCAGGTAGCTCACACCATGAGCCACCTGGCCTGGACACTGTCTTCACAGAAGCCGGCGCAAGGTGTGCCGGCATCAGGAGAAGACGATGACCCAGACCACGCTCGAACTCGAAACCAGCAGCTGCGCTGTCGACCGCGACGGCTTCGACATCGGCTGGGACCATGCCCACCACGGCCTGGTGCCGCCCGCCGAACTGCTGCTGGCCGGCTCGCCGGTGTGCCAGGGCTGGATGGCAGGCAAAGCGGTTTTTGGCGGTCGCACGCTGGTGCACACCCGTTTCACGCGACAGTGGCTGCAATTGCGCATGCACGCCTGGCGCCTGGGCATCGCCTTTGAGCGCCAACAGGTCACGCCCAACTACCTGACGCAGTTGCACACCGAACTGTGCCCCGTGACCCGGCGGCCGCTGCACGGCGCAACAGGCCAGCCTGACAGCCTGGTGGTTGAACGCCTGAACCCCGACGCCGGTTTTGCAGCCGGTAATCTGGTGGTGATGAGTCTGGCGGCGGCGCGGGCCTGGCGCGGCCTGACGGCTTCAGACGCCGTGCGCCAGGCGCGCAAGCTGACATGCGACGGTGAAACTGCGGATGTCGCCCCTGTCGATGGCTTGAGCAGCGAGATGTGGTGGCGCCTGGCGGCACTGCGCTCTTATGCAGCGCCCATGCGCTTTGCCCGAGCCGCCAACTTGCCCCTGGCTGCACTGCCCCCCAACCGCGTTCGGGTGCTGGCGGCCGTACAAGGTCTGCAAGCCTTGCTGACCCGCAGTTTTGAGCGGGCGGGCTGGAGCGAACGCTGCCGTGTGTTTGCATCGTGGCTGCCCGAACACAGCCTGCGTCAGGACTTCAACCTGTTTGTGGGTGCCATGGCGCCCCGGGTCATCGAAGCAGGCCAAGGCGACGCGCGGGCGATGCGACATGCGCTGGAAGATGCCTGGCTGCAAGAACGGGTGCAGCGGCGCTGGCAACATCTGGTGTTGTCGCTGGGAGAAACCCGCATCGAGCGCCTGCTGGCCCGCGCCACCGAGGCGGGGCTGGCGGGCGTGCGCACGCTGCATCATGCGCCGGCACAGGCGGTTGAAGGCTGGGGCTTGCCGGGCAACTCAAAACGCCGGATGCCTGAACGCGCGGGGCCTGTTCAGCCCGGTGCTGCGGGCCGACACGCACCCGCGGCCACTGCTGCACGGCGGGGCGGCTCGGCTGCCACGGCACAAGACGCAGACGCGGCTGCACAAGCCTCGCTGTGCTGAACCGGCAGGGCTTGCAGACCCCCTGTGAACAACGCCAGCACCAGTTGGGCCACGTCCTGATGGCGCAAGGGGCCTTCCGCGCGCAGCCAGGTGAAGGTCCAGTTCATCATGCCAAACAGCAACATCGCCACGGCCTTGTGCTGGCCGGCGACCTGGACTTCGGGCCGCACACGTGACACCGCGTCGGCAAAGGCCTGAACCACCTGCCTTTGCGCTTGCAGCACGGTTTCACGCGGCGTTTCAGGCAAGAACTTCACGTCCTCGGTCAGCACGCGATGTTCGGCCTGGGCGTGTTCGTAGGCTTGCATGAAACGCAGCACCAGTTGAGCCATGTGCTGCTGGGGCGGCAGCTGCTGGTCCGTGACCGACTGCACCAGGTGCTGCAGCCGGTGCACGTGAGCCTGCGAGATCTGCGCCAGCAGGTCCTGCTTGTCACGCACGTAGTGGTACAGCGTGCCTTTTGAAACGCCACCAGCCGTTGCCACATCGGCCATGGTGGTGGCGCTGTAGCCTTGCCGCGCAAACAATGCCGCGGCGGCCGCCAGCATCTGTTCGCGCTGATCGTCAAAACCGGCTGACCGAGGGCGCGCCACGGCTACTTGCTAGCGCTCGTCAAAAGATATGACCACGTGTTCCGTGGTCGGGTGCGACTGGCAGGTCAGCACAAAACCGGCCGCCAGCTCATCTTTTTCCAGCGCGAAATTGCGGTCCATGCGAACGCTGCCTTGCAGGACCTTGGCGCGACAGGTGGCGCACACACCACTCTTGCACGAGTACGGCACTTCCAGACCCGCGCGCGCGGCGGCGGCCAGGATGCTGCGGTCCTGCGGGCCGTAGGGCACGTTCCGCGTCAGGCCGTCGCGCACCAGCGTCACCATGGCAGTGCTGGCGTCACCCGGTTGCGGCACATGGGGCGCTGTTTCATCAACACCAGGCGGCAGGCCAAACCGTTCGATGTGGATCTGCTCGGGGCGCAGGCCGGCGGCCAGCAGCGCGGCTTCGGCGTCGTCGTTCATGGCGTGCGGACCGCAGACAAAAGCCTGGTCCACCGGGCCGCTCAGACGCAGCAGGGTGGCGATCTTCTCGCCGTCCAGCCGGCCAGCATGCAGCGGCGAATCCATCACCTCGCGCGAAAAAACGGCGTGCAGCACCAGCCGCGTCAGGTAGCGGTTTTTCAGGTCTTCCAGCTCTTCCTTGAACATCGTGGTCGCGGCTCGACGGTTGCCGTACAACAGCGTCACTTGCGCCTGCGGGTCGTTGGCCAGCAGGGTTTTCACGATCGACAGGATGGGTGTGATGCCGCTGCCACCGGCCACGGCCAGCACGTGGC
The DNA here is from genome assembly GCA_024641925.1 of Betaproteobacteria bacterium. Classification (GTDB taxonomy): domain Bacteria; phylum Pseudomonadota; class Gammaproteobacteria; order Burkholderiales; family Burkholderiaceae_C; genus Rubrivivax. Next base: position 5,519 of record JAHECB010000050.1, read on the forward strand.
GCGGCTGATGTTGCAGCGCCGCGCCAAAGCGGCCCTGCGGCTCCATCACCTGCAGCGCCAGGCCCGGCTTGGCGTGGGCATGCAGCCAGGTCGAGACCTGGCCACCCGGCACCTTGCGCACGCCCACCCGCGGCGCTTCACCGGCGGCCGCGCAGATGGAATACGAACGCCGCTCGTCGCCATGTTGCAGCGTCAGGTACTGGCCGGGCTCGAACCGGTAGGCGTTGCGCAGATCAGCAGGCACCTCAAAGCTCAGCACCACGGCGTCATCACCGTCGGCAACAACGCCTGACAGTTGCAGGGAATGAAAGTGGCTGCCCGACATGGTTTTCCTACAAAGGCTTGAAGTATTCAAACGGTTCACGGCACGCCAGGCAACGGTGCAAGGCCTTGCAGGCGGTGGAGCCAAAAGCCGACAGGCGCTCGGTATCGCTGCTGCCACACCGGGGGCAGTTGATGTTGCGCGGACGAATGCGGATGGCCGCTGACTGCGGGCCGGCGCTGTCCACCGGGGCATTGCCCTGCGGCGGCGCAATACCGTAGGCACGCAGCTTCTCACGACCGGCCGGCGTGATCCAGTCGGTGGTCCAGGCCGGTGACAGGCGGTGCGTCACGGTCACGGGGCCCAAGCCCTCGGCATTCAGCGCCTGTGTCACCTGGTCGGCGATGACCTCGGTCGCCGGGCAGCCACTGTAGGTGGGCGTCAGCACCACCGCTGTGCCGGCGCTGCCCACCTGCACGTCGCGCACGATGCCCAGGTCACACAGGCTCAGCGCCGGCACTTCAGGGTCCAGCACCGTGTGCAGAACGGCCCAGGCCTGCCGGGTGCGCGCATCCAGAGCCGGGAGCGCCGTGTCGACCACGGTTGGCGGTGTGACTACCACGTGCCGCCCGGAAACTGCTGCTGAAGGCTCTGCATCTCGGCCAGGATGAAACCCATGTGTTCACTGTGCCGACCCTGGCTGCCGGTGCTGACGTAGGCGCTGTCTGCCGGACACGACAGGCCCGCGCTGGCAAACACAGCTTGCACCTCTGCCGTCCAGGCTTCGCGCAGACTGCTGCGGGCCGGCCCCAGGCCGCTGGCCACGGCAGCCGCGTCGGTGGTGTCGTCAGCAAACAGCTCGGCCACCCAGGGCCAGGTGCGCTGCACGGCGGCGGCCATGCGGCCTGCAGACTCGGGCGTGCCGTCGCCCAGGCGCATCACCCAGTCGGCGTTGTGCCGCTGGTGGTAACGCGACTCCTTCAGCGCCTTGCCGGCAATGGCGGCCAGTTCGGCCCGGTTGCTGCCGGCCAGGGCGCGCCAATACAGCTGCAGCCAGGTGGCCAGCAAGAAGTTGCGCAACACGGTGTCGGCAAAGTCAGCGCCCGGAGCGTGGGCACTGCTGCGGCGCATGGGTTGTTCGACCAGTGTCAGGTTGAAAAACTGCGGCTCGCGGCGGCGAAAGGCCAGGTCGTCTTCGGACCAGGGCATGGCGCCATCCGCGCCCGCCATCTGGCCGGCCAGCGTCAGCAGCGCCCGCGCCTGCCCCACCAGGTCCAGCGACATGTTGGTCAGCGCAATGTCCTCTTCCAGCACCGGGCCGTGGCCGCACCATTCGGCCAGGCGCTGTGCATGGATCAGGCAGGTGTCGGCCAGGCGCAGCACGTAGTGCACCGGAGGTGTGATGGTCAGCGGCGGCAGGGCCAGGGTGGTGGTCATGGCTTGTTCACGCGCCTACATGTGGTTGACGGATTCGGGCAGTTCGTAGAACGTGGGGTGGCGGTAGACCTTGTCTTCCATGGGATCGAAGTACATGTCCTTGTCGCCGGGGTCGCTGGCGGTGATGTCGCTGCTGCGCACCACCCACACGCTGGTGCCTTCCTGGCGCCGCGTGTAGACGTCACGCGCCAGCTGCACGGCCATGGCAGCGTCCGCTGCGTGCAGGCTGCCGCAGTGTTTGTGGTCCAGGCCCGCCTTGGCGCGCACAAAAACCTCCCACAGTGGCCATTCGGTGGCGGCAGCGCCCGGCTGCGTCGTGGTTTGTTCGGGTTTCTGGTCACTCATGCTGCCTGCTCCTGCGCAGCTTGCCGCGCCTGCTGTTTGTGCGCATGGGCCAGCGCGGCTTCGCGCACCCAGGCGCCCTCTTCCCAGGCATTGACCCGCGCCGACAGGCGTTCCTGATTGCACGGCCCCTGGCCGCCCACGACCCGCCAGAATTCATCCCAGTCGATGGGGCCGAAGTCATGGCGACCCTTGTCGGCGTTCCACTTCAGCAGCGGGTCGGGCATGGTCACGCCCAGCACCTTGGCCTGCTCCACCGTGGCGTCGACAAACTTCTGCCGCAGGTCGTCGTTGCTGATGCGCTTGATGCCCCAGCGTGCGCTCTGCGCGCCGTGCACACTTTCGCCGTCAGGCGGGCCGAACATCATCAGGCTGGGCCACCACCAGCGGTTCACGGCGTCCTGCACCATCGCGCGCTGGTCGTCAGTGCCGCCCCGCATCATCACCAGCAGGCTGTCGAAACCCTGGCGCTGGTGGAAACTTTCTTCGCGGCAGATGCGCACCATGGCCCGTGCGTAAGGCGCGTAGCTGCAGCGGGTCAGCGGCACCTGGTTCATGATGGCCGCGCCGTCCACCAGCCAGCCGATGACGCCGATGTCGGCCCAGCTCACCGTGGGGTAGTTGAAGATGCTGCTGTATTTGGCCTTGCCGGTGTGCAGTGCGTGCAGCATCTGGTCGCGGCTGACACCCAGCGTTTCGGCGGCTGCGTACAGGTACAGGCCGTGGCCGGCCTCGTCCTGGATCTTGGCCAGCAGGATGGCCTTGCGTTTCAGCGTCGGCGCGCGCGTGACCCAATTGCCCTCGGGCAGCATGCCCACGATCTCGGAATGCGCGTGCTGACTGATCTGGCGCACCAGGGTCTTGCGGTAGTGGTCTGGCATCCAGTCCTTGGCCTCGATGAAGCCGCCTTCGTCGATGCGGGCGTCAAAGCGCGCCTCCAGCTGCGACTCCTCGGCGGTGCGCAGCGCCTTGCGCTCTTCTTTTGGTGCCGTGTCCATGGCTTGGGTGTACATGGTGGTTCCTCGGTTCGTCTGAATCAGCTGTGCAATCGGGCAGCGGGTTTCACTTCGAACGTCATTTCGGACGTTTGTCCACCACCCGCTGCGCCTTGCCCACCAGCGTGCGTTCGATGCTGTCGGGCAGGCCTACCTCCACGGTGGTGCTCACGCCCACCAGGTTCTTGATGCGCTGCTGCAGTTCGCGGGCGACGGCGTCGCGATCGACGTTGCGGTGTTCGGGGGTGACTTCACAGCGAACCCGCACGTTGTCCAGCAGATCGTCACGCGTCACCACCAACTGGTACTGGCCCGACAAATGGCCGTGCTGCAGGACCAGTTCTTCAATCTGCGTCGGAAAGAGATTGACCCCACGGATGATCAACATGTCGTCACTGCGCCCCACGATCTTGCCCATGCGGCGCATGCTGCGCGCGGTGGGCGGCAGCAACCGCGTGAGGTCACGCGTTCGGTAGCGGATGACCGGCAGCGCCTGCTTGGTCAGTGTGGTGAACACCAGTTCGCCTTCGCTGCCCGGCGGCAGAACGGCACCCGTGGCGGGGTCGATGATTTCCGGATAGAAGTGGTCTTCCCAGATCACCGGTCCGTCCTTGGTTTCCACACACTCGCTGGCCACACCAGGGCCCATGACCTCGCTCAGGCCGTAGATGTCCACGGCATCCAGGCCGGCGCTTTGTTCGATGTCGCGCCGCATGGCTTCGGTCCAGGGTTCGGCGCCGAAGATGCCCACGCTCAGTGACATGGCGCGCGGATCCTTGCCCAAGCGCCGGTATTCCTCGACGATCACCTGCATGTAGCTGGGCGTGACCATGATGATGTCGGGCTTGAAGTCCTCGATCAGCTGAATCTGCTTGGCGGTGTTGCCGCCGCCCATGGGAATGACGGTGCAGCCCAGCCGTTCGGCGCCGTAGTGCGCGCCCAGGCCGCCTGTGAACAGGCCGTAGCCGTAGGACACATGCACCATGTCGCCCTTGCGGCCACCCGCCGCGCGAATGCTGCGCGCCACCAGATCGGCCCAGGTGTCGATGTCGTGCTGCGTGTAGCCCACCACCGTGGGCTTGCCGGTGGTGCCCGACGACGCATGCACCCGCACCACCTCGTCACGCGGCACGGCAAACAGGCCAAACGGGTAGTTATCGCGCAGGTCGGCCTTGTTCGTGAAGGGAAACAGCGCCAGGTCGGCCAGCGTCTTGCAGTCCTTCGGGTGCACACCCTTGGCGTCAAAGACCTGGCGGTAGTGCGGCACCTTGTCGTAGACATGCTGCAACGTGTGCTGCAGGCGTTGCAACTGCAGCGCCTGCAGTTCGTCGGCGCTGCCGGTCTCAATGCGCTCCAGATCGCCAGGCGCGGGGGTCTTCACGGGCATGTGCGGTGTCTCCTGTGTCGATTGATGTGGGGCGGTGACACCAAAGCGTCATGCCGTCTTGGGCTTGCCAACGGGCAGGCCTTCAACCAGCGCCTGGCCCTTCAAGGTGTACGAGCGCCCCCGAAACGCCACCACCGCTTCTCCACGCTGGTTGTGCACGTTGATGTCGTAAACCCCAGTGCGGCCGGACTTGCTGACCTCGTGCGCCACGGCGGTCAGCACATCACCCTCGCGTGCGCCGCTCACCAGATTGACGTCAAAGCCCGACGCCACGGAAACCTCGTTGTAGGCGTTGCAGGCAAAGGCAAAGGCCGTGTCAGCCAGCATCGTCATCAGGCCGCCATGGCATATGGCGTGACCGTTGAGCATGTCGCGCCGTACCGTCATGGTCACGGTGGCGCTGCCTGGACCAACCGCCAGGATCTGCATGCCCATGGCCTTGGACGCGTGGTCGTCGGTCCACAACGCGTCGCGCGACGCTTCGGCGATATCTTTCGGGGTCACGGTTTCAGCGGTCCTTGAACACCGCCGGGCGCTTGGCAAAAAACGCCGCCACACCTTCGGCAAAGTCGGGCGCGTTGCCCAGTTCACGCTGTTTGTCGGCCTCCAGCGTGATGGCGTCGCCAAAGTCCATCACCATGGATCGGTCAATGGCACGCCGTGTTTCGGCCAGCGCCTTGCTGGGCATCGCGGCCAGGCGCTGGGCCAGTGCCTGCGCGGCGCCCGGCAAGTCCGCGTCGTCCACACACTGCCAGATCATGCCCATGCGCTGGGCTTCTTCGGCCGGCAACTTGTCACCCGTCATGGCCAGGCCCAGGGCGCGGGCGCGGCCTACCAGGCGCGGCAGCAACCAGGTGCCGCCGCAATCGGGCACCAGACCGATCTTGCTGAAGGCCTGGATGAAGCTGGCGCTGCGAGCGGCGATGACCAAGTCGCAGCACAGGGCCAGGTTGGCGCCTGCGCCGGCGGCCACACCGTTGATGGCCGCAATCACCGGCACGGGCATGCTGCGCACCCGCTGCGCCAAAGGACGATAGTACTTTTCCACTACGGCCCCCACGTCCATGCCCCCTGCCATGGTCGGGTCGCCCAGATCCTGCCCGGCACAAAAACCGCGGCCAGCGCCCGTGATGATCACAGCCCGCACCTGGCGGTCTTCCGCAGCGGCGTTCAGCGCGGGCAGCAAAACGTCGTGCATGGCCGCAGTGAAACTGTTCAGTGCCGCCGGGCGGTTCAACGTGAGTGTGACCACCACGCGCCCGTTGGTATCTTCGCGGTGCACCAGCACCAGGGATTCACGGGCAGTTGCAGGTGTTGGCGTCATCGTGTTTCCATTCGTCGACCGGTTGGTCGACGAATTCTGCCGCATCAAGGCCCGCGCGACAAGCCGGGCAAAAACCCGTGGGCTGTCTGCGTCGACAATGCAGACCGCTCATGTCCTCACACCCCCCTGCCCCGCAAGGCCACCGCACCCCGGCACCTCGACTGATCCTGCTGGCGCCCATGGAAGGTGTGCTGGACCACAGCCTGCGTGATGTGCTGACCAGCTTTGGTGGTGTCGACCGCTGCGTGTCCGAGTTCATCCGCGTCACCGATCAATGTCTGCCGCCGCGGGTGTTCCGCCGCCTGATGCCCGAACTCGACCAGGGCAGCCGCACCACCGCCGGAGTGCCCGTGCGGGCGCAACTGCTGGGGTCGGACCCGGCCTGCATGGCCGACAACGCCGCCGTGCTGGCCGCCATGGGCGCAGAAGGTATCGACCTGAATTTCGGCTGCCCGGCCAAGACGGTGAACCGCCACCGCGGCGGCGCCGTGCTGCTGGACGAACCCGAACTGGTGCACCGCATCGTCGCCGCCGTGCGCCAGGCCGTGCCGGCCACGCTGGCGGTTTCGGCCAAGATGCGCCTGGGTTATCTGGACCATGCGCGCATGGTGGACAACGCCCTGGCCATTGAAAGCGCCGGCGCCAGCGAACTCGTGGTGCACGCACGCACCCGGCAGCAGGGCTACCGGCCGCCAGCCTACTGGACGCTGATCAACACCATCCGGCAAGCGGTGCACTTGCCAGTGGTGGCCAACGGCGACATCTGGACGGTGGCCGACGCCCAGGACTGCATGGCGCAGTCAGGCTGTGACGCGCTGATGCTGGGCCGTGGTGCACTGAGCAATCCTGGCCTGGCGCTGATGCTGCGCAGCTTGCCGGCGCCAGAGTGGAACCAGGTGCTGGCCGGGCTGCAGCGGTATGCCGGCCTGATCGCGCCAAGGGTGGCCCTGCGGCATCGGGGTGGACGCTTGAAGCAATGGCTGAACATGCTGCGCCGCCACTACCCGCAGGCGCAGGCTGCCTACGACAAGGTTCGCGAGTTGCGGGATATCGCTGCATTGGAGGCCGTGCTGTTCGGGCCCGTTGGCTGCGGCCAGGCTGCGGCGCTGCCCCCTTCACCCCAGCTTCTTGAAGCCGAGGTGGTCTGAAAAGACGTCAGGCGCCGGGTACGGGTTCCGGTCATCCGCCCAATGGTGCGGTCGGTTTTCGCCTTCAGTGCCTCTACTGTGCCAGCAAGCCGTGACAGCTTCGTGACAAACAGCCCCGGCATTCATGGGCTTTTTTGCCGCTGGCGCACATCAGACAAAACACAAGGAGCCGCGTCTGGCCTTGATCACGCAGCACCCGCACCAAACCGCTGCTCCAGATAAGCCAGCAGCGTGCGCAAGCCCTGCGCCTCGCCACCAGCCGGCCTGCCAGGCCGGTTGCCCTGGTTCCAGGCAAACAGGTCCAGGTGCAGCCAGTCGATGCCGGCGGGCACAAAGTCGTCGAGGAACAGCGCCGCCGTCACCGCGCCGGCCATGGCGGTGGCGCCGGTGTTGACAATGTCGGCGATGTCGCTTTCGATGCTGGCGTGGTACGGCGCCCACAGCGGCATGTGCCACATCGGGTCGTGCAGCACCATGCCGTTGTCCACCAGTTGCCGCGCGGTGGCGGTGTCGCGACAGAACAAGGCCGGCAGCTGCGGCCCCAGGGCCACGCGGGCGGCACCGGTCAACGTGGCCAGGTCGATCATCAGCGCGGGCTTGGACTCGGCCCCGTAGGCCAGCGCGTCGCACAGGATGACGCGGCCTTCGGCGTCGGTATTGCCGATTTCAATGTGCAGGCCCTTGCGCGTCTTGAACACGTCGCCGGGTCGGAAGGCGTTGCCCGCGATGGCGTTTTCCACGGCGGGAATCAGCAGCTGCAAGCGCACCGGCAGGTTCAGCGCCATCACCAGCTGCGCCAGGCCCAGCGCGTTGGCGGCACCGCCCATGTCCTTTTTCATCAGCCGCATGCCATCGGCGCCCTTGATGTCCAGGCCACCGCTGTCAAAACACACACCCTTGCCCACCAGTGTCAGCAAGGGGTGCTTGGGCTTGCCCCAGGTCAGCTCGATCAGGCGCGGCGCACGCGCCGGGTCTGCCGCACGGCCGACCGCGTGGATGGCCGGGAAGTTGGCTTTCAGCAGCTTGTCGCCCACGGTCTGCTTGAAGGTGGCGCCGTGCTGTCGCGCCACCAGCCGCACCGCTTCGGCCAATTCGGCCGGCCCCAGATGTTCAGCCGGCGTGTTGATCAGGTCGCGGGTGGACCCCACGGCCGCCGCCAGCAGCAGGCCGCGCCGCGCCGCCGCGTTGTCGGGCAGGCACAAGCGCGCGCTGTCGCGGCGCGGCACCTTGTAGGCGTCAAAGCAGTAGCTGCCCAGCTCCCATGACAAGGCGGCCGCCGTGGCGTCCATGACCAGGCCTCCGGCATCGTCGGCTGCCAGGTGGTAAGTGCCTTGCGGCAGCGCGCGCGGCAACGCTGCCAGCGCCCAGGGATGGCCTGTACCGGCCACGCCAGCCCACACCGCCTGCATCGCACCGTCAGCGGCCGGCACCAGGGCATGCGTGTCGGGCGCCCCTTCAAACCCGATGCTGCGCATCCAGCGTGCGGTGACCGCCGGCAGCTTGTTGCGGCTCGCCGCAAAGCTGGTGCGGTCCACAGCATGCAAGGGCACGCTGTTGCGGGGTGCCTTAACCAGTTCAACCGTCATCTCAGCTCGCCTTGGAAAGTTGGAAAAATCAAACCACGATTGTCACCGCTGGCCCAAGAACTCGCGTCGGTCCAGTTCAAGCCGCCATTGGCGAATGCCCGCCGCATTTCGTCGCAACCCGCTGTCACAGCGACGGCAGCCACCGCATGATCAACCATCGAACACCCCATCCCGGAGAACACCATGGCCCGAGGCAACTTCATCACACGCCCCATCCGCGACCTGACCCAGGCCGTGGTGATGCCCTTCAAGGCTCTGTTTGTGGTGGGCCTGTGCTGGGCCATCAACGCCGCCACCTTCCACGGTGTGTGGTGGGTCAAGTGGGTGGCACTGGGCATGGGCATTGCCACGGCGGTGGCGCTGGCACGCGGTGCCAAGACCCTGCTGCTGCTGACCCTGGTGGCCTGGGCCGGCTGGCACATCCACAAGCGATATGGCCAACAGGCGGGTCAGCCATTCGACACCTGGGTGGCCAAGGCCCAGCCGCAGACGAACCAAGTGCTGGTGGTGGTCAAAGGCCTTCGCAACGGCGGCAACGGTCATGCGGGCGCCCCACGGGCGACGGTCTGACGGCCCCCACGAAGCTCACAGACCCATGGGCCCGCTGCCGGACCAGCATCAGGCTGCGGTAGCGGCCTCGCGCTCCACATGCCACTCCATCAGGGGCTGCATGTTGCGCATGGACATCCAGTGCAGGTGAACCAGGCCCATGATGCCGTTGCGGTGCAATTCAACCACCTGGGCGTCGGTCAATTCGGCCACCTTGGTTTCGTCCACCACCATGAACCCATCCACCGAGTGCTGGCGCCCACCGGGCAGCGTGGCGTCAAATCGCATGTCGCGCAGCAGGCCCAGTTCCTGCAGCCGCTTGCACACCATGCGTGTGCGCTGCACTTCAGCCTCCAGCGTTTCAAGTTGCTGCTGGACGCCCTTGAGCATTTCGGTGGGCTTGCCATCGGCGTCAAACAGCGCTTCGCCTTCGGTGTCGCTGACACCCTTAAAATCCATGTCAACGCACAGCGCCAGCTTTTCGTCGTTGATGCGCGCCATGCAAAACGGGTACATGCGCAGCACGGCCGGCATGTAACGGCCGCGCCAACGCTCGCCGGTGACAAAAAGATTTTCGGTCGGGGTCACGCCAAACACGGCAATCGGTGCCAGATTGGGTGAACCATCGGTGTCCTTGCCTGCCGTGACAAACACGATCGGGAACTCGCGACAGGCATCGGCAAATTCGGTGGCCGCCAGAAACATCGAATTGATACCGCTGGCCATGCGCCAGTCCTGCACCGGCAGCTTCAGCTTCATGCCCCGATGCGCCACGGTGTCCAGACCGGTGGCGTTCTTGTGAAGGTTCTGAACGATCAAGTGTCTTCTCCAGGAGTTTCGATTTTTTGGACCAGCACCTTGTCCACCCGTTTGCCGTCAAGGTCCACCACTTCAAAGCGCCAGCCACCCCAGCTGACCGAATCTGCGGTGCGCGGCAGTCGCCCCAGCAGCAGCATGACCATGCCGGCCAGGGTGTTGTAGCGGCCGCGGTCTTCTTCCGGCAGGTCCTTGATTTCAAGCCGGTCCTTCAGCTCGGGCACCGGAATCAGGCCGTCCATCAGCCATTCGCCATTTTCGCGTTTCACGGCCCAGGCGTCGTCGTCGGCGGGGGTGCCGAACTCACCCGTGATGGCCTCCATCAGGTTGCGTTCGGTGATGACGCCTTGCACGGCGCCGTATTCGTCCACCACGAACACGATATCCGTATCCGCGCGTTTGAAGTGCTCCAGCAGCTCCATGCCCGACAGGGTTTCCGGCACAAATACCGGCGGCAGCAGCAAGCTGGCAATGTGCGGCTTTTCACCGGCGGCCAGGGGCTGCAGCAGTGCAGCGGCACTGAGCACGCCGCGCACGTCGTCCAGCGAACCGCGGCACACCGGGAACCGCGCATGGCCGCTTTGTGAAATGCGCTTCATCTGTTCCATCAGCGTGTCGGCTTCGTCCAGCCAGACAATTTCCGCACGCGGAATCATCATGCTGCCGATCTGGCGGTCGTCCAGCCTGAACACGTTGCGCACCATCTGGTGTTCCTGCGCCTCGATCACACCAGCGTCCAGCCCCTCTTCCAGGCTGGCCGCGATTTCTTCTTCCGTCACCGACCGCGACGGCCCGGCGTTGATGCCCAGCAGCTTCAGCACCGCTTCCGTGCACAGGCTGAGCAGGGCCACCAGCGGGCGAGCCGCCGTTGAAATCCAGTTCATGGGCCGCGCCACCAGGCGTGCCACCGTTTCGGGGTACATCTGGCCCAGACGCTTGGGAACCAGTTCGCCGAAGATGATGGTCAGGATGGTGATCATCATCACCACCAGGGCCGTGGCCGCAATCGCCGCCGTTTGTGTGGCCATGTCAAAGGTCTGGATCAACCACACCGCCATCGGACTGGAAAAGGCGTTTTCGCCCACGATGCCGTTGAGCACACCAATGGATGTGATACCGATCTGCACCGTCGACAAGAACTTGGTCGGGTTGTCGTGCAGGTCCATGGCAGCACTGGCGCCAGGTTCGTTGGCTTCCACCATCACCTGCAGACGTGCCTTGCGGCTGGCTGTCAGGCCCATTTCGGACATCGCGAACAGGCCGTTCAGCGCAATCAAGAACACAAGCAGGGCCAGATCCATGGGCGCCACCGGCAGCGCAGTGGTGTCAGCTTAAACGGCCGCAAGCGTAGCAGAATCAAACCATGATTCTTTTGGTGGGGGACATCCAGGGCTGCGCCGCGGCGCTGGATCAATTGCTAAACCAGGCGGGCTTTTCGCCCTCGCGCGACCATGTGGTGTTGCTGGGCGACCTGGTCAACCGTGGACCCGATTCGCTGGGCGTGTTGCAGCGCGTGGCCCGTCTGGGCGCAGCGGCGACCAGTTTGCTGGGCAACCACGACCTGCACCTGCTGGCGGTGTCGCAAGGCGTGCGCCAACTGCACAAGGGCGACACCTTTGCAGATATCTTGAAAAGCACCCAGGCCGAAAGTTGGCTGGAATGGCTGCGCCACCAGAAACTGGCGCATCTGGAGGCTGGCTGGTTGTGCGTGCATGCCGGCGTGATGCCGCAATGGACCACCCAAACGACCCTGGCGCTGGCCGGCGAGATGCATTCGGTGCTGCGCGGCCCCGGCTGGGTCGATTTCCTGAAGAACATGTATGGCGACCAGCCTGACCAGTGGGACGATGGCCTGACAGGCCCCGCCCGCCATCGCGTCATCGTCAACACGCTGACCCGTATGCGCTTTTGCAGCGCCGCCGGGCAGATGGAATTCAAGTCCAAAGATGGCGCCGGCGCGGCCCCAGCGGGTTTCATGCCCTGGTTTGACGTGCCGCAGCGCCAGACCTTCACGCAGCCCATCGCCTTTGGCCACTGGAGCACGCTGGGCCTGATCAACCGCCCCGCCCTGATGGCGCTGGACACCGGCTGCGTCTGGGGTGGCACATTGAGCGCCGCGCGCGTGGACGGCGGCCGCCGTGAAGTGCTGCAGATAGGTTGCCCTCAGGCCCGCGCGCCAGGGGCCTAGAATGCGCGCCTGCAGGAAGCGTGGCCGAGCGGTTGAAGGCACCGGTCTTGAAAACCGGCGACGGGGAGACCCGTTCGTGAGTTCGAATCTCACCGCTTCCGCCAAAGGATCGTCTCAGGCGATCCCAGGACGCCCGAGACCCCCCAAAAATCAATCGGTCACCCTGTAGAGTTCGATTCTTACTGTCCCAAGCGATGCCATACAAGCGCAATGCTTTATGGCGGTACGGATGGGGGGACTGGCATGCCGAAGGTTGCCAAGCCACTGACTGCGCTCGAGGCCAAGCGTCTCACGGATCCTGGCATGCATGCGGTCGGTACCGTAGCTGGCCTATGCCTCGTCGTCAAGCCGACCGGAGCGCGCTCCTGGGTGCTGCGAACCATGGTCGGGGCGCGGCGCGCCGAGATTGGTCTGGGCGGTTTCCCGACGGTCACAATGGCGCAAGCGCACGAATCTGCACGCAGATTGCTGCAAGAGATCAAGGCAGGTGGCGACCCCGCTTCCGAGCGACGCGCCAAGCGAAGCACCGTGCAGCGGACATTCCGGCGGTGCGCCGATGCGTACATCGCCGCCCACCGAGCCGGCTGGCGCAACGCGAATCACGCTGCACAGTGGGAAAGCACGTTGCAGAAGTACGTGTATCCGCGCTTTGGCGACAAGCATGTCCGCGACGTTGCCAAGGCCGACGTCTTGGCAGCCATTGAACCGGAGTGGAGCATGAAGAACGAAACGATGGTGCGGGTGCGCAACCGCATCGAGCTCGTGCTCGCCTGGTCCATGCGGCGCGAGCTCCGTGCCGACGGGCCGAACCCGGCGCGATGGCGTGGCAATCTCGACGCCGCCTTGCCGCGGCCCATGAAGGTCAACCGTCGGCAGCACTTCGAAGCGGTATCGGTCGACGAGGTTCATGCCTTCATGCTGCGATTGCGGCGAATGGACGGCATGAGCGCACGCGCCCTCGAGTTCACGATCCTGACCGTAAGCCGAACCGGCGTCGTTAGAGCTGCCGAGTGGGACGAGATCGACGCAGGGGCGAAGACCTGGACCATCCCTGGCATCAAAATGAAGTCCGGCCGACCGCACCGCGTGCCTTTGTCGCCACGTACGCTCGACATCCTGAGCCATCCCGACGGCCCGCTGCGCCGGGATTTCTGCACCGTGCCACTTTTTACCCGGACTTCACGGCCTGAAACTTCGCGTTGACCTTGTTGGCCAATTGGATCACTGCCGCCGCAGTGGCCTTGCGCATCGTCAGCACAGCAAGCTCGCCGGCCAGCGCAACGATGGCGTTGACGTCGTCGGGCTCGGGTGGGTGCAAGCCGATCTCGCCGTCCATGTAGGCGATAAAGGCGCGTTCATTGGCAGCCGCTTCATCCTCAACGCTTCTGCGTTCGCGGACCAGTTCGTCCAGGCTATCGTGGTCGAAGGTCACGGCCTCGATTCGCTTGAGTGCGAGCACGGCGTCGCCCAAGGCGTTGGAGCTGGCAATGAATGCGGTGGTGATGCGCAGGCCCTCTTCTTCGCTGACTGTTTCCAGCGCGTCAGTGGCTGATTGTGTGGCCATGGTGGTCAACTCCTGGTGAAAGTCACTGTGGCTTGGCGGCGGTTTCCAGCGCCTTCAAGTCCTGATTGAGTTGCTGCATATAGGCCTGGGTAAAGGCCAGCCACTGGGCCGGTGTCAGTTCTTGTGCCAGCACCACAAAGGCCTTGCGCGCTTCGGCCAGCTTCGCTGCCGGGATTTTCACCGTCGGGCCGGCGGCGTCGGTCATCTTGTCGGCCTGCGCAGCGAGTGCGCGCTCGGCCTGTTCGCGCGATGAGCGGCTGCGTTCGGCCAGTCGCTTGATGAGGTCGACCTGGGCCCGTTCGTTGGCCAGTCCGGCCTCGGCGGCAACAAAAGCGCGGAAGTCGCCTGCCGTGACGTCCTGGACCTGTCCGCGGGCCCGCTCGTGCAAGATGGCCTCGCGGCGCTGATAGGCCTGCGTCGCGCGGTGAACGAAAGCTTGTGTCTGGGCCTGCGCCTTGTCGGCCATCACCGCGCCTTGCAGTGACAGGTCGCGCGCCGGTTGAGGCGCGCTGCAACCGGCCAGCAGCGACAAAGCGACAAACCCAGCGCCCAAGGCGCCGGCAAGGCGTTGGCGCGGGTACGAAGCCGATGTTGTTGGCAAAGCAGTTGTCGGACTGTGCTTCATACCAGGTTCCCCTATTTGCCAACCTGGCTGCCGATGAGCACCAGGCCAAATCCCTTCAGAAACTCGGCCAGGTCGGCCGGCTTGATGCCTGCTGCGTGATGCTCCGCCAGCACGGCTGCCATGTTTTTCATCAGACTGCTCCATTGCGCTGCGGCGCTGCGCGACTGCATCATCACCTGCTCGTCGGTGGTGCCGTTGAAGGCCATTTCCAGCGCCGCGGTGCGGCCTCGGTGGTACAGCGCATGGTCGAAGTAAAGTGCCAGCGACTCGTAGAGCACGGCACGACGGCGGTTGCCTTCGCCGCTGTCGGCCAGCGCATCGTCAAGACTTCGTGTCAGGTCCACGGTGGCGCCGATCACCCCCTGTGGCGGCGGCCCCAGGGCGCGCCGGGCCCGCGCCAGGGCCCACAACTCACTGCGAGCGGCCTCCAACTGCTGCAGGCGCAGGGCTGCGCGCCGTTCCTGCAATGCGGCACGGTCATTGAAGCCCTGCACCACCAGGCGCTGCTGCTCCAGCGCCAGAAGCATGGGCGCCAGGCGCGGCTTGCGCGCTGCCGTCAGCAGCGCATCGGCATCGTCGGCGATACCGGGCATCAGGCGCACCAGGCCGACGGCGCGTTTGTTCTCTGCGCTGAGCTGGGACAGGTCGGTGCTGCCCGACGCCAGCACGCCGACAACGGAATCTAGGGACGACAAGCGCTCCAGTGCTACGGCGTGGCCGAAGGCGTCCGGGCTGAGGCGGGCGGCTTCGCGCAGCGCACCCAGTGACGACGCCAGTAGGCCGGCGGCGCTGGCGAGGCGTGCGCTGGCCGTGGCATCACCGCTGCGTGGTGTGGTGGTGTCCAGCGCCATCTGGTATTCGGCGGTGGCCACCTGCAGCGATTGCCGGTGCTGGCCGAGTGCCTGGCGATAGGCTTGCAGTTCGCCGTCAGCGCGCGCCTGCAAGCCCGCAAGACGTTGCAATTCGCCGCCGGCATCACCCGCCGCCGGCTGCACGCCTGCGGCGACCTTGCAGCGGGCGAGCAGGTTGGTCATCATGAGCTGGGCCGGGCCCCGCCGAGCGACCGGAATCTGCACCTGCACGTCGCCCCGCAGTTTGCCGGTCTCGTCGACGGCCGCGCGTGCGCCCGCGCAGTCGGCCAGACCCAGCTGTGCCGTGCTGTTGAAGGTGCGCAGCGCGCTGGCCACTTGCGCGTCTGCATGTTCGTCGTCGACGACGCCGGTGAGCACGGCGTCCAGCGCTGCAGCGTCCAGAGGCCGGCCGACCAGGCGTTCGATGCGCGCGTCCAGCAGCGGACCGACGTAGCGCGTGGCCAGCGTGCCGTTGCCACCTGGGCCTGCGCTGGCCACCATCGCGATCTCCATGTCACGCTGCGTCGCCGCGCGGGCCTGGAGCGTTTCAAGCTCCAGAGCGCGCAAGGCGGCAAAGCGCAGGTCGAGTTCGTCGACGACCTCGCCCAGATCCACCTTGCCTGCCACCTCAACAAGTTTTTGGCCCTGCAGATCGCGGGCCTCGTTATAGAACGGCGACGATGCGCAGCCCGCGAGCACCATTGAAACGATCATGGACGCTGCACTGCATACACCCTGCTTCATGTGCCTCCTCTGCCCGGGCTGATGTCCCGGCGCTGGCAGAGGTGTATCACTCGCACCAAGCGCTGTCTATCCTAAGCGTCATGTGGAATATGGAAGGACTCGTGACGCGCGCCTATCGCCGGCAACTTGTCAAGGGCACGGAAACAGCCGCCGCGAAGCTGAAAAAACTTCTTCGGCGTGCCAAGAGGAGCAGATGCCGGCGATTTGCGGTCGAACGAGTTCGGCGGCGCATTTGGTCACGGGGCAGTCACTCAAAGCCCGTCAGTTGCTGTTCGCCTTGGGAAGTTGGCCGCAGTGCGGCGGGTAGCCACCATTCACTCTTACCCCGGCGTCAGACTGGTTGTCGGGCGAACAGAGGTTGGCTAACGTCGGTTGGCGACACTCTGAG
>JAHECB010000051.1 GCA_024641925.1 Betaproteobacteria bacterium
CCAGCCCCAGCCAAAAAGCCCAGCGCGGTGCTGCGCGATAGTCGGCTTTGGCTTTTTCGACGTCAGCGTCGCTGCGCAGCGTTTGCGCCAACGCCGTCAACCAGGCACGCAGACCGATGGGCAACAGCCACCAGGCCGAAAAGCCGAATAAAAACAGCAGCGCATCGGATACACGCGCACCCAGCATGCCCACCACGTTGTGCACCGGCGCGTGTGTGCCCGATGTGCTGAAGGCAGCATCGTCGACGTGGTGTGTCCACAAAGCCAACGCTAGCAGCAACCATGCCAGGGCACCTGCCAGCAGCAAGGCCTGGCCGCGCCAGTTGCGCAGGTGGGAGGCCGTCGCGGCAGGCTGACGCGAGCTGGAAGAACGGTCGGCGACCGAGGCGTCGCCACGCAGTGAACCCAGGGGAAAACTCATCCCTCAATTGTGAGGGATTGTGGCCAGCCCTTGGCTGTAAGCTCGGGTGGCGCGGCGAAAACCGGCGGCGACCGCAGGCGGCGCCCTGGCGCACCAGCGGCCTTAAGTTGGTTCAATCGTTCTGAAGGCGTTCCTTGATGACCACCGAGCCGTTGTCCTGGGTCTCGATGACACCGCGGTCCTCCAAGTCCTTCATGACCCGGCTGACCATCTCGCGCGAAGCCCCTACCACCTTGGCCATGTCCTGGCGGCTGACCTTGTGACGGATGATCTTGATGCCTTCAACCTCTTCCGCCATGTCCAGCAGGGTACGGGCCACGCGGCCGTAAACGTCCAGCAACGCCAGCGACTCGATCTGGCGGTCGGCGTTGCGCAAGCGCCGCACCAGGCCGCGCATGATGCCGTAGGACAGCGTTGAATTCTCCGGCAGGCAGCGCGCAAAGTCGGCACGCGCCAGCACCAGCATGTCGGTCTGGATCTCAGCGCGAACGGTGGCCGAATGCGACTCGTTGTCGATCAGGCTCATCTCGCCCACATAGTCGCCCGATTCCAGTACCGCCAGGATGACTTCGCGGCCCCGCGTGTCGGCTGTCAGCACCCGCGCGCGGCCGTTGAGCAGGATGAACAACGCGTTGCTCTTGCGCCCTTGTTCGACCACGAGTTCACCCCGCCGGAAGCGGCGCTTGACCACGCTGTCCGCGATGGACTGGGCCTGGTCGACAGTCAACATCGAAAACAGGGGTACGCGGCGGATCAGATCCAGATTGGACAGCATCGACATTCACTGACTCCTCTTGTTGTGGCAGGGGTTCCCAGAAGACCCGTTTCCAAAGTGGTTGCCAAGGTCTGCAAGAATTACCCTATTCTGCATACTAATGTGATCAATTCCACTGGAATTGCCACGGACAAAGGCCATAGTTCTGCGCTGTGATCGCGGAGCGCGGCGAGCCGCCACATCCAGCGGGCGACTTGTGCACCGGCAGACCCCCTACACCGACCCAAGAATTCACACCATGGCAGACAACAACCACACCCGCGTCCTGATCCTCGGCTCCGGACCCGCCGGCTACACGGCCGCCTTGTACGCCGCCCGCGCCAACCTGGAACCCATGCTCATCACCGGCATGGCCCAGGGCGGGCAGCTGATGACCACCACCGAAGTCGACAACTGGCCGGCTGACGTGGCCGGCGTGCAGGGCCCCGAACTGATGCAACGTTTTCTGGAGCACGCAGAACGCTTCAAGACCCGCATTGTGTTTGACCACATCAACCAGGTCGACTTCAGCAAACGCCCCTTCACCTTGGTGGGCGACTCGGGCACCTATACCTGCGACACGTTGGTCATTGCCACCGGCGCCAGCGCCAAGTACCTGGGCCTGCCCAGCGAGCAAGCCTTCATGGGCAAGGGTGTCAGCGGCTGCGCCACCTGCGACGGTTTTTTCTACCGGGGTGACACGGTGTGCGTGGTCGGTGGAGGCAACACCGCGGTCGAAGAAGCGCTTTACCTGTCCAACATCGCCAGCAAGGTGCACCTGGTGCACCGCCGCGACAAGTTCCGCGCCGAGGCCATCATGGTGGACAAGGTGATGAGCAAGGTCGAAGCCGGCAAGATCGAGCTGCACTTGTGGAACACGCTGGATGAAGTGCTGGGCGACGGCACCGGCGTCACTGGCGTGCGCCTGCGCAACATGCAGAACGACACCACGCAGGACTTGGCGTTGAAGGGCTGTTTCATCGCCATCGGCCACCAGCCCAATACCGACATCTTCAAGGGCCAGTTGGAGATGAAAGACGGCTACATCATCACGCGCACCGGGCTGGAGGGCATGGCCACGATGACCAGTGTGCCGGGTGTGTTTGCCGCCGGCGACGTGCAGGACCACGTCTACCGCCAGGCCATCACCAGTGCGGGCACGGGGTGCATGGCCGCGCTGGATGCCCAGCGCTTTCTGGAACAGAACGACGGCTGATACAGCGCATTCCCTGCGGGGTCGACTACACAAGGCCTTAAGCTCAGGCTATAATCGTTGGCTTTGCTGCGGTGGCAGTTTTGAGGGTAGACCGCAAAATGCAGTCTGGCCGACCCGCAAGGGCAAACTGTGCATCGGCGAACGGGGTGACAAAGGTGGCTGACCGCCTGAACTGCACAACCCGCTGCCGCTGAGCCAACCGTCATCACCGAATCAATTTCACCGTGGAGAGCGTCATGGCACGCGTCTGTCAAGTTACCGGCAAGGGCCCGATGGTGGGCAACAATGTTTCGCACGCGAACAACAAGACCAAGCGTCGTTGGCTGCCCAATCTGCAGTACCGCCGTTTCTGGGTGGAAAGCGAGAACCGCTGGGTGCGCCTGCGCATCAGCAACGCCGCACTGCGCCTGATCGACAAGGTGGGTATCGACAAGGTCGTGTCCGACCTGCGCGCCCGCGGCGAGATCTGAAACCCGCTACAAAACCCTTCTAGGAGATCACCATGGCCAGCAAAGGCGGACGCGAAAAAATCAAGCTGGAGTCCTCAGCGGGCACCGGCCACTTCTACACCACCAGCAAGAACAAGAAGACCACGCCGGAAAAGCTCGAATTCCTGAAATTCGACCCCAAGGCGCGCAAGCATGTTCTGTACAAGGAAGTGAAGCTGAAGTAAGGCTTCAAGGTGCCAGGTGCCGTCCGGGCGCCCAAAACAAACCCGCCCTGGTGGCGGGTTTTTTCATGCATGCAACAC
Source organism: Betaproteobacteria bacterium (assembly GCA_024641925.1). Taxonomy (GTDB): domain Bacteria; phylum Pseudomonadota; class Gammaproteobacteria; order Burkholderiales; family Burkholderiaceae_C; genus Rubrivivax. Next base: position 3,143 of record JAHECB010000051.1, read on the forward strand.
CACCAGAGGCACACAAAAAAGGGCCCGGCAGCGCCGGGCCCTTCAAGGTGCGAAGCATCGCCCTTCGATCAGGCCTTGCGACGGCTGGCGGCGCCAGCGGCAGCCAGAGCCAGACCCACCAGCGCCAGCGAGGTGGGTTCAGGCACGGGAGTGGAAGGCCGCACGTCGTAGCTGAAGCCGAACTGGTCAGCCGTCAGATCCCAGCCATCAGCACCCGTCAGCTTCAGACCCAGCGTGCCACCACCCGCCAGGGTGACGATCTGCGCAGGGCTCAGGCCAAAGCTCAGGCCCTGGTTGCTGGTGTTGGGGGCAATGGCGAAGTTCGCCAGGGGGTTGCCATTCAGCGTGAACGCCATGTTCGTGGGGTTGCCGTCGGACTGAACCACTTCCATGAAGAAGCTGGGGCTGAGCGCGTCGGCCGGCAGCAGGCCAGCGGCAATCGACCAAGTCAGGCTGATTTCGGTGTTGCGGCTGCTGGCGTTAGCCACTTCAAGCAGGCCGACCGGGAAGGTGTTGGAACCGATCTTCATGGTGGCGCCATTGCCGTCGGCAGGGCCGGCCAGCGTGGTGATGGTGCCCGAACGCACGGCGTCGCTGAATGCGACGGTAGCGCCCAGAGCGGCCTGCAGCGGGCCCACGTCGGGGCTGTTGAAGTTGTCGATGGTGACCACGACGGCCGAAGCCATCGAGCTGACGGCCAAAGCGGCGATGGCCAAAAGGGTGCGTTTCATATTGAACTCCGAGGCGGGTTGTAAGTTGTTGACACTGAACAGAATGCCGACGAAAAAAGAGCAATCCTCGTGCCAACTTCAACAATATCCACAAGTCTTTGATTCTATTGAATTTATTTGACAAATCCCCCAATCAGGGGGGTTGTAACTGTAAATTCCACCGACGATGAGGTGCCGCTGACAGCGGCAACACGCCACAAGGCTTCGCCGCAATGTCGCATCGAAATCGACGACGCTTCGGGTTTGGCACGCACAGCAGGTTGCGCGTGCAAGCGCAAGGAAAAAAGGGCCCCGAGGGGCCCTTGGTACTGCCATCAGGGACACACAGGCCCCCTACCGCTTGGGGTCGGCACCGGCGGCCGTAAAGTCCGCGCGGCGTCGACCCGGCAACGTTCAGCGCACGACCGCGATCTGCTCGCGCTTGCCACCCTTGTAGGTGTACAGCGTCAGCGCACCATTCTTGATGTCGCCCTTTTCGTCAAAGCCGATGGTGCCGGTGACACCGTTATAGCCGTCGGTCTTGGCCAGCTCGGGCAGGTACTTGGCAGGATCAGCCGAGTCAGCCTTGACCATGGCAGCCACCATCACGTTGACCGAGTCATACACGTAGGGTGCATAGATCTGCACGTCGGCGTTGAACTTGGTCTTGAAGGCGACCTTGAAGTCTTCCATGGCTTTCTTGGACTCACCTTCGACGCCGCCGGCTTCAGCGCACACGACCTGACCGTCACCCATGGTGCCTGCGGCCAGCTTGGGCAGCTCGCCGGAGCAGATGCCGTCGCCACCCATGAACTTGGACTTGATGCCCAGCTGCTTGAGCTGGCGCAGCATGGGGCCGGCCACCGCGTCCATGCCGCCGAAGAAGACCACGTCGGGCTTCTTGGCTTTCAGGCCAGTCAGGATGGCGGTGAAGTCCGTGGCCTTGTCGGTGGTGAATTCGCGACCCACGACGGTACCGCCGGCTGCCGTGACGCCCTTTTCGAACTCATCAGCCACACCCTGGCCGTAGGCGGTGCGGTCGTCGATCACGGCAATGGACTTGCCCTTCAGTTCGGTGACAGCATACTTGCCCAGCGTGCCACCCAGGTGCACGTCGTCAGCCACGACGCGGAAAGCCGTCTTGTAGCCCTGGCGGGTGTACTTGGGGTTGGTGGCCGAAGGGCTGATCTGCGGTACGCCCGCGTCGAAATAGATCTTGGAGGCCGGAATCGTGGTGCCGGAGTTCAAGTGGCCGATGACGCCATTGACCTTGGCATCCACCAGCTTCTGTGCAGCGGCCGTGCCCTGCTTGGGGTCGCCGGCGTCGTCTTCGGCCAGCAACTCGAAGGTGACCTTCACGCCTTGAATGGTCAGGCCCTTGGCGTTGAGCTCGTCGATGGCCATGCGAGCGCCATTTTCATTGTCCTTGCCCAAGTGGGCGATGGCGCCACTGGTGGGGCCGACATGACCAATCTTGATGACCGACGGTGCGGGCGGCGCGACCGGTGCGGCTGGCGCGGCAGGAGCGGCAGGAGCGGCAGGAGCGGCTTCTTCCTTCTTGCCGCAAGCAGCCAGAAGGGCGATGGACACCACGGACAACGCCAAAAGCTGTTTCTTCATGGAAGGGTTCCTCCGGAACTTATAAAAAAAAGGATTGTATGAGTTACTTGACGGCCAACATCAGGGAAAGCGCCATGGCAGCTTGACAGAAATGACTGGCTGGGCCGAAAAGGACTGCCAGGGGCCATCAAACACCCCGTATCGACCAGGCCTTGTGTGGACTGTCCGCGTCGAATCGAAACGCCGGATTCACTGATGTCTCAACCACCGATGCGCGCATCACGATGTACCGGCGCCAGCCCGCGCTGCTTGTAGGTCATCCAGCGTGACCGGCCCGCTTCAGCATCTTCAGGGTCGGCTGAGACCAACTCGATGACACGCTCAAAGCCCTCCAGTATCGAAGGCACGGAGGCACCGATGTTCAGCAGCAGCGTGGGCGCTGGCGCCGTTACAGGGTCAGAGCCCAGCCAGATCAGCGTGTGCAATTGGCCCGAAGGCCCCAGCCCGGCGCCGGTGCGCGCATGCGGCACAAAGTCTTCAGCCAACTCGGTCCACAGCGCGCGGTCCAGCGCTTGCAGGTCTGAAGGCTGGCCGATGACCTGGGTACGCGCGCCCGCTGCTGCAGCCTTGCGCAACCAACTCAACGCATACGGCAGCTTGTCTTCAATGCCGGTTCGGAATTCCACAACCAGGGCCATGCCTGTGCCCGCATCAAGCCTTGGCGCGGCCCGTGACAAAGCCGGTCAACAAGCCCACGGGCCGGCCGGTCGCACCCTTGGCAGCACCTGACTTCCAGGCCGTGCCCGCAATGTCCAGGTGTGCCCAGGGGTACTTGCCCGTGAAGCGCTTCAAGAACATGGCAGCCGTGATGGCACCACCGGCACGGCCGCCGACATTGCCCATGTCGGCGTAGTTGCTTTTCAGCGCGTCGTCGTACTCGGCGTCCAGCGGCATGCGCCAGGCCGGGTCCGCAGCCTGCTCGCCTGCATCCAGCAATTCAGCAGCCAAATTGTCATCAGCGCTGAACAGACCGCTGCGGTGATGGCCCAGTGCGATGACGCAGGCGCCGGTCAAGGTAGCAATGTCCACCACGGCGGCAGGCTTGAATCGTTCGGCATACGTCAGTGCATCACACAGGATGAGGCGGCCCTCGGCGTCGGTGTTCAGGATCTCGATGGTCTGGCCCGACATGCTGGTGACCACGTCCCCTGGCTTGACGGCACGGCCGCTGGGCATGTTTTCGCAGCTGGGGATGATGCCGATGAGGTTGACCTTGGCCTTCATCTCGGCCACCGCACGCATGGTGCCCAACACGCTGGCAGCGCCGCCCATGTCGTACTTCATCTCGTCCATTTCGCCGGCCGGCTTCAACGAGATGCCACCGGTGTCAAAGGTGATGCCCTTGCCTACCAGCACCACGGGCGCGTCTTTCCTGCCGCCACCCAGCCACTGCATGACAATGAACTTGGGCGCTTCGTCAGAGCCCTGCGCCACCGCCAGGAAAGAATTCATGCCCAGCTTTTCGCAGTCCTTGCGCTCCAGCACCTGCACCTTCACACCCCAGGGGCGGCTCAGGCTGCGGGCCTGGCTGGCCAGGTAGGCGGGCGTGCAATGGTTGCCGGGGCGGTTGGCGCATTCACGCGCCATGGCCGTGCCGGCAGCCAGCGCCTGGCCGGTGCGCAAACCCGCGCCCTGCGTCGCTGCGTTTGCCTTGTCGCAAACCAGCAGCACCTGGCGCAATGACGACGCGGCTGGCGCACTGGGCTTGGTGGCGCGGAAGACGTACAGCGCTTCATCAACAGCACACACCAGCATCTGCGCGTGAGCGGCGCCCAGCGACGACGCATCACCATCGGCAACAAAGGTCACCGCCAAGGACTTTGCGCCGCCTTGCTTGATGGCGGCAACACCGGCCAACACGGCACGCCGCCACGATTTGGCGCTGGCATCGGGACAAGCCACAAAGGCCAGCCGCGGACTCTTCACCCCAGCAACGTGATGCATCACCAAGGCTTGTGCGGGCTTGTGGCTGAAGTCGCCCAGTTTTTCGGCACCCGCCAGCGCAGCATGGGGCGCTTCACCCAACGCCGCCATCAATGTGGCCTTGGACGGCTTGTTGCACAGCACCACCAAAACAGCATCAGCGGCAATGCCTGAAAGGCCCGATGCACCGGGTACCACGGTCTTGAAGTCCATAATTCGCCCTAGCAGAAAATGTCGGCAGATGTTATTCGATTCAACAGTCCGCAAAGAGTTATCCCGGGGATTTGGCGCCACGCTGGTGGTGATCTTGACCATCACGCTGACCAACACCGTCATCCGCACGGTCGGCCAGGCTGCCAGCGGCATGGTGTCGCCACAAGACGTGTTGCTGCTGCTGGGCTATGTGGCGCTGAGCCAGTTGCCGATGATGCTGGCGCTGTCGCTGTTTGTGGCCGTGGTGCTGGCGCTGGGCCGCATGTACCGCGACAGCGAGATGGTCATCTGGTTTGCCAGTGGCCTGGGTCTGGGTCGGTTTGTGCGACCGGTGTTGCGCACCTGTTGGCCGGTGCTGCTGGTGGTGGCCCTGCTGACCACCGTGGTCTGGCCCTGGGGCAATCGCAGCAGCCAGGAGCTCCGCGACCGCTACCAGCAGCGGTCAGACCTGGCGCGGGTGACCCCGGGCGTCTTCCAGACCAGCAACGACGGGCGCCGTGTCTTTTTTGTCGAACGTGAAAGCGTGGATGGCGTGAACGCACGCAACGTGTTTGTGCTGTCCAGCCAGAAAAACGCAGAAAGTGTCACCACGGCGCAGTCGGGTCGCCTGCAGACCGACAACAACAACCGTTTTCTGGTGCTGCAGCGCGGCCAGAGCAACGTGGTTCAGGCGCAAAGCGGTGAACGCACGATGTCCAGTTTCGAAACCTACCGCGTGCTGGCCGATGAGCGGGTGGTGCGGGCCGCAGAAGAGCTGCCACCCAAACTGACGGCAACACCCGCCCTGCTGCAAAGGCCCACGCCCGAAAACCAGGGCGAACTCACCTGGCGGCTGGGCATGGTGCTGGGCGCTGCCAATCTGCTGTTGCTGGGCATCGGACTGTCGGCCACCAACCCACGCCGCGCCAGCAACTGGAACCTGCTGTTTGCGCTGCTGACCTTCGTGGTTTATTACAACCTCATCAACCTGTCGCAGGCCTGGGTAGCAAGCGGACGACTGTCGATCGGTGTATCCATTTTGCTGGTGCACGGCTCGGCCCTGCTGCTGGCGCTGATGCTGCTGTGGTGGCGTGACCACGCCGCCGTGCTGCGCCTGGGCCTGGGCAGGGCAGTCGCATGAAAACCGTTCGCAGGCTGCTGTACCGCGACATCACGGCGTCGGTGATGTTTGTGTCTCTGGCCTTTCTGTCGCTGTATTTTTTCCTCGGATTGGTGGACGCGCTGGAGTCAGTCGGCAGCCGCGGCGCCACCATCACCTACGCCCTGCAATCGGCCTTGTTGCAACTGCCGATGGACTTCTACGAGCTGTTTCCGATTGCTGTGCTGATCGGCACCATCTATTCGTTGGCGCGCATGGCACAAGGTTCGGAATTCACCATCTTGCGCACGGGCGGCCTGGGACCGGGGCGCGCCTTGCGATTGCTCGCCGTGCTGGGGCTGGGTTTTGCGTTGTTGACTTTTGTGGTGGGCGACTTTGTGGCGCCATGGGCAGAGCGCCAGGTGGCGCTGCTGAAAGCCAAGCGCACGGGCAGTCCGACAGTGGGCGGCGCCGGCGCCTGGCTGAAGGAAAAGCGCACCGATGCCGCGGGCGAGCGCAGCTATTCGGTCAACGTGGCCGGCGCCAACGCCAGCGGCGGCCTGTCGGACATCCGTATTTTCGAGTTCGACGCCGACGGCCGGTTGATGTCGCGCACCCAGGCGCGCGAAGGGCGCGTGGGCACCGCTGCCAGTCCCGAAGGCGACGGTCTGGTCACCTGGACATTGACTGACGCACAAGTCGCGCGATGGCCGTCGGCGCGCACCGAAGGCCGCCCGGAAGTGACGCTGAGCCAGCACCAGGAACTGGACTGGCCCAGCACGCTCACGTCGGGCGTGGTTTCGGCCGCGGTGTTGCCCCTGAACACCATGACCACGGCCGACCTGTGGCGCTACAGCACGCACCTGAACGTGCAGGCGCAAGCCTCGCAGACCTACCAGATCCGCTTCTGGCGCAAGGCCCTGTACCCACTGGCCTGCCTGGTGATGGTGGCGCTGGCCCTGCCGTTTGCCTACCTGCACGCGCGCGCCGGCGGCATCAGCCTGAAGGTGTTCGGCGGGGTGATGCTGGGCATCAGTTTTGTGCTGCTCAGCAACCTGTCGGGCCACATCGGCATGCTCAGAGAATGGACGCCATGGGCGGCCGCGGCCACACCCAGCATCTTTTACCTGCTGCTGTCGATGGGCGCGTTTGCCTGGCTGGTGCGCTATCGATGACCAGCGGCCTCGCGCGTCGCACACCCACCATCACTTCATGCCACACCCCATGACACAAGGCCTGTTACTGTTTGCCCACGGCGCACGCGATCCGCGCTGGGCAACGCCATTTGAAGATGTGGCCAACCGCGTCCGCCAGGTGCGACCTGACGCCGCCGTGCAACTGGCGTTCCTGGAATTCATGCAGCCCGGCCTGATGGAAGGTGGTACTGCGCTGGTGGACCAGGGTTGCAGCCGCATCGACGTGGTGCCGCTGTTTCTGGGTACGGGCGGCCACGTCCGAAAAGACCTGCCTGCGCTGCTGGACAGCCTGCGCAAGGCCTTTCCCATGGTGACCGTTCAACTGCACCCGTCGATCGGAGAGGTGAACTCCGTGATCGCCGCTATGGCCGACGCCGTCGCCAGGACAGCAGGGCTCGACCAGGCGCCATGAACCTGCAACAACTGCGGTTTGTGCAGGAAGCCGTCAAACGCAACCTGAACCTGACAGAAACCGCCCGCGCGCTGTTCACGTCACAACCGGGCGTCAGCAAGGCCATCCTGGAGCTGGAAGCCGAGCTGGGTGTGGACATCTTCCAGCGCCATGGCAAACGGCTCAAGCGTGTCACCGAACCCGGCCAGCATGTGTTGAAGTCGGTGGACATCATCCTGCGCGAAGTGGCCAACCTCAAACGCATCGGCGACGAGTTTTCCAACCAGGACGCGGGCACGTTGTCCATCGCCACCACCCACACGCAAGCACGTTACTTCCTGCCCGGGCCCGTGGCCCAGCTGCGGCAGAAATTTCCCAACGTGCAGGTGGTGCTGCACCAGGGCGTGCCCGATCAGGTGGTACGCATGATCCTGGACGACGTGGCCGATGTGGGCCTGGCCACCGAAGCACTGGCCTTGAACGATGGCCTGGTCAGCCTGCCCTGCCACGAATGGCAACACGTCATGGTGGTGCCTGCCGGCCACCCCCTGGCCACCGTCGAACGACCCACGCTGCAGCAGCTCGCCGCACAGCCGCTGGTGCTGTACCACCCCACGGTGGCAGGCCGAACACGCATCGACACTGCTTTTGAACGCGCCCGGCTCAAGCCGCTGGTGGCGCTGGAGGCCATCGACTCCGACGTCATCAAGACCTACGTGCGGGTCGGCCTGGGCGTTGGCGTGGTCACCGAGCTGGCCGTGCAAGGCCTGGAGTCGGACCTGGTCGCACGCCCTTTGGGCCACCTGTTTGGCAGCAACGTCACCCGCGTGGCCTTCAAGCGCGGCGCCTACCTGCGCCAGTTTGTGCTGGCCTTTGGCGAACTGCTGTCGCCACACCTGTCGGCTGCCTTGATCCAGCAGGCGATGGTGGGTGGCGGCAGCGACTACCAGCTTTGACCTCGTAACCGGCATACTTTGAAACGTTTGAAGCGGTCGCCCTGGTCGCGACCACACCGCCCACCCCGCCACCATCATCATGCAAACCACAGCCCTGCCCCGCACCCCCCGGTTTCCCAGCCGTTTGCCCCATGTGGGCACCACCATCTTCACCGTGATGTCGGCGCTGGCGCAGGAAACAGGCGCCGTCAACCTGGGGCAGGGCTTTCCGGATTTCGAGTGCGACCCTGCCCTGCCCGCGCAGGTCAGCCAGGCCATGGCCGAAGGCTTGAACCAGTACCCGCCCATGACCGGCATACCGCTGCTGCGTGAACGGGTGTCAGCCAAGATCGAAGCGCTGTATGGCCGCCACTACGACCCCTCCACTGAAATCACCATCACCGCCGGCGCCACCCAGGCCATCCTGACCGCGGTTCTGGCCTGTGTCGGTCCGGGTGACGAGGTGGTGGTGCTGGAGCCCTGTTACGACAGCTACGCCCCCAACATCGAACTGGCCGGTGGCCGCGTGGTGCGTGTGCCGCTGACGCCGGGCAGCTTTCGGCCCGACTTCGCGCGCATTGCGGCGGCCCTGACGCCGCGCACCCGACTGCTCATTATCAACAGTCCACACAACCCCAGCGCCACCGTGTGGTCACAGGCCGAGATGTCGCAGCTCGAGGCACTGCTGGCCCCCACCGACGTGCTGCTGCTGTCAGACGAGGTGTACGAACACATGGTGTTCGACGGCATGCCCCATGTCAGTGCAGCGTCCATGCCCGGCCTGGCGGCGCGCAGTTTTGTGGTGTCCAGCTTTGGCAAGACCTACCACGTCACCGGCTGGAAGATCGGCTACGTGGCCGCACCCGCCGCCCTGACGGCAGAGTTCCGCAAGGTGCACCAGTTCAACGTCTTCACCGTCAGCACGCCCATGCAACACGGCCTGGCGCGGTTCATGGCCGACCCCGAGCCCTACACTGGCCTGCCGGCGTTTTACCAGCGCAAGCGCGACCTGTTCCTGCAGGGCCTGCAGCAAACTCGGCTGCGCCCGCTGCACACCCAGGGCAGCTACTTTCAGCTGGTGGACTACAGCGCCGTCAGCAGCCTTGCAGAAGGCGACTTCTGCCAGTGGCTGACACGCGAGATCGGCGTGGCGGCCATCCCCGTCAGTGCGTTTTACGAAGGCGGCTTCGAACAGGGCCTGGCGCGGCTGTGTTTTGCAAAACGGGACGACACACTGCTGGCAGCCTTGCAACGGCTGCGCAAGCTCTGAAGTGTTGTTGCTGCTGCTGCGGCAGCCGACGGCCCCAGCCGTCAGTTGCGTTTGGGGCGCTGGCTTTCGTCGATGGGGTCAAAGATGCTGGCCTGCTGCGCCGGAATCGTCAGGTCAAAGTCCACCGGGCCAGTGGGCCGGTCATCAAAGTCCAGCGGCGCATGCCGGTCCACAAAATCGGGCGCGTCGATGAACGGTGCGGGCGCGGTAGACCCGAACTCGGTGCCGTCAGCCAAGGGCAGCAACAGGTCCACGGTGCCAGTGTCGGCCGATTCCCGGTCCAGCAGGTCGCGGGCCAGCGAGTACAGAAAGAGCACCTCGCGGTAGGCCGGCAGTTCAAACAATTCGCCACGCGACTTCCTGAACAGCAGGGCTTCCAGCTCGGCCATGGCGTCCAGCGGCCTGGGCCAGACCTGCTCGAGCCGAGGCAGGATGCCGGGGTAGTCTTCCAGTGAACGGCCATGGGCCAGGTCACTGCCCCACTCCGGCGCATAGGCATTGAAGCGGTGGTTGAAACGTGCGCGGTTGCGCTCATAAGCCGGCCGATCACCCCGACGGCTGTAGATTTCCAGCAGCTTCAGGTAGGGCAGCGGGCTGCCGCCACCGGTGCTGCGCAAATGGTCGACCAGCAGGTCAACAGCTGCGTCGTCCTGGCCCAGCACCACAAAAAACTCGGCCTGCTGCTCAAGATCGATCAGCTCTTCAATGGACACGTCGCGAACCGAAGCCGCCTCACTGCGCAAGGAGGCCGGCAAAGGTTCGGTGCGGGCCATCGCGTCGTCCACGGCCGAACGTGGCGCCATCGACGAAGTCCAGGCCGACCCGGCCCTGGATCCCAGGCTGTCCCTGGCGGCCTGGGTCGCAGCCGAAGCCGTGCCCAGGGGCGGTTGCGTAGACAAGTCGCTGCCCAGAAACGGCGCCGGGCCCGTGGGTACACGCAAGGCGCCGTCGGACAGGGGACCGCTGCGCTGCGCCGAAGGCGTTGCCTGGCTCGTCAAGGGAGCCGAGGAACCGGGTCCGGCCGCCTGTTTCCAGGCCACCTGGCGACTGGACTGCAGGCGCCCCAGACGCCAAGCCAGCCAAGCCACCAAGCCGGCCAATGCCAGTGACGTCAGCAACAGCGGCCAGACCCAGTTGCTGATGCCGGGTGTCTGCGCCTGCGCCAACTGTTCGCGCAACTGCGTGTTGGTGGCGCGGGCGGCCTGTGCTTCGGTTCTCAACTGAGATACGGTGCGCTCCAGCAGGGCCACGCGGTCCGCCGCCGCAGCAGCTGCTGAAGCCGCAGCCTGTGCCGAACTGGCGGCCTGTGCAACAGCGGCCATGGCGTTGTCAATCGCGTCAGCGCCTTCCGTGCGTGCCGAAGCGACGGCTGTCGAACCCAGAACCGGCTCCAGTGTCAGGCGTGAACCCGCGTTCGGCTTGTCACCGGTCTCGTCCTTGCCGCCAGCAGCCGGTGCCCGGTCCGGTGCCGACTTGCCGGGGGATGCTGCGGCCACCCGTGCCGCTGGACGGGGACGGGGCCTGACACGCCTGACAACGGGACGCTTGGGCGCACGGGCATCGGAAGGCCTGGGGCCGGCGGCAACGACCGACGCCGCAGCCGGTGGTGCTGCCACCGAAGCGACAGGCGGCGGCAGCGCTTGCACAGGCGTCGGGTTCGCGGCATAAGAAGGTGCCGCACTGGCCACGTTGGACGGCGGGTCGGCGAACACCACAAATCGCCGCTGCATCGGCGAACGACAGCTCACACGCACATTGATACCGACCACGGGCTCATCAATGACCTGCAGCGACAGCACTCGAACGCGCGCCAGACCGTTGGATTGCGAATCAATGACGGCGCGCACCATGCCATCAGCCAAGCGTCGTTCACCCAGGGTGACTTCTGCGCTCAGACACTCTGGCAAGAGAACATCACCCTCATCCAGCCGCACCTGCACCGGAAACGCCAACGGCTGCCCCAGCAAGGTGCTCGTTTGTGCACTGGAGATGCTTGCAGCGCGAGCCGGCAGGCCCTGCGCGGCAAGAAACAATGCCAGCACCAGCGCCGAGCAAAAGCGACTCAGGAACATGCCGCGCGCAGACCAGGGTTGTTGGTGAACATAGCGTGCCCGGCCAGAAGCAGCCAAGGTCGAATCGACTCTAGCATGAAGAATCCGAGTCACCCCCCCAGCTTGGTGGCTTGCAGGGAACGCAAAAATGGCTCCCGGTTCACGCTGAAAGTCAGGTGTCAAACCCCGGTGACCGCCGCTGCAGCCGCCGCAGCAGGCCGGGCCAGGTCAGTTGAGCGCCCAGCCCCTGGGTAGCTTGTGCAGCCTGCTCGCGCGCGGTGGCGATGATGGCTGGGTTCACCGTCACCAACTCACCACCACCAGACTGTGCGCGCACCTGAATCGTGCAAACAGTTTCAAACAAGTACATCGACAGGAACGCATCAGCCACCGAGGCGCCGACCGTCAACAGCCCGTGATTGCGCAGCATCAGGAAGTTGTTGGCGCCCAGGTCGGCGACCAGGCGCGGCTTTTCGTCGTCGCGCAAGGCCACGCCTTCGTAGTCGTGATAACCGAGAGACGAGAGTACAAAGATCGATTGCTGGGACAAGGGCAGCACCCCACCGCGCTGAGCCGATACGGCCGTACCATTGAGCGAATGGGTGTGCAGGACGCAATGCGCATCATGTCGATGAGCGTGCACAGCACTGTGAATGACAAAGCCCGCAGGGTTGACCTCATACGGTGTGTCGTCAAGCTTGTTGCCCAGCGCATCGATCCGGACGAGGCTGGACGCGGTGATCTCTTCAAACATCAAGCCATACGGATTGATCAGGAATTCGTGTTCGCTGCCAGGCACGCGCGCGCTGATGTGCGTAAAGACCAGATCGTCCCAACCAAACAGCGCCACCAACCGATAGGCGGCAGCCAAGTCGACACGCGCACCCCACTCGGCCGCTGAAACGGCACCTTGCCGGCTGGGAATGTTCAACGTCGCTGCTGACATGGCTAACCCTTTGCAATGGGTGAAGAAATGACGAAACGTTTTTATACAAGCATAGGCCAAGGACGCGCCGATCCGCAATGCAGGTCTATGCGGGGCAATGTGCCGACGCGCCGATGGACAATCAGCGCCTGGTACTGGTCATCCAACAATCCACCATGTCGCCCGCAGTCCTGACCCCAGATGAAATGAACAGCATCGAATCCGGTGCCTGGTTCAGCAAGCTTTCGCCAGCGCTGCGCAGCGCCATCCTGTCGCATGCGACAGTGCGCCGGCTGGCTGACGGTGCCGCGCTGGCTGCTCGCGGCTCGCCAGCACAGGAATGGTGCGGCGTCGCGCATGGCGCGGTGCGCATCAGTTCGGTATCGCTTTCCGGCAAGCAGGTCACACTCACCTATGCCGAGCCCGGCACCTGGTTTGGCGACATCGCACTGTTCGACGGCCTGCCACGCACCCATGACGCCGACATCCATGGCGCGACCACCTTGCTGGTGGTGCGCAAGCCCGACTTCAAGCTGCTGCTGCTGGAGCATGTAGAGCTTTACGATGCGCTGCTGCGGCTGAATTGCCGGCGGCTGCGCTTGATGTTTGACCAGATCGAGGACCTGAACACCCGCCCGCTGCAGGCCCGCCTGGCCAAACAGATCCTGCTGCTGGCCAAGAGCTATGGCCAGGCCAAGGGCGATGAACTCCATATTGGCCTGGCCCTGGCACAGGAAGACCTGGCGCAGCTGCTGGGCGCATCGAGGCAGCGCGTCAACCAGGAGCTCAAGGGCTTCGAACGCGACGGCGCCGTGCGCGTCGAGCCGACCCGGCTGGTGGTGCTGTCACGCGACAAGCTGCTGGCACTGGCAGAAAAGTGATCACGAGTTGAAGGAATGACGGAATGACAAACGGCATGGAACATTTCATCGGCACCAAGCCCATGGCCCAAAGCCACGCGTTTGACGTGCCCGCACTCCAGGCCTACCTGCAACAGCACATGCCGGGTTTTGCGGGCCCGCTGCAGGTAGAGCAGTTCAAGGGGGGGCAATCCAACCCTACCTACAAACTCCTCACCCCCGCCGCAACCTACGTCATGCGCACCAAGCCGGGACCCGCCGCCAAACTGCTGCCTTCGGCGCATGCCGTCGAGCGCGAGTACCGTGTCATGCATGGCCTGGCCGGCACGGGCGTGCCGGTACCGACCATGCATGTGCTGTGCGAAGATGAAAAAGTGATCGGGCGCGCCTTTTATGTCATGCAGTTTGTGCAGGGGCGTGTGCTGTGGGACCAATCCCTGCCGGGCATGACACCTGCCCAGCGCGCCGATATCTACGACGAAATGAACCGCGTCATCGCCGCGTTGCACAGCGTGGATGTGGCCGCTGCGGGTCTGCAGTCCTATGGCAAACCGGGCAACTATTTCGAACGGCAGATCGGCCGGTGGAGCAAACAATACCTGGCCTCGGCCACGGAACAGATCGACGCCATGAACCTGCTGCTGGACTGGCTGCCGGCGCACCTGCCGGCCACCGCGCTGGACGGCAGTCAGGTTTCGGTGGTGCACGGGGACTACCGGCTGGACAACCTGGTGTTCGACACGGAACAACCTCAGATACGCGCCGTGCTCGATTGGGAGCTGTCCACGCTGGGCCACCCCTTGGCCGACTTCAGCTACCACTGCATGTCCTGGCACATACCGCCTGGCGTCTTTCGGGGCATCGGTGGCCTGGACCACGTGGCCTTGGGCATTCCCACCGAACAGGACTACGTCCGCCGTTACTGCGAACGCACCGGCCGTCAAGACGCGGCCGCCCTGGCCACCGACTGGAACTTCTACCTGGCCTACAACCTGTTCCGCCTGGCGTCGATCACCCAGGGCATCGCCAGGCGGGTGCTGGACGGCACCGCCTCCAGCGGCCAGGCGCGAGCCACTGGCGCGGCCACTCGCACGCTGGCGGACATGGCCTGGCGCTTTGCCCAGAACGCCTGAAGGCGCGCCTCAAAGGCAGCCATTCGACCTTGATTGCCACACGACCAACCCGGAGGGACCATGGACTTCAGCTATTCACCACGCACCCAGGAACTGCAGGCCCGCATCAGCGCTTTCATGGCTGAACATGTTTACCCGAACGAAGCGCGATACCACGCCGAAATCGAGGCCAACACGGCCGCAGGCAAACGCTGGACGCCGCTGCAGCTGATCGAAGAACTCAAGCCCAAGGCCCGTGCTGCGGGCTTGTGGAACCTGTTCTTGCCGCCACACGCTGATGGCGCATCCGCCCAGGACAAGGCCGAATTCACGTTTGGACTGTCCAACCAGGACTACGCGCCCCTGGCTGAGGTGATGGGCGCCGTGCCCTGGGCCAGCGAAGTCTTCAACTGCTCCGCGCCCGATACCGGCAACATGGAAGTGTTTGCGCGCTATGGCACGGCAGAGCACAAGGAACGCTGGCTCAAGCCCCTGCTGGACGGCAAGATCCGCAGTGCCTTTGCCATGACCGAGCCGGCAGTGGCGTCGTCAGACGCCACCAACATCGAGTCCGACATCCGCCGCGACGGCGACCACTACGTGATCAACGGTCGCAAGTGGTGGACCAGCGGCGCCGGCGACCCGCGCTGCGCGGTCTACATCTTCATGGGCAAGACCGACGCCAACGCGCCCAGGCATTCACAGCAATCGATGATCGTGGTGCCGGCGGACAGCCCGGGCATCACCATCGTCCGGCCGCTGTCGGTATTTGGCTATGACGATGCACCGCACGGGCACATGGAGGTGGACTTCAAGAACGTGCACGTACCGGCCAGTGCCATCCTGCTGGGCGAAGGCCGCGGCTTCGAGATTGCCCAGGGCCGCCTGGGCCCAGGGCGCATTCACCATTGCATGCGCCTGATCGGCATCGCCGAGCGCGCGCTGAAGTACATGTGCGAACGCGCCGTCAGCCGCACCGCCTTCGGCAAGACAATTGCACAACAGACGGTGACACAGGAGCGTATCGCCGAAGCACGCTGCATGATCGACCAGGCCCGCCTGCTCACGCTGAAGGCGGCGTGGATGATGGACATGGCGGGCAACAAGAGCGCCAAGGCCGAAATTGCGATGATCAAGGTGGTAGCGCCCAACATGGCCTGTCAGGTGATCGACTGGGCCATTCAGGTGCATGGCGGTGCAGGCATGTGCCAGGACTTTCCGCTGGCCTATTTCTACACCCTGTCGCGCACGCTTCGCTTCGCCGATGGGCCCGACGAAGTGCACCGCAACGCCATTGCCAAGCTGGAACTGGGCAAGTTGCGGCCCGGCGCATAAGCGACGTGCCGACACCGGGCGTGCACAAGCAAGCCCGGCGCGGTCACCAGTGAGTCAGCCGCGCCGCAGGCCGTTGCGGCCCAACCATCGGCAATCGCCGCCGCTGCCCGGTGGTCAATCCACGACGTCCAGTGCGGCTGCAGCGGTGGTTGGCAACAGGGCGTCATCCTGGGCGGCCAGCGCCGCAACTGCGGCCGTCTCGAACAGGGTCAGCCAGCGCCGGAGTTCCGCCACGGTGGCGTCGGGCATCTCGGTGCGCAGGGTCAGGCGGCCTCGCGCAACCGCCATCACCAGCGGCACCGCGGCATTGACCCGGTGCGAAGCCAGCGCGGCATGCAGCGGGCTTTTCATCCAGCGAAGCAACCATGATTTTTTGCTCGCCAAGGCCACATAGCGCTCGCGCAGACCGCCCATTTCGGTGCCCGTCAGCTTGGGAAACATCACCAGCCATCGCATCTCTTGCGGTGTCTGGTCATCGATGCGGGTCTGCACACCTTCCACATACTGGTCGAACACCCGCTTTTCCAGTTGGTCCTGGAGTTCGCGGTTCATCAGCACGGCCTGCAAATCGGCGTCCAGTCCTAACTCGCATCGCAGGCGAAGTTCCATACCCTCGATGTAGGGTCGCTGCGGCGGTCCCCACTCCAGACGCCAGGCGCTGGTGCCGGACCGTCCGTCGATCACAAAACCCTCGGGCTGAACACGTCGGAAGTTGTAGCCTTTTTCTGCTGCCCAGGGCTGAACACCATGCCAATCGATGTGGCGAGCAGCGCCGCTGCCATGGATCCATCGCTTCAGTCCATCGAGTTTCATCATCAGGCCATCCGGTAGAACTGAAAACGCCGGCGCTGCCGACAGCACGCCAGCAGCGGAAGCCCTGGCGTTCCGCGACATTGGTCGGGCGACCGCGCGGCACCCGGCTCACCTGCTTATCGGCGCTTCCCCGTGCATTCTTTACCTGCCGGGTCACCCATCACCCTGGTCGCCCCGTGAACGCGCGTGCCCAGCGCGCCGGACCTCTGGCACGCGGCAGGCTGACGGGCCCTGGTCACGCAGGCAACCCTGGGCGGCGGCCAGGCGTCGCTTTCAAGGGCCAGCTTGAATGGCGCCAGGCCAGATGCCGCTGGCGCAAAGGCCTCTACCTACAATGGCGACTGGCCGACTGCCCGTAGCTCAACTGGATAGAGCAGCTGCCTTCTAAGCAGCAGGTCGGGGGTTCGAGTCCCTCCGGGCAGGCCAACTTGACCGCTGGGCAGGCCGGGCTCAGTCGCAGGATTGCCGCCGCAGGTGCTGTGTCCGCCCCGGGGAACAGGGCCAGCCCCAACAGAGGGCCACGCTGCCGCAGTACTTGCACACAATCAGTCGAAGCACGGGTCAGCGGCTGCCCAGCCTGCTGCGAGGTCAACCCAGCAGGCCGCATCAGGCGCTTGACCTTGTGCGTTGCCCACTGCAGGCGCCGGGAGCGCGCGCGTCGTTCGCCCGCTCAGCCTACGGCACTCACTTCGGCCTGGTCCGCGCCAGCGGCCACGGTCGCTGACGGCCCGGCGCGCGCTGAAGTCGCGGCCTGTTTTGCCAGGGCTTTCACGGCGATGACGTTCAGGCTGATGGGCACGCCGGCAAACACCATGTTGCTGGTGTCATTGAACACGCCGTGGTGCGTCACGCGGTAGGCTTCGGCAAAGCCGGCGCCCGTCAGGTAGCTGGCCAGAATGTCCTGGTTCAAGCCGACCAGGTGGTAGTCGTGGGCATCCACGTGGCCGCCAAAGATCATGCGCATGACGTGGAAACGCTGGTTCACGTCCAGCTTGTCACGCTGCAGCAGCAGGCCGGCCAGGGTGTCCAGATCGGGCACCGAAATCCGCAGTGCACCACCCGGCGCCAGAACGCGTTTCCATTCCACCAGCGCCTGCGACAGCTTGACCTGGTAGTCAAAGTGTTCCAGCACATGCGAGGCGTAGATCTCGCTGAAGGTGTTGTCGGCAAAGCGGCTTAGGTCCACGGCGTCGCCCACATGGTCAACCTGCGTGCCGGGGTTGACGTTCAGGATTTCCCAGCCGGTCTTGGCCTCTTTGCCACCGATATGCAGTTTGCGTTCCATGCTTGGGCCTTCTGAAATGGGGTCAGGGGTCTGGCGCCTGCCCCGGGGAAAACGGGGTGGTGCGCCAGCGCTGCACGGCCACCATGGGCCACGCGCTGCCTATGTTCCCCCAGTCCGGATGTGCAGAGCGCTCAAAAAGCGGGGCCTGCAGCAACTACTTCCACGGCAAGCCTTCGGGCCAGAAGGCAGCGACAGGCTGGGGTGCATCAATGCGCTTCGGCGGATCTGGCGGCCTCCACCGCGCCGGCTGCATCTCCCCTGGCACCGTTGAAAAACAAGTTCAGCAACAGCGCGGTCACGGCGGTCAGCAAGATGCCGCTTTCCAGCAGCGGGTGCAGGCCATGCGCCATGTGCTGTGTCCAGCGCGGCGCCACCAGCGGGAACAGCCCAAAGCCCAAGGACACGGCCACGATGTAGAGGTTGTTGCGGTTGCCCTTGAAGTCCACGGTGGACAGGATGCGGATGCCCGTGGCCGCGACCATGCCGAACATCACGATGCCGGCACCGCCCAGCACAAACTGCGGAATGGATTCCACCAGGGCCGCCATCTTGGGCAAGAGGCCCAGCACGATCATGATCAAGCCCCCGGCCACACACACCCAGCGGCTCTTCACGCCGGTGACACCCACCAGGCCCACGTTCTGCGAAAAACTGGTGTACGGAAAGGTGTTGAAGATGCCGCCGATGAGGGTGCCCAGACCGTCGGTGCGCAGGCCTGCGGCCAGTTCCGGCTGGCCGATCTTCTTGCCGGTGATGTCCGACAGCGCCAGGAACATGCCGGTGGATTCGATCATCACCACGATCATCACCAGCGTCATCGTCAGGATCAT
>JAHECB010000306.1 GCA_024641925.1 Betaproteobacteria bacterium
GGCCGCGAATTTATGTCCAGTTCAACCGAACCCTCATGGCAGGCCGCACAGAGAGATCGCGGCCTGCGGCCGGATCAAGCCCCAGAACTGTTCATAACTGCGTGCTGTGCATAACGCTGCATTGCCGTCACACATCTATCGGTGCGGCGGCAGCAAGAGGTCGAAAGCACGTCGGTGCTTAACCGAGGATGTAGTCGCGCCGAGAAGCGTTCGCGCTCAGCACTTTTCCCGCGGCCGACGGCCTCTGAAACGTCAAAGCGAGGTGCGCAATAGCCGACAAAATTGTCACAATGTGAAATATCAGAGATTATCTCGCTTGAGATAATCGCGCCGTGCGGCACCAAGTTGGACGATGGAGTTGACCAAGGCTCGATGGTGTCCGCGCAGATCTAAATCTGAGCCTGTAAACGCCTTTGCTGGCCCTAGAGAACAACAAGACCAACATGCCTGTGCTCGATGGGCTGTTGGCGCCACGACGAACTGCCGGCTACACGGCCTCGGCTTAGCACTTCGCGAAACGCGACGCACTTCGGGCGGTGTTCTGTGCCTCGCTGGGAACTTCCTGACCGTCGTCAACTGTCACGGAGGGATCGTCGTCGCGCTCGACTCACGCCGCCTCTCCTCGAAATGGCGGGCAAACCGCCCCTGGATCGAGCCTTGGGCGTTGTCCAAACCGCTACATTTAGGGGGTGCCGCCGGTTCCGAGCGTTACTGCACGATTGGCTGCACTTTTTTACTGAACGCTTCCCGCCAAATCGCTCGTAAGTCATTGATTTTCTGAGATGTTTAATGCATGGAATATTGGATTCCTACAGCGTTTTTCCACCTGAAGTCTTTTTGTCGCCCTGGGTGCTGGGCCTGATGGGCTTGGCGGTGGGCAGCTTCTTGAATGTGGTCGTTCACCGCCTGCCCTTGATGCTGGAGCGGCAGTGGTGGGGTGACGTGGCTGCACAGCTGGCCGACCAACCCTCCATGGCCCGCCTGTTGCCGGCACTCGCCAAGGCACAGGGCGGTCACGCCGAAGCCTTGGCCCAGGGGCTGGATCAGGGATTGCAAACGCTGCCCAGGCTGGGCCTGGCCACACCCCGTTCACGCTGCCCGGCCTGCGGGCATCAGATCCGCTGGTACCAGAACCTGCCGGTTGTCAGCTGGCTGGCCTTGCGCGGCAAGTGTTCAGCTTGCGGCACCGCCATTGCCAAACGCTACCCGCTGGTTGAAATCGGCATGGGGCTGATCTTTGCGGCGCTGGGCTGGCGGCTGGGCACCAACCCGGTCGTGCTGCTGTGGTGTGGCGCCGCGGCAGCGCTGCTGGCGCTCGCACTGATCGACTGGGACACCACGCTGTTGCCCGACGCCCTGACCCTGCCTCTGTTGTGGGCCGGCCTGGTGAGCGCGGCCATGGGCTGGTTGCCGGGTTTGAGCCCGTCGCAGTCCCTGTGGGGCGCGGTGGTGGGCTACCTCTCGTTGTGGCTGGTGTACTGGTTCTTCAAGCTGGCCACCGGCAAGGAAGGCATGGGCTACGGCGACTTCAAGCTGCTGGCCGCGTTGGGCGCCTGGCTGGGCTGGCAGGCGGTGCTGCCCATTGTGCTGATGGCTTCAATGATCGGCGCGCTGGTGGGCCTGGGCATGAAGGCCACAAGTTCATTGCGTGATGGCCGCTACGTGCCTTTCGGCCCCTTCCTGGCGGGCGGCGGCCTGGTGGTGATGCTGGTCGGTGTGGGCGACGTGCTGAGCTGGATCGGGTGGTGATGGGTTTTGGCGCGGGCCAGACGCTGCGCCTGGGCCTGACAGGCGGCATCGGCAGTGGCAAGAGCACGGTGGCGCAGTTTCTGGTTCGGCGCGGCGGCTACCTCGTTGACGCCGACGCCATTTCCCGACAGCTGACCCAACCCGGCGGCGCCGGCGTGGCCCCCGTCATCCAGGCCTTTGGGCCAGCGGTGGCCGCCGCAGATGGTTCGCTGAACCGCGCAGTGTTGCGCGAGCGGGTTTTCAACGACTCGCAGAGCAAGTTGCAACTCGAGTCCATCCTCCACCCGCTGATCGGCCAGCAGGTGCAGCAACAGACTGCAGCAGCACTGGCAGCAGGCGCTGCGGCGGTGGTGCACGACGTACCGCTGCTGGCCGAGTCGCGTCACTGGCGGGCTCGTGTCGACCGGGTTCTGGTGGTGGATTGCAGCGTTGAAACCCAGGTCGAGCGCGTAGCGCAGCGCCCCGGATGGACCCGCGAAATGGCCGCCAAGGTGGCGCAAGCGCAGGCCACACGGCCCATGCGCCGCAGTGTGGCCGATGCGGTGATACACAACGACGGCCTGTCCCTGGCCGCGTTGCAGGCTGAAGTTGATGCCTTGTGGCACCGCTGGGTGCCCGCCAACCATGCAGACGCAGCCCCAAAGGCTTGAACTCAGCGCCAACGCGCTGTGAAACAATCGGGGCCCTGAGCGACACTTCCGCACTGCCCACGCGTCCGAGCCTGATTTGGTTCTCTACGAATACCCTTTCAACGAGAGCATTCGCACCATGCTGCGGCTGGAGCATTTGTTCAAGCGCCTGGCGCAGCTGGTAGACCGCGACGATGCGGTAGACCACCACTTTGCCCTGGTCACGCTGTTCGAGATCATGGACGTGGCGGCACGCGCTGATCTGAAGAGCGACCTGCTCAAGGACCTGGACCGTCACCGCAACCAGCTTCAAGGCTTTCGGGGTCACCCCAGCATTTCCGAATCGGCCTTGGACACCGTGGTCAACAGCATCGACGCCGCCTTTGCAGCACTGAACAACCTGCAGGGCAAGGCGGGCCAGTCGCTGGCCACGAATGAATGGCTGATGGGTGTGCGCAGCCGCATCAACATTCCAGGTGGCACCTGCGAATTTGATCTGCCGGGCTACTACGCTTGGCAGCAATACCCCGCAGAGCGGCGGCGCGCCGATCTGGTTCGCTGGATTGACACGATGTCGCCGCTGGCTCAGGCCCTGACACTGTTGCTGGGCCTGTTGCGCGACGGTGGTGCGCCCCAACGCGCCATGGCCAGTGCCGGTTTTTATCAACAGAGCCTGCCGGCAGGCAAAACCTACCAACTCCTGCGCGTGCGCGTGGACGAAGCGGCGGAGCTGGTGCCCGAAATCACCGGACACCGCCTGATGATGTCGGTGCGTTTCATGCGCGCCGACGCCGACGGCCGGCTGCGCACTGCAGGCACCGACACGCCCTTCGAAATGGCGTTGTGCGCCTGAAGCAGCCCAACCCAGCCGTCACGCCTGCCATCAGACGGCTTTTGGTCCCAAAGGAAGACGCCCCTTGCAAGAAGCCGCCCCGCCCCAGGTGAACTGCCCAACCTGCAAGCGCCAGACGGTCTACAGCCGCAGCAATGCCTGGCGCCCGTTTTGCAGCGAACGCTGCCGCCGGGCCGACCTGGGCGCCTGGGCCAGCGAGCAGTTCCGGCTCGCCGTGCCCGCGTCGGCCGAAGTGCTCGACGAAGCCGGCGCCGACACACCACCACCGTCCGACCCTTGAAAAATGCGGAACGCCTGGTCGGCAACGTCCTGACCCCACAAGGTTTTGTTCGCGGCACGCTTCACCTGGCCGAAGGTCATGTCCGCGGCATCGAGGGCACGCCGATGGCCGAAAGCGACGCCCGCAGCGACGGCCGGCAGCTGATCCTGCCCGGTTTTGTCGACCTGCATGTGCATGGTGGTGGCGGCCACGACACCATGGCGGGCGGTGAGGCCATCACCCACATTGCACGCCAGCATGCCCAGCACGGCACGACGTCGATGCTGGCGACCACCATGACGGCGCCCCGGGCGGAGATCGAGACCGCTTTGCGTGACCTGGCACCGCACATTGCAGCGCGCCCCAGCGGCACAGCGCGTGTGCTGGGCGTGCACCTGGAAGGGCCCTACATCAACCCCGGCCGGCTGGGCGCGCAGCCTGACTTTGCCTGCGCCGCGACGCTGGCCGAGGTGCTGGCGCTGCACGCACTGGCGCCGCTGCGCCTGATCACCATTGCGCCCGAGATGCCGGGTCATCTGGCACTGATCGTGCAACTGCGTCAGCGTGGTTTTGTGGTGCAGGTGGGGCACAGCGCGGGCAACTACGATGACGGCGTGGCTGCGCTGCAGGCCGGCGCTACCGGCTTCACACATCTGTTCAACGCCATGACCGGCCTGCACCACCGCGACCCCGGCATGGTCGGCGCTGCGCTGGCCCATGCCGAGCGCGCCGAGATCATTCCGGACCTGCTGCATGTACACCCCGGCGCCGTGCGCACCGCGCTGCGCTGCATACCCGGCTTGTATTGCGTCACCGACAGCACGGCAGCGGCCGGCATGCCCGATGGTGACTACCGGCTGGGCCGGCACACTGTCACCAAGTGCCTGGGTGGCGTGCGGCTGGCCGACGGCACCCTGGCCGGCAGTACGCTGACCATGGACCAGGCGCTGCGCAATCTGGTGGGCCTGGGCCTTTCGCTGGCCGAGGCTTCGCTACGCACGGCCACGCTGGCCGCGCGCCACCTGGGCCTGGACGACCGCGGCACGCTGGAGCCAGGCGCCCATGCCGACGTCGTGGTGCTGGACAACAACCTGCACCTGCAGCAAGTGTGGGTGGAAGGCGACTGCGTGATGTCAGCGCACGCCGCCTGAAGCCGGCGCACTTGACGCCGGTCTGCGCATCAGTTGATGCTGATGCCCACCTTCTGGATGATGGCGCCCCACTTTTTGCCTTCGGCGTCGATGAACTTGCCAAACTCAGCCGCCGTGCCCCCGCCGATCACCAGGCCCTGGCGCACCAGCGCCGCTGCCACCGCCGGGTCCTTCAGGGCCGCGTTGACGTCGGCGTTGATCTTGTCGACCACCGCTGACGGCGTCCCCGCGGGTGCAAACAAGCCGTTCCAGGCCAGTGCCTCGAAGCCCGGGTAACCCGACTCCGCAATGGTGGGCAGGTCGGGCAGCGATTCCAGCCGCTGTGCACCCGTCACGGCCAGCAGCTTGACCCGACCGTCCTGCACCAACGGCAGCAAGGCCGGCGCCACGGTCAAGAGCAACTGCACTTCACCGGCCGCCACGGCCAACGCGGCCGGGGGTGAACCCTTGTACGGCACATGCACGGCCTTCAGGTCGGCACGCGCCAGGAACAGTTCGGTCGACAGGTGCGACGAACTGCCGTTGCCCACCGAGCCGTAGTTGAGCTTGTCGCCCTGCGCACGCGCCCAGGTCAGCCACGACTTCAGGTCGGTGACGGGCAGCTTGCCCGACACGGCCAACACATTGGGTTGCGATGTCGTCAGCACCACCGGCAACAGATCGGTGGCGGGGTTGTAGGGCATCTTCTTGTACATGTAGGGACCGAAGGCAATCGGCCCGTTGAAACCGATGCCCAGCGTGTGGCCGTCGGGGGTGGCCTTGGCCACGGCGTCCATGCCCAGCATGCCGCCAGCGCCGGCCTTGTTGTCAACCACGATGGACTGACCCCAGCGCTGCGACAGCTTGTCGCTCATGGCGCGCACGATGATGTCCAGCGAACAGCCTGCAGGGCATGGCACCAGCACCCGCACGGGCTTGCTGGGCCAGGTCTGGGCAAACACACTGGCGCTG
>JAHECB010000307.1 GCA_024641925.1 Betaproteobacteria bacterium
GGCGCGTCATCACCAACAAGGGCGTGGTCGAGTGCGAACACGTGGTCAATGCCGGTGGCCTGTGGGCACGTGAAGTAGGCCGCATGGTGGGCATCGAGCTGCCGGTACTGGCCATGGAGCACATGTATCTGGTAACCGACGATATTCCCGAAGTGGTGGAATTCAACAAACGCACAGGCAAGGAGATCGGCCACGTCATTGACTTCGGTGCAGAAAGCTACCTGCGCCAGGAAGGCAAAGGCATGGTGCTGGGCGTGTATGAACAAGCCGGAGTGCCCTGGTCCACCCGGACCACGCCGTGGTCGTTCGGGCAGGAACTGCTGCAACCCGATCTGGAGCGCATTGCGCCTTCGCTGGAAATTGCGTTCAAGCACTTCCCCACTCTGGAAAACGCCGGCATCAAGCGCGTGATCAACGGGCCGTTCACCTTCGCGCCCGACGGCAATCCGCTGGTAGGCCCTGTGCAGGGGCGCACCAACTTCTGGTCGGCTTGCGGCGTGATGGCCGGCTTCAGCCAGGGCGGCGGCGTGGGTCTGGCTTTGGCCAACTGGATGGTGGATGGTGATCCCGGCTTTGACATCTGGGGCATGGATGTGGCGCGCTACGGTGACTGGGCCACGCGCACCTACACCAACGCCAAGGTGCGTGAAAACTATTCGCGCCGCTTTCGCATCCGCTTCCCCAACGAAGAGTTGCCTGCAGGCCGCCCCTTGCAGACAACGGCGCTGTACGACAAATTCATTGCCGAAGGAGCCGTCATGGGAGACTCTTGGGGCATGGAAACACCGTTGTGGTTTGCGCCCAGGGGCACCAAGGCAGAAGACATCGTGTCGTTCCACCGCTCCAACGACTTTGAGCCCATCAAGGCCGAAGTCAAAAACGTGCGCAATGGTGTGGGCGTAACCGAGATCGCCAATTTCGCCAAGTATGAAATCACCGGCCCGGGAGCCGAAGCTTTCCTTCTCAAGGTGATGACCAACACCATGCCCAAAACCGGCCGGCTGATGCTCACGCCCATGCTCAACCAGAACGGCAAGCTGATTGGCGACTTCACCATCGCCAAAGCCGAAGACAACCGCTACATGATGTGGGGCTCTTCGCAGGCGCAGGTCTACCACATGCGCTGGTTTGAGCAGCACCTGCCCAAGGATGGTTCGGTGAAGATTGCTCCCTACGGCATGAAGCTGGTCGGCTTGTCCATCGCCGGCCCCAAGTCTCGCGACGTGCTGCAACGCCTCACCGACGAAGATGTGTCTGGCGAGGCTTTCAAGTTCATGGATTACCGTGAAATGGAGATCGCCACCGTCAACGCCAAAGTGAATCGTGTCACCTATACCGGAGACCTGGGCTACGAGATCTGGGTAGCCCCCGAATACCAGCGCCGCCTGTATGAAAGCATCATGGCAGCAGGTGCTGATCTGGGTATCAAACCCTTTGGCATGCGTGCGCTGCTGTGCATGCGTCTGGAGAAAAACTTTGGCACCTGGTACCGGGAGTTCCGACCGATCTATGGTGCGTTCGAAGCCGGCCTGGAGCGATTTGTCAAACTCGACAAGCCCGACTTCATCGGCAAAGCCGCCGCGCTGAAGGAAAAGCTGGATGGCCCCCGAAAAACACGCATCTTCATGGTGGTCGATGCGACCGACTGTGATGTGATGGGCGACGAGCCGATCTGGGTGGATGGCAAGGTGGTCGGCTGGGTCACATCCGGCGGCTACGGACACTTTGTAGATCAATCGCTGGCGCAGGGTTACATTCCTACCGAGCTGGTCAGGCCCGGCATGAAACTGGAGATCGAGATTCTGGGCGAACGCCGTACGGCGCACCTGCAGATGGATCCGCCGTTTGATCCGGAAGCCAAACGCATGAGGATGTAAGAAGAATGGGTGAACGCTACTCAGCCTGGTCGCTGCTCAAGCACGCCATGGGCGGGCACAAAGGCTGGGAGCGCGCCTGGCGCGACCCGGAGCCCAAGAAGACCTACGACGTCATCATCATCGGTGGTGGCGGGCACGGTTTGGCCACGGCGTATTACCTTGCCAAAAACCATGGCGTTCGCAACATCGCGATTGTTGAAAAAGGTTACATCGGTTCGGGCAACGTGGGTCGAAATACAACCATCGTGCGCTCCAACTACATGATGAAGGACAACACGGCGTTCTACGAGCATTCGATGTCCCTGTGGCGCGGTCTGTCGGAAGACCTGAACTACAACGTCATGTTTTCCCCACGCGGCTACCTGTTTGCCGCGTGCTCACAGGCCGCGCTGGATGGACTGGTTCGGCGCGCCAACATCATGCGCCTCAACGGCATCCGTGCAGAAATCCTGACACGCGAAGAGGTGATGAAGGA
Organism: Betaproteobacteria bacterium; assembly: GCA_024641925.1. Lineage (GTDB taxonomy): Bacteria > Pseudomonadota > Gammaproteobacteria > Burkholderiales > Burkholderiaceae_C > Rubrivivax. The sequence goes on from JAHECB010000307.1 coordinate 2,353, forward strand.
AGCGCCTTATCTCGACTTTTCCGAAAAAGCCCGGTTCCCGATTTACGGTGGCATGCTGCAGCCAGACGCGGGCACTGCGCGCCACGACGCTGTGGCCTGGGGCTATGCACGGGCCGCCGATCAACTGGGTGTGGACATCATCCAGAACTGCGAGGTGCTGGACTACATGCGGTCGGGTGACCGCATTGTGGGGGTCAAAACCACACGGGGCGATATCGGTGCTGGCAAAGTGGCTGTCGCTGTGGCCGGGCATACATCGGTGCTGGCCCAAAAGGCGGGCTTGCGCCTGCCCATCGAGAGCCACGTGTTGCAGGCCTTCGTCAGCGAGTCCATCAAACCCGTGGTCAACCACGTCGTCGTTTGGTCAGCGACCTACTTTTATGTGTCCCAGTCCGACAAGGGTGGCCTGGTGTTTGGCGGCCATCTGGACCGCTACAACAGCTACGCGCAACGCGGCAACCTCCCCAACGTGGCCGAGACCACGCAGGGTTTGGTCAGCCTGATTCCGTTTGCAGCACGGCTGCGGCTGCTGCGGCATTGGGGCGGCATCATGGACATGACGCCTGATGGCAGCCCCATCATCTCCACCACGCCCGTGCCGGGCCTGTACCTCAATGGCGGCTGGTGTTACGGCGGCTTCAAGGCCACACCGGCTTCGGGCTGGTGTTTTGCGCACACCATCGCCAACGACTCGCACCATCCCTACAGCGCAGGCTTCACGATGGACCGGTTTGCCAAAGGCCGCTACATTGACGAAGCTGGCTACGGCCCTTACAACCACCTTCAGTAAGGCGCCATACCACCATGCTGAGAATTAACTGCCCTTACTGCGGCGTTCGCGATCACGAAGAGTTCAGCTACTTCGGTGATGCAAGCAAAACCTATCCACCGCTTGATGCCGAGCACCACGACGCGTGGGTTGAAGCCGTCTACATGCGCAACAACCCAAAAGGTGAACACACAGAATTCTGGCAACACACACTGGCGTGCCGGCGCTGGCTGGTGGTGAAACGCAACACGGTTACGCATGACATCCTGTCGGTCATGCCCGCCCGGGAGAGGCCCCAGGCATGAGCGCTTCCTCCAGCGCCGGCGGCGCATTCCGCACCACGCACGGTGGCCACATCCGTCGTGACCAGACCCTGACCTTCACTTACAACGGCAAGACGCTGACCGGTTTCGCGGGCGACACCGTGGCGGCAACGCTGCTGGCCCACGGCATTCACCTGGTGGCACGCTCTTTCAAATACCACCGGCCACGGGGGATCGTCGCAGCGGGCATTGAAGAGCCCAATGCACTGATGACCGTTGGCACTGGCGCTGCGCAGGAGCCCAACATCGCCGCCACCGTGATCGAAATACAGGCCGATCTGGCCGTGCGGACACAAAACGCGTGGCCATCGGTTGAGTTCGACGCGATGGCAATCAACACACTGCTGTCACCCGTGTTTGTCGCGGGTTTTTATTACAAGACATTCATGGGGCCGACACGCAGGGCCTGGATGTTTTACGAGCATTTCATCCGCAAAGCCGCGGGCCTGGGTGTGGCTTCGCAAGAGCCTGACCCGGATCGTTACGACTGGCATCACGGTTTCACCGACCTGCTGGTGATTGGCTCGGGGCCGGCTGGTCTGACAGCCGCATTGGCTGCCGCGGGCGCCGGGATGGACGTGACGCTGGTGGAGCAGGATGTTGAAGCGGGTGGCTCCCTGCTGAACCAGCCCATTGACAGCCCGCAGGCCGCCTGGCTGGCTCAGACGCTGAAGGACCTGGCCACCTCAGGCCGCGTGCGAATTCTGACCCGCGCGACCGCCTTTGGTCTGTATGACGGCAACACCGTAGGTGTGATCGAGCGGTCTGCGCCGGGTGTGGCAGACGCCGCCAGTGGCGTGCCGCGCCAACGGCTCCACATCGTGCGCGCGGACAACATCGTCATGGCGTGTGGCGCCATTGAGCGCCCGCTCGTCTTCGCGGGCAATGACCGTCCGGGCGTGATGCTGGCTGGCGCTGTGGGTGCCTACGTGAACCGTTATGGTGTCGTGGCCGGGCGACGTGCTGTCTTCGCTACCAACAATGACGCCGCTTACATTGATGCCGTTGCGCTGGCCAAAGCCGGCGCGCAAGTCATCCTGGCCGACTTGCGCCCGCAAGCCCAGCCCGAATTGCTGGCCATGGCACAAGCTGCAGGCATCGAGGTGCGGCTGTCAACAACCGTAACCAGCGCAAAGGGCGCACACCGCGTGAAGACCTGCACACTGGCCCCTTACGACCTGGCGCAAGGCAAGGTCATCGGTGCCGGGGCAACCCACGCTGTTGATCTGGTCGCCATGTCCGGCGGCTGGACGCCCACGGTTCACCTCACGTCCCATCGCGGCATCAAACCCGCGTACAAAGCCGAGCTGAGCAGTTTCGTACCCGGCGGTTTTGATCGCGGGCATTTCGGCGCGGGCAGCATGATGGGCACGCAAACTTTTGCAGAAGCCGTTCAAAGCGGCTGGGACGCCGCCGTGCAGGCCGCTGCAGGCATGGGCAAACCGGTGGACGGGTCTTGCCCACAAACGCCCATGCAGCAGGATGCGAATCTGGGCTTTGTGGCCATCGGGCCCATGGTCTCGGGCAAGGCGGACGACAAATCGTTTGTTGATTTTCAAAGCGATGTGTCCGTTGACGATATCTCGCTGGCGCATCTGGAAGGGTACCAGTCGGTCGAACACCTCAAGCGGTACACCACGCTGGGCATGGGCACCGATCAGGGCAAGACATCAAATCTGAACGCGCTGGCCATCATGGCGGAGAAGCGCCAGCTCGACATTCAACAGGTGGGTACTACTACGTTTCGCCCGCCCTACACGCCCGCCACTATCGGAGCGCTCGCAGGACGCAGCGTGGGTTCGCATCTGGCTGCGGTGCGCCGCACAGCCATGCACGACTGGCATGAAGCACATGGCGGCGTGATGATGGAAGCCGGGCCGTGGAAACGGCCCCTGTGGTTTCGCACTGCGGGTGGCACGCTGTCAGAGGCGTACAAGGCCGAAATGGCCATCGTGCGAGAGCAGGTGGGCATCGCCGATGTGTCCACGCTGGGCAAGATTGATGTGCAGGGCCCTGACGCCGCCGAATTCCTGAACCGTGTTTACGTGAACGGCTTCGCCAAACTGCTCATCGGCAAGGCGCGCTACGGGTTCATGTTGCGCGAAGACGGCATCGTGATGGACGACGGCACCACCAGC
>JAHECB010000308.1 GCA_024641925.1 Betaproteobacteria bacterium
CCGATCAGGTCAAGAATCTCGAATTCGGCCATGCGGGTGCCCACCCGCAACGCGTTGTTGTGCATCGCTATTGATGGCGAGCCCCCTGCCGGGCGGCTCGGAATCAGCGTTCTGTCGTCGTCGAATTCTTCAGCCACCGCTGGAAACTTCCATGGTTGTTCAAGGCCCGCAGGCGCTAGGCGGACCTTGATTTATCCGTCGGTGAGCCTATCACGCGACGTGCTTTGGGATCGTACCCTTGAGCGCCGGCTGGCGTCCGGCCAGGCCACTTCGGTTTCGGGTCGTTTAACATCCCCGGAACGTGGTTAAAAGGCTGTTGATCCTCGTTTCAACGGCCTGCCCGGTCTGCCCGGCCGTTTTTGGGCAGACCGCACTGCAGACAGCCAGCGCGTCCCCGGGGCACAAGCGCTTGTTACAACCATCTTTGGTTTGTGCAAAGTCCAGAACCTGCGCCAGGCATGCTGACGTGGGGACACCCCCTGCCACTGCGGCGCGGGCAACCATTGATGACCCATCCGCCATTGTCAGTTGTACCCTTAGGAGACATCATGAAAAAAGTTTCAACCGCTGTCGCTTGGGCCTTGGCCGGTGCGCTGGGCCTTGCCGCCTGGGCGCCCGCCCACGCGCAGTCGCGCGTCACGTTCAAAGCGGCCAAGGCCGGCTCGTCGTACTACCAGATGGGCGTGCAGATCGCGGAGGCCATGAAGGCGGGCACCAAAGGTGGCGTGATCGTCACGCTGGAAGAGAGCCAGGGTTCGACGCAGAACGTCATGGAAGTCAAGGCGCGCGGGGGTGACTATGTGTTCACCTCGCCGCCGGCGCTGATCGGCTCCGCACAGGCCGGCACCGGTCCCTTCAAGGACAAGACCGACCCCAAGTTCGACGGTATCCGGGCGCTGTTCCCCATCCCGTCGCTGACCATGCACTTCGTGGCCCGCGCTGACAAGGGCATCAACACCCTGGCCGATCTGGACGGCAAGACGCTGTTGCTGGGCAAAGGCAGTTTTGGCGCTACCGAAGGCGCCAAGTACTTGAAGCTGTTTGGACTGGATGGCAAGGTCAAGCTGGCCGACGCGGAGTTGTCCAATGCCGTCGCGGCGCTGAAAAACGGCCAGATCGACGCTTTTGTGACGGCCGGCTCTTGGCCCGCCCCCAACGTTATCGAAGCCGCGGCCAGCATGGACGTCAACGTACTGTCGCTCAATGACGACCAGATCAAGGAAACCCAGCGCAGCAAGCTGACCATTCCGGCGGGCACTTACGCGGGGCAGAAAACGCCGGTCAACACCACGTCGTTGCCCGTGGTGGCTTACACCACCACCGCCATGCCTGACGACGTGGCCTATGCACTGACCAAGACCTTCTGGCAACAAAAGGCGGGCATGAGCGCCGGCGCCGCCTGGTGGACGGGCGTGGACGCATCGCTGATGCCCACCATCACCGGCAAGATCCACCCCGGTGCGCTGCGCTACTACAAGGAAGCGGGCTTCACCATCAGCCCCGCGCAGATGTAAAAACCGGCCTGCACACCGCCAACCGGCGCGTCTGCAGGCCTGCAGGTCTTGGAAACTTCAAATCGCACGACGCTGCCGCTGGCCGGCTGGTGGTGGGCCGCACTGGGTGCCTTGAGCGTGCTGTTCCATCTGGGGCAGGTGTTCTACGGGCTGGTGCCCAACCTGGTGAGCCGGCCGCTGCACATGGCCCTGGCCTTGCCCTGGGTGTTTGTTTACGCCGCCAAGACACCCGCCGCGCGGCGATCAGGCGCCGTGCTGGCCGTTTTGGGCGTGGCCGCAGCGGGCTGGGTGGCGCTGAACCAGAACGCACTGTCCGATCAGTACGGCTCGCTGGAAGGACCGCTGCAAATCTTCATCGCCGTGGTCTTGCTGGCCGTGGTGATGGAAGGTGCGCGCCGTGCCATCGGCTGGCCCTTGCCGCTGATGGCCTTGCTGGCGTTGCTGTATGGCCTGTTCGGGCAGCACCTGTCGGGCGAGTTTGGCCACTCGGGCACCCCGCTGGCCAGCTTTCTGGGCACCTTGACGATTGCCGAGGGCGGGCTGTGGGGCAGCCTGACCGGCATCTCGGTGGGCGTGGTGGCCATCTTTGTCATCTTCGGCGCAGTGCTGAATGCGGGTGAAGCGGGGCAGGGGTTCATGAACATCGCCGCCGCGGCCGCGGGGCGGCTGAACGGCGGCGCTGCGAAGGTGTCTGTGGTGTCGTCGGCGCTGTTTGGGTCCATCTCGGGGTCGGCTTCCGCCAATGTGGCGTCCACCGGTGCCATCACCTTGCCGGCCATGGTGAAGCTGGGTTACCCCAAGCGGCTGGCCGCCGCGGTGGAAGCGGTGGCGTCGTCGGGCGGGCAGATCATGCCGCCGCTGATGGGTGCGGGCGCCTTTGTGATGGTGGAGCTGACCGGTGTGCCCTACACCGGCATCATGGCCGCGGCGCTGTTGCCGGCCATCCTGTACTTCGTGGCCGTGTGGATCGGCGTCAACGCCTTTTGCCGCCGCTTTGAACTGAAGGGCATCGCGGCAGAAGACAAGCCCGCGCTGCGTGATGTGCTGGTCACGTCGCTGTTTTTTGCCGTGCCCTTCGTGGTGCTGATGTGGGTGATGTTTGTCACCGATCTGACTCCGCAGTACGCCGCTGCGCTGGCGGTGCTGGCCGGCGCGTTGATGTTGTTCACCGATGCGCGGCTGAGCTGGAACCTGCCGCAGACGGCACGCCGGTTGCAGACCGCGCTGGTGTCGGCAGGCGCCCAGGTGGCGATGATTGCCGCCATCATCCTGTGTGCGTCCATCATCATCGGCGTGCTGTCGATCACCGGTCTGGGTGTGAAGATCACATCGGTGATTCTGTCGGGTGCCGGCGGCCTGCTGTGGCCCTCGCTGGGCCTGACGGCACTGGCCTGTCTGGTGCTGGGCATGGAGGTGCCCACCACGGCCGCCTACGTCATCTGCATCTCGGTGGCCGGCCCGGCGCTGACCAAGCTGGGGCTGGAGCCGTTGCAGGCGCACCTGTTTGTGTTCTGGTTTGCCCTGTTGTCCACCATCACACCGCCCGTGTGCGGGGCGGTGTACATCGCCGCGGGCATGGTGGAAGAAGCCTGGCTGAAAGTGGCCTTCACGGCCATGGCACTGGGTGTGGGGCTGTATGTCATCCCGCTGGGCATGATTGCCAACCCGGCGTTGTTGCTGGTGGCCACCGAGCCACTGGCGGCACTGCTGGCCTTCGGCCAGATGGCCTTGGGGCTGGGCTTGATGTCGTTTGGGCTGATTGCGCCGTCCAGCTGGCCCGTCAGGGTTGTTCAGGTGGTGCTGGGGTGTGGCGTGATTTTTGTGCCGATGCTGTTGCGCTGATGCGCTGGCACATGCAACTGCGGCACCGGGACGCCGTCACGCCCGCCGCTTGATGCCGACGGTGTAGCTGCCGGTACCCGTGGGCTGCTTGTGGCGCACCGTGAGCCAGTAGTTGCCGGGCAGCAGCTTGCGCACGATGCGGGCGTTGGCGCCAGCGCCGCGGTCGTCGTCAAAGGCCTTTATGGCGCCGGGGTCGTCGGGGCCATGCAGGGTCATCACGGTGTCGATGTGGCCCGTGGTGGTCATGATGTAGGTGGCAGCGGCCGAGATGTCAAAAGCAAAGGTGTCGACTTCGCCGCCGGTCGACAGATCGGCGTCGACACGCGGGCCGCCGACCACCAGCCGGGTTTCAGCCGGTGCACCTTTGGGGTACTGGCGCCGTGTCCAGGCCTTGTCCAGGGTCGACAGCTCGGTGTTCCAACCGATGGCAAAACTGCCCACTGTCAGTTCGTCAGGCACGGCGTACTGCATGATCGAGTCGCGGTCAAAACTGGAATGGTTGGTGCTGTCTTCGGCATACACCTGGAAGATGTTGAAGTCCGTGGTCTGCTGGCTCCAGCCCTGTTGCGCGTAGTGCGCGTAGACCTTGGGTCTGTCCCAGGGGATCACGCCTTGGGCGGCAGGGTTCTGGTGTTCGTGGATCAGGCCGATGGCGTGTCCAAACTCGTGCCGCACCACCCGCTGGTATTCACGCAGGGGCGTGTTGGCATCGAGCCAGCCGTACATCATGGTGGCCTGGTTAGCGCCCACGGTCAGCGCGTCCGTGCCCATGGTGCTCCATGAAAAGCCTTTCTGCGCAAAGCTGATGCGGATCTCGGCTGCACCGCTGGTCACGAACTTCAGTTGCAGGTTGGCGAACGCCTCCCATTCCTTGGCGATGGCTTGGACCTTGGCCTGTACCTCGGGCGGTCCGTCGATGAACTTGCAGCGCAGCGTGCGGCCGTTGGCCCACAGCTTCATGATTTCAAACGCTGCGCGGGTGCGCTGCGGGCCGAAGCCCGGGGCCCGCAGGACCGTCACGCGGGTGTTGTCCACACGCTCACGCACCGCGACATCGTCGGGTGCGCTGCGTGCGCCGCGTGTGCTGGTCAGGCTGGGCAGATAGGGCGAGCAGATCTTGCAGGTCTTGGCCATGGGGTTCCTCTGCTGGGCGGCGTGAGCCTTGTCATGCGATGCGCACCGCGCGCACGGCGACTGCGGGTTGTTCCAACACCAACTGGCGCAGCGGCAGGTTGGGCAGCACCAGGTCCACCCCGGTTCGCAGCACCGCCACCAGCAGCACCAGCCGGTCTTTGCGCAGGCCAGTCAGGTTCAGGTCAAAGCTGGCCACACCCGCGTTCAAGGCGTCCAGCGTCTGGCCGTTCAGGTCCACACGGCGCGACGTGCTGTTGGTGCCCAGCACGTAGTGCCAGCCGGCGGGCAGGGCCGCGCTGCTGGCCACGCCGTTGTTGCTGTTCAGCATGGCCTGAACGGGCACGGTCCAGTCGCCAGCGATGGCCGCCCAGCGGGCAGGTTCATTGAAGGCCATGCGGTTCCTGGCCACCGGGTCCACAAACCACAGCAGTGTCGCGCGCACGTCGGCGCCGGGCCTTGGGTTGCGGCCACGGTGGTGCACCACCACGTCCACCTTCCAAGGCTTGGCCTGCAGGCTGCAGGACGCCTCGGTGGCGGCGCCTTCGTTCAACACGGGCGTCAGCTCCATCAGGTCGGCCAGCGTGGGCGGGCCGGCGCCCCAGGGCTCAGCGGCGCGGTGCTGCAGCTTGAAGTGCGCCGCAAAGTAGGCGGGGTTGATGTGCACCAGGCTTTGCGGCAGCAGCGGTACCAGGGGGGGTGGTGGTGCGGGCGGAGCGGGCACGGGCGTGCTGGGCGCACCGTTGTCGCGCAGCACCTCGCTGAAGTAACCGTCCCACCGCCCGTTGGCGATGAAGCGCGGGTCGCCCGTGCTGGACCGCAGCGCGGCCTGGAAGCGCTGCAGTGTGTTGCTGTCGGGCGGCGCCAGGCGCGTCCAGGGATTGGCGTTGGTCGGTGCCTTCAAGCTGGTGCTGGGCGCCAGGCGCGGTCGGATGTCGGGGCTGGCATGCCAGGGGCGTTCGGTGACGCCGTCGCCGCGCAGCAGGCGGGCGATGTTGCGGTGTCGCAGGTCGCCTTCGTGCACACGCAGGTAGGACAGCGGCACCACCAGTTCCAGGTCCAGCC
>JAHECB010000309.1 GCA_024641925.1 Betaproteobacteria bacterium
CCAAGGTGCTGCATGCCGACGACCCCGGGCTCGACCACGGTCTGGCCGAAAACGTGGCAGCCCAGGTGCTGGCCGTGGCCAAGGACTACAGCCACATCCTGTTTCCGGCCACGGCGGCGGGCAAAAACGTGGCGCCGCGTGTGGCGGCCTTGTTGGACGTGGCGCAGATCAGCGATGCCACCAAGGTGATCAGCCCTGACACCTTCGAGCGCCCCATCTATGCCGGCAACGCTATCGCCACCGTGCAGAGCACCGATGCCATCAAGGTCATCACCGTACGCACGACCGGCTTCGACCCGGCTGCTGCCACGGGCGGCATTGCAGTGGTGGTAACGCTGCAAGTGCCGGCCGACGCCGGCATTTCGAGCTTTGTCGGCAGCGAGATTGCCAAGAGCGACCGCCCGGAACTGACCGCAGCCAAGATCATCGTCAGCGGTGGCCGCGCCATGGGCAGCAGCGACAAGTTCAATGAAGTGCTGACGCCGCTGGCCGACAAGCTGGGCGCAGCACTCGGTGCCAGTCGTGCGGCCGTGGACGCGGGTTACGCGCCCAACGACTGGCAGGTGGGGCAGACCGGCAAGATCGTGGCGCCGCAGCTGTACATCGCGTGTGGCATTTCAGGTGCCATACAGCACTTGGCTGGCATGAAGGACAGCAAGGTCATCGTGGCCATCAACAAGGACGCCGAAGCGCCCATCTTCAGCGTGGCCGACTACGGTCTGGAAGCCGATCTGTTTGTGGCCGTGCCCGAGCTGGTCAAGAGCCTGTAACCCCCGCCTCCCCGCCAGGGCGCCCATGTTGGCGCCCTGGATCCATCTGGAGTAGCCCATGACCTACCGAGCGCCCGTCAAGGACATGCTCTTTGTGATGCAGGAACTGGCCGGTATCGACGCCGTGGCGTCTTTGCCAGGCTTTGAAGACGCCGGCCTGGACACGGCGCAGGCGGTGCTGGAAGAAAGTGCACGATTCAGCCAGGAAGTGCTGGCACCGCTGAACTGGGACGGTGACCGGAATCCTTCGAGTTTCAAGGACGGCGTGGTCACCACCACGCCGGGCTTCAAAGAGGCCTTCAGGCAGTTTTCCGCCGGCGGCTGGCAGGCTTTGCAGCACCCGGCGGAATTTGGTGGTCAAGGCCTGCCCAAGCTGATCCACACCGCCTGCTCGGAAATGATCAACAGCGCCAACATGAGTTTTGCGTTGTGCCCGCTGTTGACCGACGGTGCGGTCGAGGCGCTGCTGACCGCCGGCACGCCCGAGCAGCAGGCGCAGTACATCCCGAACATGATCGACGGCACCTGGACCGGTTCGATGAACCTGACCGAGCCGCAGGCCGGCAGCGACCTGGCGGCGGTGCGCACACGGGCCGAACCGCAGCCCGACGGCAGCTACAAGATCTTCGGCACCAAGATCTACATCACCTACGGTGAGCACGACATGGCGGACAACATCGTCCACCTGGTACTGGCCCGCGTAGTGGGCGCACCCGAAGGCGTGAAGGGCATCTCGCTGTTCATCTGCCCCAAGGTGCTGGCCGACGGCACGCGCAACGACGTGCATTGCGTCAGCATCGAACACAAGCTGGGTATCAAGGCCAGCCCCACGGCGGTGCTGCAGTACGGCGACCACGGCGGCGCCAAGGCCTTCCTGATCGGTCAGGAAAACCGCGGCCTGGAATACATGTTCATCATGATGAACGCCGCGCGTTTTGGCGTGGGTGTGCAGGGCATTGCGCTGGCCGAGCGTGCTTATCAAAAGGCGGTTGGCTACGCACGCGATCGTGTACAGAGCCGCCCCGTGGACGGCTCGCTCAGCAAGGCCGGGCCCATCATCCACCACCCGGATGTGCGGCGCATGCTGATGACCATGCGCGCCCACACCGAAGGCTGCCGCGCCATGGCCTACGTGGGCGCTGCCGCGTTTGACGCAGCCCATGCCCACCCCGATGCCGAGGTGCGCAAGCAGAACCAGGCCTTCTACGAATTCCTGGTGCCGCTGATCAAGGGCCTGTCCACCGAGATGAGCCAAGAGGTGGCCAGCCTGGGTGTGCAGGTGCACGGGGGCATGGGCTTCATCGAAGAAACCGGCGCGGCGCAATACCTTCGCGACGCCAAGATCCTGACCATCTACGAAGGCACCACCGCCATCCAGGCCAACGACCTGGTGGGCCGCAAGACGGCACGCGACGGTGGCCAGGTGGCGCGTGGCATCGCCGCGCAGATCGAGGCCACGGAAGAGGCACTGCTGGCGCGCCCCAGCGAAGCCGGCAAGGCCATGGCCAAACGCTTGACGGCAGGCCGGCTGGCGTTTCTGGACACCGTGGACTTTGTCGCTGGCCACACCAAGGCACAACCCAACGCGGTGTTCGCCGGCAGCGTGCCGTATTTGATGCTGTCGGGCACCGTGGTGGCCGGCTGGCAGATGGCGCGTGCGCTGATGGCCGCCGAAGACCGGCTGGCCGACGGTGTCGACACCGACTTCATGCAGGCCAAGATCGCCACAGCGCGCTTTTACGCCGACCACATCCTCAACAAGGCCACGGCGTTGCGCGACAGCATCGTCGATGGCGCCGACGCCGTGACCGCCATGGCCCTGGAGAGTTTCTGATGCCTTTGCCCGCTGTTCTGAAATCCGTGCCCTTGCCCATCATCGGCTCGCCGCTGTTCATCATCAGCAATCCCAAGCTCGTCATCGAGCAGTGCAAGGCGGGCGTGGTCGGCAGCATGCCTTCGCTGAACGCCCGCCCGGCCTCTCAGCTGGACGAATGGCTGGCCGAGATCACCGAAACGCTGGCGGCCTGGGATCGTGACCACCCCGATCAAAAAGCCGCGCCGTTTGCCATCAACCAGATCGTTCACAAGAGCAACGACCGTCTGGACCACGACATGCAGATGTGCGCCAAGTACAAGGTGCCCATCGTCATCACGTCGCTCGGCGCGCGCACCGACGTCAATGACGCCGTGCACAGTTGGGGCGGTATCGTCATGCACGACATCATCAACAACGCCTATGCCCACAAGGCCATCGAGAAGGGCGCTGATGGCCTGGTGGCCGTCGCTGCAGGCGCTGGTGGTCACGCCGGTGTCAAGAGCCCCTTTGCGCTGGTGCAGGAGATTCGCGAGTGGTTCGACGGCCCGCTGGCCTTGAGCGGCGCCATTGCCAGCGGTGATGCTGTTTTGGCTTGTCTGGCCATGGGCGCCGACTTTGCCTACATCGGCTCGGCTTTCATCGCCACCAACGAGGCGCGCGCGTCTGACGGCTACAAGCAGTGCATCGTTGACAGCAACAGCGACGACATCGTGTACAGCAACCTGTTCACCGGTGTGCATGGCAACTACCTGAAGCCCAGCATCCGCAACGCGGGCATGGACCCCGACAAGCTGCCTGAAAGCGACCCCACGAAGATGAATTTCGGCGGTGGCGAAAACGCGGCCAAGAAGGCCTGGAAAGACATCTGGGGCTGCGGTCAAGGCATCGGTGCCGTCAAGGCGGTGGTACCCACCGCTGAACTGGTGGCGCGGCTGAAGCGCGAAATGATGGCGGCGCGCAGCCGCCTGGCGCTGTAGTCACGTCAGGCCGCGGTCACCCCGCAGGCGGTGGCGACTGCCCATGCGCGGGTTGTGTCGCAGAATGTTCGCATGGGTCTCTCGGCCCGCAGGAGTGGCGTGATGAAAACCGGTGTTTACGGGGCCTGCGCCAGCGTTGTGCTGGCGTTGGGCTTGTCGGCTTGCAGCAGTATCGGCCTGGGCATCAGTGTGCCCATTGGCGGCATCGGCAGCATCGGTGTGGGCGTGGGCAGCGACGGCCGGGTCAGCGGTGGGGTTGGTGTTGGCCGCGGCGGTGTCAGCGTGGGTGTGGGTGGCACGGCCAATCTGCCCAGGCCGTCGCCTGAGCCTGCGGCTTCGGCGCCCGGCTCATGAGCGCGGTGCGCCAAGTCGTCCGCAACGCGACGCTGTTTGACAGCGCCAGCGGCCGGTTGTTACCGCACACCACCCTGGTAATTGACGGCGACCGTATCAGCGCAGTCACCCAGGAACCGATACAGGTTGACGACGCCAAACCCATCGACGCTGCGGGCCGTGTGGTGGTCCCGGGCCTGATCGACGCCCATGTTCACGTGGTGGCGGCCAGCCATGACCTGGTCAGCATGGCCCTGCAGCCGCCTTCGCTGGTGGGCGCTCAAAGCAGCCAGATCATGCGCGACATGCTGCGCCGCGGCTTCACCACGGTGCGCGACGCGGCGGGCGCCGACTACGGCCTGCAAGAGGCCGTGGCGCGGGGTCTGTACGAAGGTCCGCGCCTGTTCATCGCCGGCTTTCCCATCAGCCAGACCGGTGGCCACGCCGACATGCGGCCCAAGGGTGTGCGCACCAGCGGCATGTTCTGCAGTTGCGCAGGCCTGGGTTTGATGGGCGCCATTGCTGACGGCGTGGGCGAGGTGCGCCGCGCGGTGCGCGAACAGGTGCGCACGGGCGCCAACCACATCAAAATCATGGCCGGCGGCGGCATCTCCAGCCCTTCGGACCCTTTGGAAGGCACGCAGTTTTCCATCGACGAACTGCAAGCTGCGGTTGAAGAGGCTGAGGCCGCCAACCTGTACGCGCTGGCCCATGCCTATTCGCCGCGCGCGGTTTCCAGGGCCGTGAAAGCAGGTGTGCGGTCCATCGAACACGGCAACCTGATCGACGAAGCCACAGCGCGGCTGATGAAACAGCACGGTACTTATTACGTGCCCACCCTGGCCACCTATGCCGCGTTGGCCGTGGAAGGTGCGCGCCTGGGCTGGTCGCCGGAGATGCTGGAAAAACTGCGCCAGGTGCAGGATCGCGGCATCGAGGCTGTGCGGCTGGCACAGGCCGAAGGGGTGCCCATGGCCTTTGGCACCGACCTGCTGGGCCATATGCACAATCAGCAGAACGGTGAATTTCTGTTGCGCGCTGCGGCGCAAACGCCGGTGCAGATTTTGCAGGGCGCCACCATCGTGGCAGCCCGCCTGATGCGCCAGGAATCGCACATCGGTCAGCTGGTGCCGGGGGCTTTTGCCGACTTGCTGATCGTGGACGGCGACCCCACGCAGGATGCAGCCGTTCTGGCCAACCCGGCGAAGGCCATCCAGGTGCTGATGCAGGGCGGGCGCGTGGTGGTCTGAGCGACTGCAGCCCTGGTCGGCGTCAAATCGACGCCGCCGTCGCGCTGCGCGCCGTACCGGTTGAGACTTCGGCCTTTCAGGCCGCTGGTGCGTTCGCGTCGCCACCCGCCTGCCGTGGCCAGCCACGCGACCTGTACTGCACGCGCGCTCGCAAACCTGCGGCCGGGCTTCCTCGCCGGGGAGCGGACCTGTGCTCGAACGGTTCGTCCATGATCGGAACGTGGCAAGCACTATGCAAAAAACGAAAAATGCGCCCCGAAAAATCTATTGGACGCGGGCGGGCCCGTCACTCAACATGACCGGCAGAACCAGACAGGAGACAGACCTTGGACATCGCACGCTTTCCCCGTATTCGGCTCGGCCACTTTCCCACGCCGCTGGAGCCCATGGACAACCTG
>JAHECB010000052.1 GCA_024641925.1 Betaproteobacteria bacterium
CGTAGATCGCCGATTGCTTCAGCGGCGTGCCCATCGGGAGCAGCCGGATGGTCTTGCTGCCGGCATAAGTCCAGCCGGAAGCCGGGATCACCACAGGGACGTCGGTCAGGCGATCACGCACCGTCAAGGTTGCCGCCTGCTGGTCCAGCGTGGCGGCGCCATAGGTCAGGCCATAGGTCTGCGTGGTGGCGTTGTCGGCAACGATGTATTCGTAGGACGGGCCCGTGATCGGCGAGCCGTCATGGTTGGTTGCAACCGGCACGGTCAGGGTCAGGCGGTCACCGCCAGCAGGCGCCAGGGCGTCCCAGCCGCCCCATGCCAAGGTGTACCCGCGCTTCATCAGGAAGGCGTCGCCAGCGTCGGCGGCCGTCGTCGGGTTGTTCCCGCCGCCCGATCCGTTGAACGCGCCAAACAACTTGCTGCCGCGGTTGTTCAACTCCATGAAGAGCTTGTCGTTGCCCTTGCTCAAATCCACCGGCTTGAGGATGAAGATGTCCATCGCGTACTCGACCATGCCGCTGGCATTGCGGGGGGCCCGTTGAAGATCGACGATCAGGGCGTTCTTGGGATCCGCCGGGTCCACGGCGCCGTAGGCCTTGCCGCGCAATTTTTCATAGGCACCGACATCGCCGAAGGTGCGCCCTTCAAACGCCGTTTCATGCGACGTGATCTCGATCCGGGTGATGCCCGCCTGGGCCGAGTTGGGCACAAGCACCAGCGTCGCCCCGGAGGCCACGCTGGCCAAGGCTGCAAGAAGCAAAGGTTTCAGACGCAGCGACTGACAGAAGTCATTCATGATGTCTCCTTGGTTCACGTGACGCATCACCATGAGCGAAACGAGCCGGCCATATGTAGGCCTTTCAAAGAGCTTCCGCATGGCTGTTTACCCTCGAGGGCTGCCGCAACGGGGCTGTTTTGCAGGGCATGCCAGGGCCAGCACCTTGCCGCAGAGAGGCCCGATGTCGTGGATCTGACGACCTGCCGACAATGCAGCCATGACCCTGGTCTTGCCGCCCACCCAAGATGCCGCTGACACGCAGCGCATGCCCGCGTCTGTAGCGGCGCAGCCGTTGACCAGCGCACCCCCTGCGCCGAGCTGGACCTACACCGTGTCGGTGCGCGAACTCTGCGAGTTCACCGCCAAGCGGGGTGACCTGGACCGGCGCTTCACGCCCTCGGCCACGGCGCTGGAAGGGCTCATGGGCCAGAACACCGTCGCGCTCAGGCGAGGCCAGGACTACGAGACCGAAATCGCACTGCAGGGGCAGCACGGACAACTGCGTGTGCGAGGGCGGGCCGACGGCTACGACCCGCGTCGCCGTTGCCTGGAAGAGATCAAGACCATCCGGGGGCACCCCGACGAGATCGCTGAAAACCGTCGCCAGTTGCATTGGGCGCAGTTGCAGACCTACGGCGCGCTGTTCTGCCGGGACCGCAAGCTGACCGAGCTTGCCCTGGCCCTGGTGTACTTTGATGTCGCGAGCCAGGCCGAGGTGGAATTGCGGCAGGTCTTCGGCGCCGACGAGCTTGAGCAGGCCTTTGCCCGGCAGTGCAGCGCCTTCCTGGCCTGGGCGCAGCAAGAGGCCGGACACCGCCAGGCAAGAGACACGGCACTGCAGGCCCTGGCCTTTCCGGAACCGACGTTCCGCGCCGGGCAGCGAGACCTGGCCGAAGCCGTCTACCGGGCCACCGCCCAGGGCCGGTGTCTGCTCGCCCAGGCCCCGACGGGCATCGGCAAGACCGTGGGAACCTTGTTCCCGGTGCTGCGTGCGATGCCAGGCCAGGGCATCGACAAGATCGCCTACCTGACCTGCAAGGGCACCGGGCGGCTCACGGCCCTGGAAGCGCTGGCTGACTTGCGGTCTGGCACCGAAGGCCGGGCCCTGCGCGTGCTGGCGATGGTGCCCAAGGAAGAAGGCTGCGAGCACCCTGACAAGGCTTGCCACGGCGACGCCTGCCCGCTGGCCCGCGGTTTTTACGACCGGCTGCCCGCCGCGCGCGAAGAGGCCGTGGCGTTGGGCTGGATGGATGCTGCGGGGCAGCGCCAGACCGCATTGCGCCACGACATCTGCCCCTACTACCTGGGCCAGGAACTGATGCGCTGGGCCGACGTGCTGGTGGGTGACGTGCACCACCTGTTCGACAGCCATGGCCGCCTCTGGGGCCTGGCCCAGGCGCTGGACTGGAAGCTGGCGGTGCTGGTCGACGAAGCGCACAACCTGATCGAGCGCGCGCGACGCATGTACAGCGCCGAGTTGCGCATCAGCCAGGTCCGCACCGCTGCACAGTCGGCAGTGGCGGCCGTGCGCGGCCCGCTGCACGCCCTGGTTCAGACCACCGAAGACCTGGTCGCTGACAGCACCGCGCCCTACGAGGTGCTGGACGCCGCGCCCGATGCGTTTGTGCAGGCGCTGCAGTCGGCGGCGGGGGCGCTGTCGGAACATTTCAACCAGCACCCGCTGAACGTGGGTTCACTGCTCAACTTCCACTTTGAATTGCAGCGCTTCCTGAAACTGGTGGATAGCCTGAGCGACCATGCCCTGTTTGACCTGCAGACCTTACCGGCCGCGCCTGACGGTGACGGCGGCGGCGGCGGCCTGGCGGTGACAGCGGTTGACGCTGCACTGGGTGTGCGCAATGTGGCGCCGGCCTGCTTTTTGCGCGAGCGTTTCAAGGCGCTGCACAGTGTCACGCTGTTTTCGGCCACGCTGTCGCCACCCGACTACGCCCTCAAGCTGCTGGGCCTGCCTGATGACACCGTCTGGATCGACGTGCCCCCCGCCTTCCCGGCCGAGCACCTGACCGTGCAGGTGGCCGACGGCATTTCCACGCGGTTTGCCGATCGGGACCGGTCGCTCGAGAAACTGGTGGCCGTCATGGCCCGTCAGTTCGATCAACACCCGGGCAACTACCTGGCCTTCTTCAGCAGCTTCAACTACCTGGACAAGGCGGCCGACCGGCTGGCCGCACGACGGCCCGACATCGTGCAGTGGCGGCAAGGGCGGCGCATGGGCGCAGCTGCGCGGGCAGACTTCCTGGCGCGGTTCCGGCCACAGGGCCGGGGCATCGCGTTTGCGGTGCTGGGCGGCGTGTTTGCCGAAGGTGTCGACCTGCCGGGTTCGCTGCTGATCGGCGCCTTCATCGCCACCCTGGGCCTGCCACCGGTTTCGGTGACACAGCGTCACTTTCAGGCGCGGCTGGACAAGCTGTTCGGCGCCGACCATGGTTATGCCGATCGGGTTCCGGCCCTGCAGCGCGTGGTGCAGGCCGCCGGTCGTGTGCTGAGAACGCCCGAGGACCAGGGCTGGCTGTGGCTGCTGGACGACCGCTACCGGCGAGCCGAGGTGGTGCAACTGCTGCCGCCGTGGTGGCCGTTGCGCTGACCCGGCTGGTTCACAACAAACCGCGTTGCGCGTCAGTCAGCGGCAGGCCCGAAGCGCACCACAAACTCATCGACGAAGTACCGGGTGCCGGTCAGCGTCAACGTCACGGTATGCCATCCGCCCGGTTCGACGGCCACCTGGAGGTCGTGGTCCCAGTCCATGCCGTGGTCGGCGGGTCCCTTGGCGTGGGGGAATGTCTGCCAGGCCCAGTCCAGGACCTGCTGCACTTCAGCCATCACGAGGCCATGCTGTTCAAACGCCGTGGAGGCCATGGCTTCCAGGGACAACAGGTCGTCGGCCACTTCCGCGATGTCAAAGGCCAGATAGTCCATACGGGGCATTGTGTGGGCGCGGCACAGGTCAAGCGCCAGGGTCACGCGGGTTCGACAGCCTGGTGACTTGGCATTGACCACGCGACTGACCCAATTGACGGAAGCTATCGCCCTCAGGGGATTAAGCATTTTTATCGCTTTAGACCGATTTATTGAATTGATCACATTAAAGCGATACACCTCAAAATCACCTCTAGCCGATAACCATCATGGACTATCCCGTCCAGCTCTCCAGCCAGCTGCAGCAACTGCTGAAGTCTTTGCGCAAGTCGCGCCAAATGACGCAGGCCGAACTCGCCCAGCGTGTGGGCGTCGTGAAGTCGCGCGTTGCCGACATCGAGCGTGACCCCGGCGCAGTGCGCGTGGAGCAGTTGCTGCAGGTTCTGGCCATACTCGGCGCCCGGATGGTAGTCCGCGAAACCGCCACCGAGGCCTCGGCAACAAGGCCGAGCATTCACCTGGAGGCGCATGCCCAGGCGGCCAAAGCGACCGCGACGGCCACGCTGACCAACGGGTCCAAGCCGGCGTTGCCGACGCCCGGCGCACAACCGGACTACCCGCCAGATGACGAGCCACGGGGCCAATGATGAGGAGCATGACGCTGACCGTGAACAGGCCCGACAGGCCCAAAAGGGGTAGCCATGGCTGACCCACGCGAGCTCTGTGTCTGGATGAACGGGGAGTGCGTGGGCACATGGCAGCGCACGCGCATCGCCAGGGTACAGACGCTGTTACCCACGGGGTTTCCTGAGCGCACGGCGCAGACCATCTTTGACGGATTGCGCCGGCAGAGCCGGGCTTGGGAGGCCGGGCACACCACCCAACGGTCGCCGACACCTGGCTGACGAAAGCTGCGGGCACAGCCTGGGCACAAAGCAAAAAGCCACCCGCTTGGGTGGCTTTCGCGTCGCAGCTAACTCATTGGTCTAGCTGCTGTTTTCTTGGTTGCGGGGGCAAGATTTGAACTTGCGACCTTTGGGTTATGAGCCCAACGAGCTACCAGGCTGCTCCACCCCGCGACTGAGCCTATGACTATATCACATTCGCAACCTGCGCCCCGCAGGACTGTGTCTGAACACCCAGCGCGGCCGGCTGCCGCCCGAAAGCGGGCCGTCACGCGCCGCCGCAACAAATTCGCTACCCACGATCGGCACCGCGTTGGTCCCGACAGCAAACCGGTAGTGGCCTGCCGCCGGGTTGACCCGCAGTTTCTAGCGTCGCCCGCGGTTCAAGGCCGCGGGTCGTTCGTAGAACATCGTCGTCGTCAAGCCACGGCCCCCGGGCTTGTGCGCCGTGGCTGCCGCTCACCGTGTTGTCTGTCGCGCCAACCACGTGCCCCCTTCATACGTGCCCCCTTCATGACCGGTTCAGGGTACTGACGGGCGGTGCTGCACGAGGCGAGCGCTCCGCATGCAGCCGCAAAGCGGCGTTGGGGTCGCGTGCGGCCTTGCCCTGTGCACGGTGGTTGACAAACTCACCCACCCAGGCGCGCAGGCCGGTTGCCTGCGGCGTGGCCTCGGTGGCCGCGTGGCCTGCCGGCGCCCAGTCAATGACCGGCGCCCGCACGGCGGCGTCCCTGTCGGCCTCGTGGTCCTGCCACAGCGGCAAGGACATCCACGGCGGCCTGCAGTGGCGCAGACGGCAGCGCAACGCGTTGCGCCGCGCGTGTCTTGCAGATGGGCAGATGGAGCGCTGCGCGGCAGCGTGTCTCAGGGCCGCGCGTTGGCCGGCGGCGACACGCCGTCGATGACGGCCGTGCAGCGCGACCCTGCGGGAACCTCGCCCTTGGGGTTGCGCACCTCCAGGCGTGCAATGAAGGTGCTGCTGGCAGCATCAATGACCCGGTCAACCGCGCTGACCCGGGCTTCGAAACCCGCATCGCCCACCACCGAGGTCACACGCGCCTTGGCGCCCACACGCACCTTGCCGAACAGTGCCGCCGGCAGCGGCACGTCGGCGCGGATGGGGTCGACCTGCGCCACCTTCAACACCGGCTTGCGGCCACTGCCCGACTCGGCCAGGTCGCCCGGGTTGAGCATGCGATCGACCACGACGCCGCTGAAGGGCGCGTACAGGGTGCGCAGCGACAACAGTTCCTGCGCGCGGGCCAGCTCCAGCCGGGCCAGCTCGCGCGCTTCGATGGCGGCTTTCAGTTCGGACTCGGCCAGTCGCTTTTCAGCATCGGCTTCGTCGCGTGCCTGTGCCGACATGAAGTTCTGCCGCTCCAGGTCGACCAGCCGCGCCAATTTCTTGGTGGCGTAGTCGATGCGGTTGCGTGCGGACGCGATCTGCGCCTCCATGCCTGCCCGGTAGCGCGCGGAGTCGACCGTTGCCCGTTCGACGCCCGATTGCAGCTGCACCAGTGTCTGCCCTTTGCGCACCAGGTCGCCGCGCGTGGCCGAGATCGTGTCGATCATGCCGTCCACCGGCGCGCGCACTTCAACCACCTGCCAGGGCTCGAGCAGGCACTCGTAGCCATCGGCAGCCCAGGCGCACAGTGGTGCCAGCGCCAGCAAGGCCGTCACGGTGTATTTCTTTTTCATTCCCCTCTCCCCGAAAAGGCCAGCATGCTGGCCAGGCGTCTGTCGTGTTCAAGACTGGACATGCGTGCGGTGCGGCTGCGAGCCTCGGCCGAGGTCTGGGCTGCGCGGCGCAGCACGGCCAATGCGGTAGCCGGCAACGTGCCCGTGGTGTTCACCAGCCCCCTGGCCCAGGACAGCAAGCGCGGCGCGTGCACCATGAACAACTCGTCGTCCAAGGCCACGATGGCCTCGCCGCTGCCGGGGTCACCCTGACGGGCGGCACGGCCGAACAGCTGGCGGTCGATGCGGGGTGACTCATGGTACTCGGTCAGGATCACGTGCAGCCCGCCGCTTTCGGCCACCCCAGCACCCAATTCAATGTCGGTGCCGCGCCCGGCCATGTTGGTGGCCACGGTCACGCGGCCGGCATGACCGGCCTGCGTGATCACGTCGGCCTCTTCGCGGTCTTGTTTGGCATTGAGCACCACGTGCCCGATGCCGGCCGCCGTCAGCTGTGCCGACAGTTCCTCGGACGCGCGAACGGTGCGTGTGCCCACCAGCACGGGCCGGCCAGCAGCCACGGCGTGGCGGCGCACGCTGTCAACCACGGCGGCCCACTTGGCGGCCCCGTCGACCAGGCAACGAGACCCTTCGTCGCGCCATTGTTTGGGTCGGTTCAACGGCACATGCGCCACGGGCAGGCGGTAGACACGGCCGATCTCGGCCGCGACTTCTGTGGCCGTGCCGCTCATGCCGGCCAGCCGCAGGTAGCGCCTAAAGTAGCGCTGGTAGGTGATGCGCGCCAGCGTGGCACGCTCGCCCGACGTGGCCAGGTTTTCCTTGGCCTCGATCATCTGGTGCAGCCCGCGCTCCCAGGCGCGGTCGGGCATGACGCGGCCGGTGGATTCGTCGACGATCTGCACCTTGTCTTCAACCACCACGTAATGCTGGTCGCGCTGGTACAGGTGCAAGGCCGTCAGTGCCTGCGTGAGCTTTTCGGTGCACTCGCGCAGCGTGATGCCGGGCGGCGGCGGCAGGGCGGCTGCGTCGACGACGGCCGTGTCGCTCCGGGATTCGTCAAGGTCGTCTTCAAGCCGGTCGCGCAATCCATCGCTGAGCCGCACCCGCATGAGTGCGCGCTCGATGGTGTAGTCGGGCCCCACTTGCAGTGCGGCAGCCCGCGCCAGCGCCCAGGCGATGGCAGCCTCCTGGCCCTTGCCGTCGACCGTGGCCGACAGGATCAACGGCGTGCGCGCCTCGTCGATGAAGACGCTGTCAGCCTCGTCGACGATGGCAAAGCTCAAGCCGCGCAGCACGGTGGGCTCGCCACCGCCTTGCCCACCGCCAGCGACCCTGGCCACGGCACGGTGCAGGGCGCTGGCGCGGTCGCCCAGTGCAGTGCGGTCGCGCAGGTAGTCGAAGGTGAGCTCCTTGTTGCTGCAGTACGCCACTTCGCCGGCATAGACGCGCCGCCGTTCCTGGCGTGTCTGCCCATGCACAACGGCCCCGCAACGCAAACCAAAAAACGCGTACAGCGGCGCCATCGATTCGGCGTCGCGCGCGGCCAGGTAATCGTTCACGGTCACCACATGCACTGGCAGGCCCGACAGCGCCGCCGTACAGGCGGGCAAGGTGGCGGCAAAGGTCTTGCCTTCGCCGGTGGCCATCTCCACCAGCGAGCCCTGCAACAACTGCCAGCCCGCCTGCAGCTGGCAGTCGTAATGGCGCTTGCCCAGCACACGGCCTGCGACCTCGCGCATCAACGCAAAAAAGCGCGCCACCGCTGGCAGCGCCATACCGGTCTGGCGCAGTTGACGCTGCAGCCGCTGCGCGTTGTGGCGCAGCGCCGTGTCGTCCATGGCCGCAAACTCGGCCTCGCAGGCACGCGCCTGCACCACCACGCGGCGCGCCTGCCGGGCGCCACCCCCCACCGTGCGCCACAGTGGTACGGCAGCGCCGTACCACAGGCCGAGTGCGGCCTCGTCGATCCAGCGCGGTGCGCGCTCGATGCGTTCGACATAGGGCCTGCCACTGGCCAACTCGGCGGTGGGCAGCCCCAGCAGTGCGGTCTCAGACATCGAAGTGGGTCAGGAACAGGCGCCGCACAGCCCACCAGGCCTGTGTGGCCACCGGCTGGGCGGGATGGTCGAAGCGCACATGCACTCGCTGCCCGAACGGTAGGGTCCGCTGCGGCGGACTGTCAAAGGCAACGTCCATCTCGAAAACCCGCTCCATCGTGCGCTTGCCCTGCGGGTCGCGCGGATCAACGGCAATGTGTCCACCGCCGCTGATCGTCAAGGCCGGGCTGGGCACCTCGTCGCGCCCGGCCGGCACCTGGCGCAGCAAGTGACCCACGTAAGGTTCGTCCAGCGCCCCAGGCAGCCGGATCTCCACCTGCCGTGTTGCGCCGGCGACCGCGTCGATCGAGGCCTGGTCCAGCACCACGCGCACAACGGGCGCGGTCTTGCCGATGACGTAGCCGATCACCTCGCCCTGCTTCAGGTGGCGCCCCGGCATGTCGGCCGCCTGCACGACGGTGAAGCGCCCACCCACGGCAGCCTGCACCACCAGCCCCTGCGCACGCTCGACGGCGCGCTGCAGCGTCTCGACCTCCTGGTCAAGCTGCTCACGCACGATCTCGGCACGCACACGGTCTTCGACAAATTCGGACGCAAAACTGGCTTGCAACTCGGCCACGCGCGCCTGCAGCAACCGCACCTGCGCATCCAGATCGGGGTCGACACTGCGTGCCAACGGCGCGCCCGGCTCCACCCAGCTACCCGGCGCGGCGTCAAAGGCACGGAAAAATCCGGGCGCGCCGGCGCGCACCACCGCCTGCTCGGGCAACCAGATCACGCCCTCCGCCTGGGTGCGGTAAGGCACCGGCAACACCATGGCCAGCAGCAGGACCGTACCCAGCACCCCGGCCAGCGTGCCGTACACGCGCGCGCGGTTCTCACGCACCTGCTGCATTTGCTGCAGCGAACGCAGGCCCTTGATGAGGGGCATGGCCACCATCATCGTGATGGCCCAGAGCGCCAGCACAACACCGATGAAGAAAAAGCGCGTGGCAATGAACAGCGCGATGGCCACCGTCACCAGCATGCGGTAGGCGGCCGAGGCAATGCCATAAAAACCGAACCAGAATCGTTCGCTGCCGGTTTCCGCCGGCGAGGTCAGGTCGCGCAGACGCAGCACGTAGCGCTGGATCAGATAGCCCCAGTAGCGTGAGGACTGCGCGGCCAGGTTGGGCAGCTCGATCAGATCGGCCAGGATGTAATAGGCGTCGTAACGCAGCAGCGGGTTGCCGTTGAAGATGAGCGTGGACACACCCGCCACCAGCATGATGTTGAAGCAGGCCGCGCGCAGCAGCCCGGGCTCGACCAGCATCCAGATGTAGAACGCCAGTGCGGCAATGAACAGCTCGACGATCATGCCCGCCGCACCGATACGCGCCCGCTCCCAGCGCGATCGCAGCACGCTGGCCGACGACGCGTCCACGTAGGGCACCGGCATCAACACCAGCAGCATCAGCCCCATGTCGTGCACTTCACCGCCAGCCGCATGGGTGGCCGTGGCATGGCCGAGTTCATGCGCGGCCTTGATCAGGGGAAACAGCAGGCCGATCAGCAACAGGTTGTCAGCCTGCAGCACACGGTCCGACAGGTTGTTGGTCAGCTCGGCCCATTGAGAGGGCAGCAGGATCAACGCCGGCAGCACCACCAGCAACCAGGTCAGACCGCCCAGCTTGCCCCACAGCAGCCGCCACAAAGCGGGAAACCGGTCCAGGAAGCGGCCCGGGTCCCACAGCGGAATGCGCACCGCCATCGGGTTGACCCAGGACCGTCGGCGTTTGGCCTTGGTTTCGCGCTGGCCGCGGTCAAACAGTTCCAGCGCGTCGGGGGGCACGTCCGACATCAACAGGTCGGCCGAATGCAGCTGGCCCAACAGGCGGATCAACTCGTCCTGACTGGGCGCGTCATCGCCCAGCTTGCGGCCCGCCAGTTGCCACAGATCCTGCACCGAACGCTGGCCGTCCATCGCCGCAATTACCAGCCGCGCGGCCGGTGTGAAACGGTGAACACGGTTTGACGCGGGGTCTTGCAGCAGGTACCAGATCTCACCGCGGTAGCGGTGGCGGTGCAGTCGGGCCCGCGCCACCAGCTGTGGCCGCAACTCGGCCACGCGGTACCACAGGCTGCTGTGCAGGGGCGTGTCGATCATGGCGCTATTGCGGCACGGCTCAAGGCATGCACGTCACGGCATCCACTTCCACAGGGCCAGGCGCAACCAGTCGACAAAACCATGGGTCCACAGCCACAACAGGCTGCGCTCGCCCACCACCACCTTGCCGATGCCCTCCATGCCCGGGCGCAGACCCACCGGCGAGCTGCCGTCGATGACGGCCTCGACAGTGAACAGGTTCTGTCCGTCGCGTTGCGTGGCCACCGGCGTGATGCGCTTGACGGTGATGGGCAGTTTGCGGTCCGGCATGCCCGACAGCACCACGTCACCCCCCTGTCCAATGGCCAGCTGCGCAATCTCGCGGTCGTCGACCTGCATCATCACGCGGTAACCCTGCAGCGGAGCCACCTCGAACAACAGCTTGCCGGTTTCAACCGGCGAACCGAGTTGCTGGCTCAGGTCGCCCGATACCACGACGCCATCAAACGGCGCCACGACGGTGGCACGCGAGATGCGCTCTTCGGCCAGCGCCAGTTGGGCCTCGGCCTGGTTGACCTGCGCCGCCAGCACACCCATCGTGGCGCGGTCGGCCTGCGACTGCGCCACCCGGTAGCGGCGCTGCAACTGGTCACGCTCGGCCTGCCAGCGCGAGCGCTCGAGCTTCAGATCGCGGTCGTCCAGGCGCGCCATCGGCTGGCCCGCCCGCACGGTTTCGCCGGCCCGGACCAGGCCTTCGGCCAGAAACCCCTGGAAAGGTGCAACGGCTGCAATCTGGGTCGAGCCTTCAACCACGGTTCGGGCCGATACCCGGTAGTCGGTCTGCCAGAAGCCGACGACCAACAAGGCCAACGCCCCCAGCGCCAGACCCAGCTTAAGGCCGGGGTGGGACGGGCCGGCCACTTCGCGCAGGCCGTCACGTGCCGCATCGCGCCAGCGACCCAGGGTGCTGCGTTCGTTGGCCTGCTGCAGCGACCAGACAGGGCCGAGCATCACGCCCAGCGCCGTCGCCAGCTCACGCTCGGCGGCGGCGAAGGGCGGGCCCTCGCGGCGCTCGAAAGTCATCACACCAACCGTCTGCGATTCGTGGCGTATCGGCACCGACAGCATGGCCTGCACCGTCAGCTGGCGCGCCGTTTCTTCATGTGCCAGTGCGCCGAGTTCGTCGCCGGCCGGCGCGGGCACCTGCACCGCCACACCCAGGTCGAGCACTTCGTCCATGGCCTCGCCAACCCAGCGCACCAGGTCCGACCGCTTGTCGAAGGTGGCGGTATTGGACATCACCAGCGGCGTCACCTGGCCCGAGGCCTCGAACCCGACCGACACACGGTCACACTGCATTCGCGCAGCCAGTTCATTGGCGACCGACAGGGCCGACGGCTGGAGCTTGGCGTACTGCATGGCCGTGGCCATGGCCTCGTTGAGCAGCCCTGAGCGCGCCAGCTCGACCTCGCGCTGCTGCAGCATCGTGGCCCTGAAATGGTCGATCAGCCAGGCGCTTCCCCAGTGAATGCGCCGCAACGCGTGCTGCAGATCGGCCAGCGGACCCGGGCCGATGTCGAACACCACCGCGCCGTGCATCTGCCCGGCCACGATCAAGGGGTAACCCACGTGGGCAACACCGTCGGATGCGGGATCGGGCTGGCCATCGGGCCCGAGCACCAGCCCTTCACCGCGCTCCAGCACCTGTTGCGCCACGGGGCCCAGGTATTGCAGGTCACGTCGTGGGTCGGGCCAGGCCGCTGCGACGCTGAAGGCGACAGCTTCGCCTTCGCGTGTAAGCAGCAGCGCCGCGCGCGCCCTTTCAAGCTGCTGCGCCGCCAGTGCCAGCCAGGCGGCGTACAGCTCGGTGGCGTCTGCTGGCGCCGCAAAGCGCGCCCACGCCGCCGATTCGGCGCGTGCGCGCTGCTCATCGGCCAGGGAGTAAACAGGCGCTGTGTTCTGCATCGTTCAGGCTTCAGCCAAGGGTCTCTGAAGCAGCACGAACCACCCGTCGGCCGACTTCTGGCTCACTGCACGGTATCGACCGG
Source organism: Betaproteobacteria bacterium (assembly GCA_024641925.1). Classification (GTDB taxonomy): domain Bacteria; phylum Pseudomonadota; class Gammaproteobacteria; order Burkholderiales; family Burkholderiaceae_C; genus Rubrivivax. The sequence continues at coordinate 12,450 of JAHECB010000052.1, forward strand.
CAAAGCGGTTACCGCAGCAGGCGCGTCTTCTTCTTTCAAACTGCCGATCAGGCGATCCTTGACATCGACAAAATTGCGCATCGAATGCAGCTGCAGGTACAGCAGCTCCAGTTCGTCGGTCTTGGCCAGCGACGCCAGCGCGTCGCCGTCCAGCGCGCGGAGTTTCTGCCGGCTGACGCTTTGAAAACCGCTGAGCGACAGCTTTTCCCCCTTGGGCGTGGTGACCTGCGCCTGCATGGGTTCGAGCAGACCCAGCTCCTTGATGCGCCGGCCGAATTTCAGCGTGCGGTCGAAATGAGCCTGGTATTCCTGCAGGAACTTGAGCACCCGCTCGACGTAGGGCGTCGGCTTGCCCTCGTCGGTGAACAGGCGTTCACCCTTGCCATCCCGGTTCACCCCGGGGTGGGACTCGTCGATGCACAAGGTCAAAGTCTTGCCGTCAGCACTGCTGGAAAAGACAAACGGGTAGCGGCGGATGAAGGCCGGGATGTACTTGGCCTGCCAATGGTTGTCTGCCGACAGATACAGATTCTGCTTGCCACGAACGCCCAGCACGGCCGCTGGCATGATGTCGTCGCCGGCCTGTGTGAAGACGATGGCGTATTCATGCGCCGCGCTCAGGAACTCAACCGCCATCAGGGGCACGGCGTTGACGTCGGCGCTGAACGCATAGTCGTTCGCGGCCTGCATGCTGACGTTGCCGTGTCGCGAGGCGGACACCGGAACGGCGGTTTCGTAGATCAGGATTTGTTTGGCCATTGCATTCTCCACGGACTGACTGTGTACGCGCTCAGTGCACGCAAGTGCACAACACTACAAGCGCTACCCCGCGCTGTCTACCCATAAGTCTGGGGGTGTACCCGCGGTTGGTCCGCTGTCCACCGGTCATGGCCATATCGCGGGGCGCGTTTTCATGGCGCCCCGCTTTGAACCATGCATCGTTCTTACAGCATCGTCGTCTTTGGCGTCAGGGCCGAGTGCTGCAACAGATGCAATCGCAGCGCCGCATTGGGGTTCGCGCGATCGGTCGAGGTGCCCAGGTGATTGACAAACCGGTCCTGCCAGGTGGCGCCGGACGTATCTGGCGCTCGAGCGGGCGTCGCAGGCTTCCGTGTGAGAGACGCACCCCAGTCGATCGACGGCGGCGCCGCCTGCGGCGTGGCCGCTGGCGGCAGCAGGGACAGCGCGGGTTGTGTGTTGATTGCCGCACCCATGGCATACCAGCCGTCCGGCGTTGCCCGCATGCCCGGCAACAACTGCCCGTCCATCACACCACCCTCGGCATGGCCCAGGCCCATGGCGTGGCCCATCTCGTGGCTGATCACTGAGAGCAGGTCCATGCGCCCAGCGGCCGCGCCGCCGGCAAGCGCCTGCAACCACGCGCCGCTGCCGGTGAATTCGGCATCGTCGGCCGGTGTCAAGTCGACAAACCAGCCGTGCCCACCGGCATCGGCATCCAGCGTGATGCGCCCGTCCTGGAATTCGGCCAAAGCGCCACCGGCCAGGTCCGCCACCACGATCTCCACCTGATCCAGCCGGGCCACGTGCGACGGATCCTCCACCAGCGTCCAGCGCCGGATGGCCTCGCCGGCGGTCGCCTGCAAGTCGGCCTCGGTCGGCGCGGCCACCATGATCGCGCCTGACGCGGCCTGCACCGTGGTCTGCGCCGCCGGGATGCCCGGGTCGTTGGTCTTGACCGTGACACTGTCAAAACTCGAGGCACCGCCCCTGCTGAACAGTCCGAAGCGGCCATCAACGCCGACGGCGTTGTAGACGAAGCCAACAGCCGCCTGGCCGTTCAGCGTGACGCTGACCGTCGAGCCCCGGACGCTGATGCCCAGCGTGACATCCACGCCCGCCTGCAGCGTCTTGCCGACCGCCGCATCAATCTTCCAGCCCGCCGACGTATGGTGGCCGATCAGCACCTGCTGCGTACCCACGTCGATCGCGGCAAACTTGAAGTCGACGTTGCTGTAGCGGTCGAACACCAGTCCGGCGCGGCCACTGGCGCTGAAGGTGGCACTCATCTCCAGCAACGAGCTGGCTTGCAGCCGCGTCACGCCCGACAGGTTGAGCAACTGGACAGCGAGTTCGCCACCCGCGTCCGGCTGACCGGTGTAGCGGCCCGCGGCGCTGCTCCACTTGCCGGTGTTCGAATCGGCCACAGCCGTGATCATCGGCCCGGCACCGCTGCTGAAGTCATCACTGCGCACGGCGGTGACCGCTGGCGGCACGACCTGGACGGCGATGTTGTCCAGCGCCCCGCGAGCCTTGTTGGACCCGAAGCCGACCAGACCCCAGTTCAGGCCGTAGCTCCAGCCGTCGACGACGGTCGGTGCAAAGGTGTGGCTGAAGTAGGTGGCGTTGTCGACGATCAGCGTCGCCGTCAGGCCGTTGACCGACAACATCACGTTGTACCAGCTGTTGCTCTTCAGGCCACCGCGCACGAACGTCTGCTCCAGCACCTCCCACCCGGCCTCGGTGCGCTGGCCCATCACCAGCTTGTTGAGCGAGACATCGAGCCCGGCGAACTTGAAGTTCGTAGCGCTCTGGTAGTCGAACACGATGTAGCTGTTGGCGTCCCAGCCGCCGGTGGGCTTGATGGCCTTGATGCTGGCCAACACCTCGAAGTAAGACGGTAGCGCGTCGCCCACCTGGTACACGGCCACCGCGTCGCCCTTGTTCGAGTCGGCCGACACCTGCAGCGCGCCACCGCTGACCTGCCACTTGCCGCTGTCGGGCGCGAAGGCCTGCATCTGCCCGGTGTTGAACGTGGCCCCACGCAGCACGTCGCGCGGCCCGCCCGGAATGTTGCCCGCCTGCGGATCGGCCGGCGCACCAGTCTGGGCCTGCCAGGCCGGGTCTTTCTGGATGACCAGGCCGATCTCGCCGAGTGGCTCGCCGTTGCGGGCCTCGACGACGCCGTACGGCGTCGTGTCCACGCCGTCCGCCGCCGAGAGTTGGTAGAGGAACTCCGGCAGCTGCGGCTGGATGGTCCGGCTGACGGTGAAGTTGCCGAACGGCGCGAACGGAACGATGTAGCTGTTGAACTCACCGACCCAGTCGATCAGCCGGTCGCCACCGGTGTTGCCGATCAGCACGTCGCGGCCGGCACCGCCGTAGGCCAGGTCCTCGTAGCTGGCGTCCATATCCGGGGCGTCGTTCAGGCCCCCGTTCGTGCCGAGATCATCGTCGGCGTTCAGCAGGTCGTCGCCCCAGCCACCGTAGACATGATCGCGCCCGGTGCCGCCGACGATCCAGTCGTTGCCGAGGTCGCCGAAGATCATGTCGTTGCCGTCGGTGTGGATGCTCGACGTCCCGACCTGCAAGCCATCGCCAGCGTTGAAGTCGAGCACGAAGGCGAGCAGCCGCGTCCTCGGGTTGTACTCGTCGTAGCGGTGGAACTCACCGGTGGACACGTCGTATCCAAGCACATCGCCCGGATTGAATGGGTTCGCGTATGACGGTGTCGGCACCGACGGCAGACCTGCCTCGACGAAGTCGGGCTGGACTTCCATCGCCTCGGCACCCGATATCGCGTCGTCGCCGGACCCACCGTGCATGAAGTCGTTGCCCCACCCGCCGAACAGGATGTCGTCGGCATGGAGGACCGGGGCGAACAGCGGGTCGGGCGCGCCTGTGTCGGGATCAACGTTGAAGGGTGTGAGATTGACCGTCTTCTTCAGCTGGCCTTCGACGTTGATCACGGCAAGCTGCACGCTGCCCGGGGTCGAGATGGTCTGGCTGTCGACCCCACTGGTGCCAACCGCGTCGATCTTGGCGACGCCGTACAACACCTCGGCCAGCGCGCTGTCGCTGTTGTTGATCTTGTAGGTATTGCGACTGGTGGCGATGCGCCCGTCGTCGCCAAGCACGCCGTCGTCGCCGGTACCGCCGCTGATCCAGTCGTTGCCCCAGCCGCCAATGAGGTCGTCGTCCTGGCCCTCGCCGAACACCACATCGTCGCCGACCATGCCGTAGATGAAGTCGTCGCCCGACTCGCCGTGCAATTCGTCGGCCGCGCCGATATCGCTGGCTGCGGATGTCGAGTCAAAGTCGGGGCCACCTTCCGTGTAGTCACGCAACTCTGCTGCGCGCACGATGATGCGCAAGACCCCTCGATCCTCAAACGTCGAGTACTGGTCGTAACTGAACGCCAGGAAGCTCGTGGCATCACCGGTCCCAACGCTGACGAGCCTGAACAGGTTGCCGTTGTCGCCGACGATCATGTCGGCGTCGCGCGCGTGGATCCTGTTGGCTTCGGCGCCGCCGGCGTCGCCCGGGTTGTTTCGAGCGAGGTCGGTGCCCGCCCCGCCGAAGATCAGGTCGGCGCCTGACGCATCCGTGCGCCGATCGGGTGTATCCAGGCTGAACAGGTCGGAACTCCCGCCGACGATGTCGTCCTGGCCGAGGTTGCCGAAGATGACGTCGTTGCCGCCATTGCCTTCGATGTAGTCGTCGCCGTCGTCGAGCCGTTCCAGCGAGGCATTGACGAGAAGTTGATTGCTCGGGTCACGCAGGGCCCCGACCCTCGTTCCGATGTCGATCGAGCCGTCGCCCTGGATCGTGTCGTTGCCCAGCTGGCCGAAGATCTGGTCGTTGCCCGCGCCGCCTGCGATGTAGTCGTTCCCGAAATTGCTGCCGGCCAACAACTCAGTCGCGGTGTCGTGGTCCAGGATCTGGATATCGAAGTCTTCCCAGACCGGCGTGCCTTCGAGCGCCGGGATGTTGCGTGAGGTGCCCGACACCAACACGGCCCCGTTGGAGCCAGCCTCGGCGCTGTAGATCTGGCCGCCCTGCGTGCCGTCCTGCGTGCGATAACGCGCGTTGGCGAATCCGTCTCCCACGGTTCGATTGAGTTTGACGTTGTCGCCGAAAATCAGGTCGCGGCCGGTACCACCGTCCACGCTGTCACCGTATGCGCCGCCGACGAGCACGTCTTCGCCTGCCTCGCCACGGATCGTGTCCGCGCCCCCCACGCTGTTGGCCAGCGTGTCGACCAGGTCGAGCGTCGCGGCCACGCCATCCACGACAAAGCTGATCAGCGCGTTGTCACCATGCACAATGTCGTCACCGGCACCTGCCCGAATGTTGTCGCCGGCCGCTCCACCCAGAACGACGTCCTTGCCGGCTCCCGAGACAATGACATCTTCGCCGCCGTCTGAATACGCGACCGTCTCGATCACCCCCAATGTGATGGGCAGCCCGGGCAACTGCGGCGACGTGTCGTCGGCCGCGCGGATCCGACCGCTGTCACCAATGACCAGGTTGCTCCCGTCACCCGCATCGATCGTGTCGCCGTAACGGCCGCCGATGATGATGTCGCTGCCGCCCAGCGTCGTGATGTGGTCGATGCCACCGTGCAGCGTCGTCGACAGGCTCTCAATCAGGTCGATGTCGCTGGCGTCGGTGTCCGCGCCCGGCACGCTCTCGCGCTCGGCCCGCACATAGTCGATCCGACCGTCGTCACCGAGGATGATGTTGTGGCCGGCACCGGCGGCGATCGTCTCGACCGTGCTGCCATCGGCCCCGTCGTTGTGACCACCCAGCACGATGTCGTCGCCGTCCAGCGTGGTGATGGTGTCGCTGCCGCCATCGCCGAACTCGATCGTCTCGATCAGGCCGACCGTGATCGGCTGGTCCGTCCAGCGCGAGGCGTTGTCGTTGGCCGCCGTGATGCGTCCGCTGTCACCAATCACGAGGTTGTCGCCCGCACCCGCATCGATCGTGTCAGCGTAACGCCCGCCGATGATGATGTCGCTGCCGCCGCCCGTGGTGATGGTGTCAACGTAGCCGCCGGTTGTCGTCAACCGGCTCTCGATAAGATCGATATCGATGAGATCGCCGTCTGCTATCGCATAGTCGATCACCCCATCGTCGCCGAAGACAATGTTGCTGCCAAACAAGTCGACGATCGTGTCGCCGCCGACGCCACCCAGGATGATGTCGCCCTGCGCATTGCCGCTGATCACGTCGGCACCACCGGTCGCCTCGGACAGGTCGGTCGTGGCGATGCGCGATATGGCCCCGCCGATGTAATCAAGACGGCCGTTGTCGCCGATCAGGATGTCGCGGCCATCATCGCCGGCCGCCGACCCGGTGGCGTCGTCGCCGTAGATGGTGTCGCCGGCCGCGCCGCCGATCACGATGTCGGCCCCCGCATTGCCTTCGATCCAGTCGATGTCGCCCACCGCCGGCGACTTCGACAGAACCCGATCCAGTTGCGTCAGGACGTCACCTGCCGCGGTGGGAACATAGTCCAGGCGCACCGCATCGCCAGCGATGAAATCGTCGCCAGCCCCGCCTTGTATGTCGTCACTACCGGCTCCACCGACGACCACGTCGTTGCCGCCGCCAGTGATGAGGATGTCGTCGTCGCCCACCCCGTCCTTGACCGACCAGATCACGCGCGGCCCCCGGAACAGGCCATCGGTCTGGTCGTCAGGAAAGGCCGAAAAACGGTAGTAGTAGTTGTCGTCCGGGTCGGCCGCGTTGTAGACGGGGAATTCCGTCCATGGCGCGTCAACGGTGATGGTGTCGGCCGTGTTGGCAATCACGGTGCGGAACTGCACATGCCCTTCGGGCGAAATCACCTGCACGCTCAGGCCCACCAAGCCGTCGTCGTCGGTGGGGAATTCGAACGCCGTGCCAACAACCGCGCTGTCGGTCAGCGTGGTGTCGGTGGCAAACGTCACGTGCGGATTGACCGGGTTTTGCGGCACCGACGAGCCCAGCCGCGTGACCACAGCGTCGAATTCAACACCGCCGACGTCGATTTTTTTGCTGTAGTCGACACGACCGAAGTCGCCAAACACGATGTCGTCGCCGCTGCCGGTCGTAATCTCATCCTGGCCCGCACCGCCGAACACAATCAGCGACCGGGTCGACGCCGCACCCAGAACGATGTCGTTGCCGTCGCCGGTGTTCAGCGCAAACGCGCCGTCGCCGGCCGAGCCGTCGAACGTGTCCGTGCTGTCGCCGTTGTCCAGCGCGACGGTGACGGTGTCGTCGCCGCCACCGGTGTTCAGCAGGGTCAGCGTGTAGAAGTCACCCGCACGCACGGTGGAATGGTCCTCGGCGTTGGTGGCGTAGTCCACGCGCACCGTGTCGTCGCCCAGGCCCAGATCGACCTGCACGACCTCCAGGTCACCGTAGGTGATGCCGCCGCCCTGCGGCCGCCCGGCGAACAGGATGTTCGGCCCCATGCCGAAGCCGATGATGCGGCCGTAGCGGTCGCTGCCTTCGATCCGGAATTCACTGCGGTTGCTCGGATCACCGGCGCCCGACAGTGTGCTCAGCGAAAGTGTCTTGGTATCGCCGTCGCCGACAACGTCAAGGACGGCGTCGATGCTGTAGACGTGCCCGACGCCCGGGCCGACCGAAATCGTCAGTTTGCGCCCGGCCAGAGCCTGCAGGTCGGTCAGCCCCAGCAAGCCCGCCGCGCGCTGCAGGGCCGATGTCTCAACCGTCATCGTGCCGGCGGCAAAGCCGAGGACAACGCCGTCGGATGAGGTCAGCGCACCGACATCGTCTGCCACGCTGTCGTTGTCGAACACAAACAGGTAGTCGACCTGCTCGCGCTCGTCGGCGAAGAAGTTCACCGACAACGAGGTGATGGCAAATTCGCTGTCCACATCCGGCGCTGTCACGTTGGGCTGCGTCGGGTCGACCGCCGACGGGTTCTGCAAGCTCAGCGTCACCCGCTGCGGCGTCGACGGGTCGCCATCGTCCGCTTCCACAACGACGCTCTTGATGAGCCAGAAGCGGTCGAACTGGTCGTCGGGCCTGCTGGCGTCGAGCACGATGCCGGTTCCCTTGCCCTTGCTCATTTCCAGCGTCTTGTCGACCAGCTTGGCCAGCGTGAACGTGGGGTCGTCTTCCATGAAGCGGTCGATGACCGCCTGCAGGTCCTCCAACTCCACCGTCATGGTCTCGCGGCCGTCGGCCGTGTCGGCGGCCGTGAAGGCCACCACGTTGCCGTCTGACGGCCGGATGTTCAGCTCCCACGGCATCATCAGCGGCGCGGGCAGGCTCAGCGAGCCGGCACCCGCTGCGCCTTCGATGATCAGCGGGCCGCGGATCTTGTTGACGGTCTGCAGGTCGGGCGCAAAGACCTGGGTGTCGTTGCCGTCCAGCACGTCGTCATCGAGCGCCGTCACCGTGACGGTCTGCGGCGTCGCCCAGTTGCCGGGCGTGAAGGTCAGCGTGATCGACTCCTGGTTGCTCTCGTCGTCGTCGGACAGCAGCACCTGTTTCTCGAAATACGCGTTGGCACCCCAGGTGGTGCGTGTCTTCGCCGCGTCGATCACGATGTGCACGTCAGCCGATGGCGCGCTGGCCAGCTGCACCGTGTAGGTGTCGCTCGAGGTGGCGTCGCCTTCGACCACATCGATCATGCCGTCGCCTGCCGGCAGCACGATGACCGTTGGCGTGTCGGTGTCATAGATGTCCACGACCTGGTCGCGCACGTCTGTGCCGTCGTAGCCGACTTCAAGGTACTGGTAGTTGACCTCGACCTTGCCGGTCAGGTACTCCGGCGCACCCGTGGCGCTCAGGAAGGTCACGGTGTTGCCGGTCAGGGCAAATCGGCCCGCGGCCAGCTCCACACCGGCCACACGAACCGCCAGCGAACCTTCGATGGCGCGGTGCGGCAACAGCACGAAGGTGCTGGGTTTGGCCGCCGGAATCTCCTGGATCCCTGGGAAGGTGTTGTCGTCCAGATCGCCGTCCACCTGCAGCCAGACCTTGCCGCCGGCCAGCACGGCCGTGACGTCGAAGCCGTTGACCTTGACGACTTCGCCATCCGTGAAGGGGCCCTTCAGCTCGTCGGTATCGGCACTGCTGACGTCGAATCGGATGTACTCGGTGTGGAAGCCCTCGACCGTGCCGTCGACAACGGCCGACACGTTCACGGTCTGGGCCACGTTCCAGTTGCCA
>JAHECB010000310.1 GCA_024641925.1 Betaproteobacteria bacterium
AGCGTGCAGGCGCAGATCCTGAACCTGCTGCGCGAACTGCAGCGTGAACTGGGCGTGAGCTACCTGTTCATCACCCACAACATCGGCGTCGTGGAGTACGTGGCCCACCGCGTGGCCGTGATGCGGGCTGGCCGGATCGTGGAGCAGGGTGACTGTCAGGCGGTGCTGGGCCAGCCGCGGGAAGCCTACACGCGCGAATTGATGGCGGCGGTGCCTAGATTGATGGCGATGACACGTTGATCTGCCGCTACCCCAGACTGCCATAGTGGCAGATGCGTTGAGCTGGCACCTGGCCCTGTTCGTGCCAACTCTTGAATGGCTCTGCTGATCGATGCGGGTCGCGGTTGACCGAATGGCGGCCAGCAGTCTCAGCAGTGGCCGGTTGACTTCTGCACCCGTTGGGCGCGGGGCTTCGGAAACGGGCGAGCGGCGGCGTGCACACCGGCTGCTGCGAAGCATGTTGCCATGCGCTGACCCCAGAAGATGCCGTCCATCGCCCCGAACGCTTCTGCGACCCAGTACTGGCGCAGTGAACGGCTGAATTGGCGAACTTAGCCAATGGGTGAAGTGCAACGCCGGCGACAAGGGGCCTGACCCAGGGCGGCATCAGGGCCGAACAGGTTCAGGTGGGCGACGCCCTCGCCGGGCCCATGCATGGACGTGGGGCTCGGGTGTGGCGGCCACGCCGAACGGCCAGTGGGTCCTCTTCGCCGAATTCTTTGCCGCCTTCATGGCGCAGCAGGCTTTGAAACCTCGGGGCTGCCAGTCGCCGGGACTGCAGCAGACGTCTGTGATCGGACAACGCTGTTTCCTGATGGCCGCAGGTCCACATGGGACGAGTCGGGCCGTATCTGTTGCGAAGAGGCGACAGCGATACAGGCTGTTTTGTTAGGGCAAGCCCTAGTTGTCCAGCCCGGCCTAAATCCGAAGGCGTTCATCAATCTGTCTAAGTATTTGATACTAAAGAAGTTTTTCCAGTTTCAACCAAATCGGTGCGATGCGCACCAGCGGACACGCCAGACTGGTGCTGTCGAAGCTGGCCAGCGCGCGCTCTCGGCATTCCACAATCGAACTCCGAAGTCGGCCTGCTTCCAACGCAATGCTTCTGCAAAGCGCTTGATCTCATTCGGCCGACACCCACAAACACTTGCTAGGAGTGAATATGTTCAGGAGAACGAAGGTAAGCGCGGGAGTTCTGGTCGCCATGGGCAGCGCTTTGCTGGTCACGAGCCAGTGGGCTGCAGCCCAGGAAACCCAGCGCATCGAAGTAACGGGCTCGCGCATCAAGTCGCTCAATGGCTCATCCATCAGCCCCATCTTCAGTGTCACCGAAGAGCAGATCAAAGAATCGCAGCCCGTGGCGGTGGAAGAGGTCATCCGCGGCTTGCCGGCGGCAGTCCCGGCCCTCGGCCCCGGAACCAACAACGGCACTGCTGGTGGTGCCACCATCGACTTGCGGGGCTTGGGCAGCAACCGATCGCTGGTGCTGGTCAATGGCCGCCGCCTGGTGCCTTATGACCTGAACGGCATTGTCGACACCAACTCGGTGCCCCTGGCCCTGCTGCGCCGGGTCGACATCGTCACCGGCGGCGCTTCCGCGGTGTACGGCGCCGACGCCGTTGCAGGCGTGGTGAACTTTGTACTCAACAAGAACTTCCAGGGTGTGGACCTGTCCACGTCGTATGGCACTTCGGGCAAGAGCGATGCAAATCGCAAGCGCGTTGACCTGACGATTGGTTCGTCACTGGCCGACGGCCGTGGCAACGTCGCACTGAGCCTGGGTACGGTCAAGACCGACCCTTTGTTGCAGGGCGCCCGCGCTTACGGCGCGGCCTCGATCAGCTCCACGACGGGCAGACCGCAGGGTTCGTTCACGACCGTTCCCGGTTACTTCGATTCAACGGAAATCAGCTGGCAGATCGACCCGGTCACCGGCTCACCGTCGCCCGACACCAACACCTTCAACTTCAACCCGCTCAACTACTACTCCACGCCGCTGGATCGGCAGCAGGCCACCGCGCTGGCCAGCTACACCATCAATGACCACGCGCAGGTCTACGCTGAGATGATGTACACGCGCAGCACCGTGGTCTCGAACCTGGCGCCAACGGGTACCTTCTTCAACACCTTCTCGGTGCCCATCGGCAACCCGTACATCCCGGCAGGTGCTCGCGCCGACATTTGTGCAGCCTACAACATCGCTCCTGCCAATTGCGTGGTGGGCGACCCGACCGAGTTTTCCGTTGACATCGGCCGACGCCTGGTTGAGCTGGGCCCCCGCATCAACGACTTCCGGAACAAGACGGCACAGTTGACGGCGGGTATCACGGGCTCGATCTTCGGATCCTGGGGCTACGATGCCTACATTTCCCGCGGTGAAGCCGACCAGACGCAGTACCGCACGAACTGGGGCTCGAGCTCGAAGGTGCAGCAAGCGCTTCGTGCACTGGACACCACGACCTGTATCGATTCGGCCAATGGTTGCGTTCCTTTGAACCTGTTCGGCGCCGCAGGCTCCATCACCGCAGCGCAGGCCAATTTCATCAACCTGAGCGCCATCCTGACGCAAAGCGTCAAGCAGGACATCGTTTCTGCATCGGTCAACGGCGACCTGGGCTCGGTCAAGAGCCCTTGGGCACGTGACCCCATTGGCGTTGCCTTCGGCTTTGAAAACCGCAAGATGACAGCCGGCAACCTGTCGGATGCCGCCTCGCAGATCAATGGCGAGGTCTTGGGTACCGGCGCGGCCTCGCCGGACCTGAATGGCACCTTCACGCTGAATGAGCTCTATGCTGAAGCGACGATCCCCTTGATCGCCAACGCGCCCTTTGCTCATTCGCTGAAGTTGGACGTCGGCTATCGCCAGTCCGCGTTCAAGACCTCGTCCACGACCAACTACGGCAGTTGGAAGCTGGGTGCTGATTGGGAGCCAGTCAAGGGCCTGCGTGTTCGCGCCATGCAACAGCGTGCCACCCGCGCGCCCAACATCTCCGAGTTGTTCAACCCGCTGGTCACGGCTCTGGATAACTTGGCGGTGGACCCTTGCGAGGGTACCCGCATCAACGTTGCCGACGCGGGTACTCCCGGTACGCTGTCGAATCTGTGCGTGCTCTCAGGCGTGCCGCTGGCTCGCGTGGGCTCGCTGCCCCCGCCTTCTGCTGGCCAGGTCAACATTCTGCAGGGTGGCAATCCGGCACTGAAACCCGAAGAGGCGGACACCTTCACCATCGGCTTTGTCTTCGAGCCCGCGTTTGTACCGGGGCTGACGATCGGTGTTGATTACTACAAGATCGACATCACCAAGGCCGTGTCCAACCCCGCCGTCACCGACGTGCTGGACGACTGCTACTCAGCGGCTCGCAACCCCGGCCTGACGCTGTCGGGCGCCTGCGCGGCCGTCGGCCGTGGTCCTAGCGGGACGTTCAACGGTGCGTCGGCCCTGGGCATCGCCCTGCCCCTGTCGAACCTCGGCAAGCAGTCGACCAGCGGTGTGGACCTGACCGTGGGTTACCGCCTGGCGCTGAAGAGCCTCGGTCTGTCGCCAGCCATGGGCAGTGTGGACATGGCGCTCAATCTGAACCAGGTCGACAAGTACTGGTTCCAGGCCACCCCTGCTTCAGTCAAGCGCGACTGCTTGGGCTACTACAGCGTGGCCTGCGGCAACGCCAGCAGCCTGGGCGGGCCGATCTACGAGCAGAAGTTCAGCCAGCGCACGACCTGGAACAAGGGTGACATCACGCTCGGCTACAACTGGCGTCACGTCAGCGCTGTGACCGAAGAGCCCGGTGGCACCAACTTCCTGGACCGCTTTGCCAGCATCAAGGCCTATGACTACGTGGACCTGAGTGCCAGCTGGAACGCGACCAAGAACCTCAGGCTCAACCTGAGCATCGCCAACGCGTTTGACAAGAAGCCGCCGGAAGTGGGCAACACCATTGCCGGCACCAGTGCCAACAGTGGCAACACCTTCCCGCAGAACTACGACGTGGTCGGCCGTTATTTCACGGTTGGCGCTTCGCTGAAGTTCTGATCCCGGCAGGGCTGCGGCCCTGCGGATAGAAAAAAGGGCAGCCAACAGGCTGCCCTTTTTGCTTCACGGTGCTTCTGCGTTTTCCGTCAGGCGCAAGCCCGTCAAATCCAGGAAGCTCACTGGGCGCCTGGCCCAGGTCTGTGTAGGACAGCCTACTTCGGCGCCAGCCGAATCGCCCCGTCCAGCCGGATCACTTCGCCATTGAGCATGTCGTTTTCGATGATGTGCTTGACCAGCTTGGCGTAGTCATCAGGCGTGCCCAGGCGACTGGGGAAGGGCACGGTGGCGGCCAGGGCGTCCTGCACCTCTTGCGGCATGCCAAACAGCATGGGCGTGCCAAAGATGCCCGGCGCAATGGTCATGTTGCGGATGCCGTTGCGGGCCAAGTCGCGCGCAATCGGCAAGGTCATGCCCACGATGCCGCCTTTGCTGGCGCTGTAGGCGGCCTGGCCGATCTGGCCGTCGTAAGCTGCCACGCTGGCGGTGCTGATCAGCACGCCGCGCTCGCCAGTGGCCAGCGCCGTGTTTTTGCACATGGCCTCGGCGGCCAGGCGAATCATGTTGAAGCTGCCCACCAGGTTGACCATGATGGTCTTGGTGTAAACGGCCAGCGGGTGGGCGCCATCGCGGCCGACGGTCTTCACCGCAGGTGCAATGCCGGCGCAGTTGACCAGGCCAAACAAGTTGCCCATTTCAACCCCGGCCTGCACGGCAGCCTGGCCATCAGCCTCCTGGCTGACATCACATTTGACAAAGCGCCCGCCGATGGCCTGGGCCACCTGTTCGCCCCGGTCGGCCTGCAGGTCGGCCACCACCACTTTGGCGCCGTTGGCCGCCAGCATGCGGGCCGTGCCTTCGCCCAAGCCGGACGCGCCGCCGGTCACGATGAATGTCTTGCCTTGAATGTCCATGGGGTGGTCCTGTGTCGGGCGCCGGTGTGCGGGCGGGGTCTCAGGCCTGCAAGGCGCTGGCCACGCGGGCTGTGATTTCCTCAACGGTCCCGGTGCCGTTGACACGTGTGCAGCGCGGCGCCTGGGGGTCGCCGCTGGCCGCCCAGTTGGCGTAGTACGCCACCAGCGGCTTGGTCTGGCTGTGGTAGACCTGCAGGCGCTTGTTGACGGTTTCTTCCTTGTCGTCGTCGCGCTGGATCAGCGGCTCGCCGGTCACGTCGTCGACGCCGGCCACACGCGGTGGGTTGAACTTGATGTGGTAGGTGCGGCCCGAGGGCTGGTGCGAACGGCGGCCACTCATGCGTTCAACAATGGCCTCGTCGGGCACGTCGATTTCCAGCACCAGGTCCAGTTTGACACCGGCGGCTTTCATGGCGTCGGCTTGTGGAATGGTGCGGGGGAAGCCGTCAAACAAGAAGCCCTTGGCGCAGTCGGGCTGTGCCAGGCGTTCCTTGACCAGGCCGATGATGATGTCGTCGCTGACCAGCGCGCCGTCGTGTAGATGCCCTGGAAGAAGTCTTCGGCGGGCACGCGGCGTTCGCCGGCCGCGCTCTGCAGC
>JAHECB010000311.1 GCA_024641925.1 Betaproteobacteria bacterium
CGCGCTGCACCACGCACTGCCAACTGCCCAAGACACCCGGCATCACCGCGCTGGTGTTGCTGATGTGCCTGACGCTGGCCCGACCCGCATCAGCCCAGGACGACACAGCCCAGACGAGGGTATCGACCTGAATACACCCAGGCAGCAGGGCTGGACGCTGGCTTCACACGGCCGTGCTGGCACCTCGCTTGCGCCAGGCGATCAAGCCCCAAAAACACAGCGCCGCCACCAGCAGGCCACCCAGGAACACGGGCGATGCCATGTCACGCAAGGAACCGCCCACATCGTGCAGCAGCCACATCGGTGCTTGTTGCATGCCGCGCGCAATGGCGTCGCCGTTGTCGCCCTGGATCACCATGGCCTGCTTGCCGTTGACCAGCGCGCCGACCGCGCCCCGGCCGATGGTACGCAACACGTCAGGCAGCCATCGGTAGCCCAGTATTTCGCCCAGTTGTGAGTTGCCGACAGCCAGCACCAGGCCCAGGATCACCAGGCCCCAGCGTCGCATCCACGCGTAGCTGAGCATGCCCAGCAGGATCAAGGGCGACAACCACAGCACCAGCATGGGCCAGCCCACCAGAAGTCGCGCCAGGCCGAGCAAGGTGGTGCCGGTCAGGTCAGCCCAGGGCAGGGCAAGCCAGGCGCCGAAACCGTGCATGCGGGTGACCAGGATCAGTCCCGCGATCCAACCCAGCAACAGCCCCAACACGGCGGCCGCCAGAGGCACCAGCACCATGTGGACCAGCATGGGCAGCAGCAGACTGCGGCTGTGGCCGATGGGCAGCGACAACCAGAATTCGACCGACCGATCGGCATGGTCACGCCGCGCCAGGCCAATGACGGTGGTGGTGGTGAACACGGTCGACAGCAACATCATCAGCACCGCACCGATGCCCATGGCCGCGGCCACCACGGCCAGCGGGGCCGGCAAGCCTGATGCCTTGTCACCCACCTCCAACTCAATGTGTCCAACGCTCAGCAGCAGCGTCACCAGCGCCAGGGGAATCAGGGCCAGCAAGGCCCAGGAAAAGCGGTGCTGTATCCATTCTCGGCGCAGCAGGGCAAGGTTCAGGTTCATGTGTTTTCTCCGTCAGAGCCGTCGGTGTCAGAACTGCGTACGGTCGAGTTCGGGTTTGCGGGTGAGGGCAACAAACAGGTCCACCAGACTGGGGCGCAGGCGTTGACCCAGGGCCTGGACGTCGGGCGGGGGTTCGCCATCAAACAGTGCTGCATGGGCGTCGGGGCCGGCCCCGGTTCGGTAGCGCAGCAGCGGGTGGGCGGCGGCCATCCGGTCGGCAGCGGCTGCATCGTGGCTGAAGGCGACAAAACGCTGGTCCATGTCCTGCAGGCTCATGTTGAGTACCAGCTTGCCTTCGTTGAGCATCAGCACGTCACTGAGCAGCGCCTCGATCTCTTCGACCTGGTGGGTGCTGATGATCACGCTGCGCTCGCCGTCGCACCATTCGTCGATCAGCATCTCGTAGAAGGCCTTGCGAGACAGCACGTCCAGGCCCAGCGTGGGTTCGTCCAGGATCATCAGCTTTGCGTCGATGGCGGCCACCAGCGCCAGATGCGCCTGCACCACCATGCCCTTGCTCAGCGTCTTGACCTTGTCGCTGCCCTTGACACTGGTGCGCTTGAGCAGCGCCTGAGCCCGCTGCGCTGAAAAACGCGGGTGGAGGCCGCTCATCAACGTGATCAGATCCTGCACACGTGCCCATCGCGGCAGGATGGCAACATCGGGGATGTAGCAGGCCGACTGCAGCAGTTGCACACGGTCCTTCACCGGGTTCAGGCCCAGCACGCTGATCGCACCTTGCGTGGTGGCCAGGCCCACCAGGGCCTTCATCAGTGTCGTTTTGCCGGCACCGTTGTGGCCCAGCAACCCGACCACGCGGCCTTTGGGGATGCTGAAGCTCACGTCGTCCAGCGCGCACTTGGCGCCATAGTGCACACGCAGGCCCTGGGCGCGCACCAGTTCCATGTCGGCGGTTTGTGGTGCGTTCATGGCAAGGGCTCCCAGTTCAGGTCTTCGCCGGTGATGCCCAGCTGTTGCAGGCGTTGGCGCAGGCGCGGCCATTCTTCCTGCAGGAAGCGCTGGCGCTCGGTGGCGCGCAGGCGCTCTCGGGCGCCGGGTGTCACGTACAGGCCCAGGCCGCGGCGGCTTTCAACCAGGCCGTCGTCGCCCAGGGCTTGCAGCGCGCGGTTGACCGTCAGCGGGTTCAGCAGGTAGCGGCCCGCCAAGGACCGCACCGAGGGCATGGCTTCGCCTTCCGGCGGGTCGCCGTCCATCAGTTGGCCGACCAGGATGTCGGCCAGTTGCTGGTAGATCGGCTGTTTTTGGTCCCAGGTTTGCATGGGAGTCGGCGCGGGGCAAGCGCAGGTGTGTTACTGATGTAGCACACCATATCAGCGGTCGGCGGCAGCGCCTATGTGAATGCGACAGGCTGCATCCCTGAACGACAAACTGCAGCGCTAGGCTGCAGTTTGTCAGGCTCTGGCTGGACCGCACGATGTGCCGTCCAGCCGAAAGACAGGCTCAGTCTTTGCGCCAGCGTGCCAGCCAATGCTCCATCAGCTTGCCGGCCGCTTCGCGCCCGCCCAGACCGAAGGACAGCGCCACGGCCACGGCCACGGCACCGAAGGTCAGCGCAAAGGCCAGCTGCACGATTTCGTTGGCGATGCCCATGGCCCGCAGACCCATGGCGATGACCACACCCAGGATGGCGATTCGGGCAATCGATGCCAGACCCGTGCTCTCCGGGCCGCTGGCCTTGTCAATGGCGGTGTAGGCCAGGTTGGCCACCCAGAAGCCCACGGTCAGGATCAGACCGCCCAGCAGGATGTCGCCCGAGAAGGTGATGAAGGTGGTGACCACGTCGCGCACCTGCGAAAACCCGACCTGGTTGGCGGCTTCCACCACGGCAAACAGCATGGCAAAAAACATCACCGCCAACTGCACCAGGTGAGAAGGCCGGGTGTTGCCGCTCAGCGCCTGTCCCATGCCCAGTTTTTCGGGCATGCCGTCCAGACCGGCACTTTCCAGCAGGCGGGCCAGCAGTTCTGACGCAAAACGGGCCACATACCAGGTCACCGTCAGGATCACAGCTGCAGCCAGAATGTTGGGCACCGCGTCCAGCATCTTGCCCAGCATCTGCGTGGCAGGGCCTGAAACAGCCTGGATCTTCAGCGCATCCAGCGCTGCAATCAGCGATGGCACCAGTACCAGGATGAACACCACCGTGCCCGCCAGGCGCGACAGTTGCACAGCGCCATCCAGGCCGACACGTTGGCGCAGGCCGTCCACACCGGCTGCAGACAGCAGGTTGACCACCAGCCCACGCAGCACACGTGCCACCACGTAGCCCACAAAGCCGATCAGCAGCGCGGCGAAGATGTTGGGCAGCATGTCCAGTCCCGACGTCAACATCTTCTGCACCGGGTCCAGCGTGCCTTGAAGGCGGAAGGCGCCCAGAATCGACGGCAGGAACAGCAGCATCACCAGCCAGAACAGCACGTTGCCCACGTTTTTGCTCATGGGCGACATGCCGGCAGCGGTGCTGAGTTTGTCGTCCAAGGTGGTCATCGACAGCGCCTTGTTGATCGCAGAGCGCAGCACGGTGGCCACCAACCAGGCCACCAGCGCCAGTGCCGCACCCGCTAACAGATGGGGCAGGTAGCCCACGATGTCGGTGAGCATCAGCGAAAACGGGCTGGACAGGCTGGACAGTTCCAGCGCCGACAGCGCCGCAACGATGGTGCCAGCGATGACCAGCCAGAACACACCGGTGGCTACGGGCCATTCGGCGTCAACCTTGGCGCCGGTGCTGTCTTCGATGCGACGGTTGACCGCCATCAAGGCCAGCAAGCGCCGGGTGGCTGCGCGGGCCAAAACGGCCACCAGCCAGCCCAGTGCAAAGATCGCTATCGCCCCCAGGATCTGGGGGATATGGTTGCCAAACGAAGCTTGCATGGCATTGCCGAAAGTACTGAAGTCCATGGCTTCTCCTCACGTGGTTTCTTATTGAGAGTCGAAGGCACCGATTCGACGCCGCCGACTGCGTGGCGCGTATTTACACCTGGGCACACGGTACACCACGCTCACAGGCTGGCCAAAAGCATGGCCCTATAGTCGTCACGGGTGGCGATGCGCGGGTTGGTTTTGTGGCAATGGTCGGCCATCGCGCCGTCAATGACACGCTCGAACAGGTCTTCAGTGACGCCCATGGCGCGCAAGCCCGTGGGCAGGCCCAGGCGGGCATTGATGTCGGTGATGGCGTCAGCCACTTCCGTGCCCAGGCTGTCGCAGCCGGCCAGGCCCATGGCCCGGGCCATGCGTTGCAAACGCTGTTCCTGCTGGATGGACGGTGCCGAGGCATTGAACTTCACCACGGCAGGCAGGAACATGGCGTTCAGCGTGCCGTGGTGCAGCCGCGGGTTGACGCCGCCCAGGCTGTGCGACAGCGAATGCACACAGCCCAGTCCTTTCTGGAACGCCATCGCGCCTTGCATGCTGGCGCTCATCATGGCCCAGCGCGCTTCACGCTGGCTGCCGTCGCGGGTGGCGGTTTCGATGTGGGCCCAGCCGCGCGCCAGGCCGTCCAGCGAAATGCCGTCGGCCGGCGGGTTGACCGCGGGCGCCATGAAGGTTTCCATGCAATGCGCAATGGCGTCCATGCCCGTGGCCGCCGTCAACATGGGCGGCAGGCCCAGCGTCAGCTCGGGGTCCAGCAGTGCGGCCTTGGGCACCAGGTGCCAGCTGTGGAAGCCCAGTTTGCGGCCGTCGTCGACGATGACGATGGCGCCGCGGGCCACTTCGCTGCCCGTACCTGCAGTAGTGGGCACGGCAATCAGCGGCACCACACCTTCGGTGATGAGCGCGCTGCCGCCTTCGATGGTGGCGTAGGTTTTCAGCGGCCCCGGGTGCGTGGCGGCGATGGCCACGCCCTTGGCCAGGTCGATGCTGCTGCCGCCGCCCACCGCCACCAGGCCGTCGCATCCTTGGCTTTTGTAAACGGCCACGGCGGCGCGCACGGCGGCCTCGGTGGGGTTGGACGGTGTGGCGTCGAAAACTGCATGTGGCGTGTCGCCCAGCGCATTCAGCGCCAGCTGCAAAACACCGGCGGCACGAACGCCCGCGTCGGTGATGACCAGCGGCTTGTGCATGCCGGCACGCTGGCATTCGTCGCGCAGCAGCTTGACAACGCCGAAGTCGATATCGATCTGGGTGATGTACTGGATACGGGCCATGTTGAAGGTGCAAGTGGTGGGGTCGGGCGCCAGTATGCTCTGCAGCGCATGAATGGCACACCCGCAAAACCCGACCTGACACCAGCCATGGCGGCCCTGCTGACCCGCATCCAACGCGCCGGACGACCGGCTCTGCACACCTTGACGCCGGCACACGCTCGGCAGGCCTATGAACTCGCCGCCGAGGCGCTGGATTTGCCACGCGCACCTTTGGCCGTGGTGCAGGACATGGTGTTGCCCGGCGGCGATGGTTGGCCGCGACCGGCGCGCCGCTACGC
>JAHECB010000312.1 GCA_024641925.1 Betaproteobacteria bacterium
CTGCTGGAAATTCCTTACGGCCCAGCTTCTTTGAAACCCACCGCGGCGGGACCACACCATGGCGATCGAACGGCCACTCCGTGACGAGCGTCTACAGGTTGGAAACAGCGCGGTCTGGGGTGATCAAGAGGCCGCTGGTTGGGGACGCGATGGCAGCAGCGAGTCAACAACCCCACTGACGGCGGCTGAAGCGTCGGCACTGCGGGCAAAGCACCCTTCACGGTCACCTTGGTGGGTGGTGGGTGCACAAATGGTTGTGGGCTTGGGGGCGGCACTGCTGGCAGTGTTGCTCACGGGCCAGGAACAGGTGGCGTGGTCGTTGCTGTTTGGCTCGATCACGGTGGTGGTGCCGGGGGCCTTGATGGCGCGCGGCATGACCAGCCGGCTCACCAGCATGTCGTCTGCCAGCAGCGCTGTCAGTTTCATGTTGTGGGAGTTTGTCAAAATCGTGGTTTCGGTTGCCATGCTTGCGCTGGCGCCCAAGATCGTGCCTGATCTGAACTGGCCTGCCTTGTTGGTGGGTCTGTTTCTGGGTTTGAAGGTTTACTGGGTTGCGCTGTTGTGGCGCGGCCGGCGATAGAAATTCACCGAAGCACAAGACCCGCAACGCAGACGGCACCGTCGCAAACGAACACATCCGAGCAAGAACATGGCAGCACCCACAGGAACTGAGCTTACCGCTGGTGAATACATCATTCATCACCTGAAGCACCTGCAAACCGGTTCGGGTTTCTGGACCTTCAACATCGATTCAATCGTTTACTCCAGCCTGCTGGGCGCCCTGGGTTGCTTTGTGCTGTGGCTGGTGGCCAAGAGCATGACGGCTGGCGTGCCGGGCCGCTTGCAGGCGGCGGTGGAGTCCATGGTGGAAATGGTCGACTCGCAGGCCAAGGGCATCGTGCACAACGCCGAAAGCCGCAAGATGGTCGCCCCGCTGGCGCTGACCGTGTTCATCTGGGTGTTCCTGATGAATGCCATGGACCTGCTGCCCGTGGACCTGCTGCCCAAGCTGGGCGAAGCCGCCGGCGTGCACTACATGCGTGTGGTGCCCACCGCCGACCTGTCGGTGTCGATGGCGCTGTCGGTCACGGTGCTGCTGATCTGCATCTTCTACAACATCAAGATCAAAGGCGCGGGCGGCTGGCTGCACGAGCTGGTGTCGGCGCCCTTTGGTGCCAAGTGGTATCTGGCGCCCTTCAACTTCGCCATGCAGATGATCGAATTCGTGGCCAAGACCGTCAGCCACGGCATGCGGCTGTTTGGCAACATGTACGCCGGCGAACTGATCTTCATGCTGATCGCCCTGATGGGTGGCGCGTTTTTCACTGCCGTGGGCATCCCGCTGGCGCTGGGCCATGTGATTGCCGGTACCGCATGGGCCATCTTCCACATTCTGATCATCACCTTGCAGGCCTTCGTGTTCATGATGCTCACGCTGGTTTATGTGGGCCAGGCGCATGACGCGCACTGATCCGGTTTTGAGTTCGCTGTTTTTCCTTTTGTCTTTTTTCCCTCACCTTCCACTCTGGAGCAAATAAATGGAAGTCATCAGCTTTACCGCCCTGGCCGCTGGCCTGATCATTGGCCTGGGTGCCGTCGGTGCCTGTA
Source organism: Betaproteobacteria bacterium (assembly GCA_024641925.1). Lineage (GTDB taxonomy): Bacteria > Pseudomonadota > Gammaproteobacteria > Burkholderiales > Burkholderiaceae_C > Rubrivivax. The sequence continues at coordinate 1,609 of JAHECB010000312.1, forward strand.
TCGGTATCGGCATCATGGGCAGCAAGTACCTTGAAGCCGCTGCTCGCCAGCCCGAGCTGATGGGTGAACTGCAGACCAAGATGTTCCTGCTGGCCGGTCTGATCGACGCTGCGTTCATCATCGGCACCGGTATCGCCCTGTGGTTTGCCACGGCCAACCCGTTCCTGGGTCAGATCGCCAATCTGCCGAAGTAATTCCACTTCGGTTCGGCGGGTGGTGGTCGTCGACCACCGCCCTGGTCACCCCCTGACGAGGTAAGCCGTGAGCATCAATGCCACCCTCATCGTCCAGATGATCGTTTTTGCGATCCTCATCTGGTTCACGATGCGTTTTGTCTGGCCGCCCATCACCGCGGCCCTGGACGAGCGCGCCAAGAAGATCGCTGAAGGCCTGTCGGCTGCCGACAAGGCCAAGGCTGAACTGCTGACCGCCAACAAGCGTGTCGAAGCGCAGCTGTCGGCCGCTCGGGACGACGCTGCCAAGCGCCTGGCTGACGCCGATCGCCTGGCGCAGTCGACCATCGAAGAAGCCAAGGCTCGTGCCAGCGAAGAAGCGGCCAAGATCATTGCCGCGGCCAAGGCCGAAGCGATGCAAGAGTCGCTGAAGGCCCGCGAAACCCTGCGCGAGCAGGTGGCGGGTCTGGCCGTCAGAGGCGCCGAGCAGATTCTGAAGCGCGAAGTCGACGCCGGCGTTCATGCCGAGCTGTTGGGTCGGCTGAAGACGGAGCTCTGACATGGCCGAGCTGGCGACCCTTGCCCGACCTTATGCCGAAGCCCTGTTCCAGGCCGCCGGCGACCAGAGCGCAGCGCTGAAAGACCAGCTCTCGGCTCTGGCCGCCCTGGCTTCGGACGAAGATCTGCGCCGCTATGCAGACAACCCCCGGGTGCCTGCCATGCAGGTTTTTGACCTGATGGCCGGCGTGGCGCTGCAAAAAGGGCTGCAACTGGACGGCAAGATCGTCAATCTGCTGCGCACCGTGCTGGACAACGGCCGCTTGTCGGTGTTGCCTGAAATCGTGGCCCAGTTTCAAACACTGGTCAACGGCCGCGCGGGCGTGTCAGACGCCGTGATCGAAAGTGCCTTTCCCATTGAAGCGCCGCAGTTGGCTGAAACCGTAGAGGCACTTGAACGCCGCTTTGGCCGCAAGCTGAGTGCGCGCGTGGTGCTCACGCCCGAGTTGATCGGCGGTGTGCGTGTGGTGGTCGGTGACGAGGTGCTCGACACTTCCGTGAAGGCCCGTCTTGAACAGATGAAGCTGGCACTGACCGCCTGAGTTGCGGCGCAGCGTCAAATTAGGAAACACCATGAACCTGAATCCCGCAGAAATTTCCGAGCTGATCAAGAGCCGCATCGAAGGCCTTGCCACCTCTTCCGACATCAAGAACCAGGGCACCGTGGTGTCCGTCACCGACGGCATCGTGCGTGTGCACGGCCTGTCGGACGCGATGGCCGGCGAGATGCTGGAGTTCCCCGCCACGGCCAGCGGCCAGGCCACCTACGGTCTGGCGCTGAACCTGGAGCGTGACTCGGTAGGCGCCGTGATCCTGGGTGAATACGAGCACATCTCCGAAGGCGACGTGGTCAAGTGCACCGGCCGCATCCTGGAAGTGCCCGTGGGCCCGGAGCTCATCGGCCGCGTGGTGAATGCGCTGGGTCAGCCCATCGACGGCAAGGGCCCCATCAACGCCAAGATGACCGACGTCATCGAAAAAGTGGCGCCGGGCGTGATTGCCCGTAAATCGGTGGACCAGCCGGTGCAGACCGGCCTGAAGTCCATCGACTCCATGGTGCCTGTCGGCCGTGGCCAGCGCGAGCTGATCATTGGCGACCGCCAGACCGGCAAAACCGCGGTGGCCATCGACACCATCATCAACCAGAAGGGTCAGAACATGACCTGCGTGTACGTTGCGATCGGCCAGAAAGCCAGCTCGATCAAAAACGTCGTGCGCGCACTGGAATCCAACGGCGCGATGGACTACACCATCGTCGTGGCGGCTTCGGCTTCGGAATCGGCCGCCATGCAATACGTCAGCGCCTATTCGGGCTGCACCATGGGCGAGTACTTCCGCGACCGCGGCCAAGACGCGCTGATCATTTATGACGACCTGTCCAAGCAGGCCGTGGCCTACCGCCAGGTGTCGCTGCTGCTGCGCCGCCCACCCGGCCGCGAGGCCTACCCCGGCGACGTGTTCTATCTGCACAGCCGCCTGCTGGAGCGTGCCGCCCGTGTCAACGCCGACTACGTTGAAGCCTTCACCAAAGGCGCTGTCAAAGGCAAAACCGGTTCACTGACGGCGCTGCCCATCATCGAAACCCAGGCGGGTGACGTGTCGGCCTTTGTGCCCACCAACGTCATCTCCATCACCGACGGCCAGATCTTCCTGGAAACCAGCCTGTTCAACGCCGGTATCCGCCCCGCCATCAACGCCGGCATTTCGGTGTCGCGGGTCGGTGGTGCAGCGCAGACCAAGCTGATCAAGGGCCTGTCGGGCGGCATCCGTACCGACCTGGCGCAGTACCGTGAACTGGCCGCTTTTGCGCAGTTTGCGTCTGACCTGGACGCCGCCACCCGCAAGCAGCTGGACCGCGGTGCCCGCGTCACTGAACTGCTGAAGCAGGCGCAGTACAGCCCGCAGCCCATCAGCCTGATGGCCGCCACGCTGTACGCCGTGAACAAGGGCTTCATGGACGACGTGGAAGTCAAGAAGATCCTGAGCTTCGAGTCCGGCCTGCACACGCACCTGAAGAGCAGCCACGCTGCCCTGCTGGCCAAGCTGGAAAACGACAAGGCCTTGGACAAGGGCGCCGAAGAAGAACTCGCGGGCGCGATTACCGCGTTCAAGAAGTCTTTCTAAGCCTGTCCACCCTTTCCTGGAGAACGGTTTATGGCGGTCGGTAAAGAGATACGCGGCAAGATCAAGTCGGTCGAAAATACCAAGAAGATCACCAAGGCCATGGAAATGGTCTCGGTCAGCAAGATGCGCAAGGCGCAGGAGCGCATGCGTGCGGCCCGGCCTTATGCCGACAAGATCCGCAACATCACGGCCCACCTGTCGCAGGCCAACCCGGAATACAAAAGCCCGTTTCTGCGTGACGTGGTCAAGGCCGGCGGTAAACCCAAGTCGGTCGGCTTCATCGTCGTCACCAGCGACAAGGGCCTGTGCGGCGGCCTGAACACCAACGTGCTGCGTGCGCTGACCACGCGCATGAAAGACGTGCAGGCCGGTGGCGCCAGCATCGTCACCGTGGCCATCGGCAACAAGGGCCTGGGCTTCCTGAACCGCGTAGGCGCCTCGGTCATGAGCCAGGCCGTACAGCTGGGCGACGCCCCGCACTTGGACAAGCTCATCGGCCCGGTCAAGGTGATGCTGGACGGGTTTGTGGAAGGCAAGATCGACGCGGTGTACCTGTGTTACACGAAGTTCATCAACACCATGAAACAAGAGCCGCAGGTTGAACCCCTGCTGCCGCTGTCGGCCGAACGCCTGGAACAGACCGCTGCCGAAAAAACGCAGTACGCCTGGGACTACATCTACGAGCCCGACGCCAACGCCGTCATCGACGACCTGATGACGCGTTACATCGAGGCCCTGGTGTACCAGGCCGTTGCCGAAAACATGGCCAGCGAGCAGAGCGCCCGCATGGTGGCCATGAAGGCCGCCACCGACAATGCCGGCACCCTGATTGGTGAGTTGAAGCTCATCTACAACAAGACCCGCCAGGCCGCGATCACCAAGGAACTGTCCGAGATCGTCAGCGGCGCCGCCGCCATCAGCGGCTGAGCACTGCAGCACAACCCGAATTCGTTTGAAGGACCATTGACATGTCGAACACCCAGACCAGCAACGCACAGGGCAAGATCGTCCAGTGCATCGGCGCCGTTGTGGACGTTGAATTTCCGCGCAACGCCATGCCC
>JAHECB010000313.1 GCA_024641925.1 Betaproteobacteria bacterium
GGACTCGAACCCACAGAAGATGGCTTTTGCCGAGGTTTACCAGGCCTTGCAGACCGGTGTGGTTGACGGCCAGGAAAACACCTGGTCCAACATCTATTCGCAGAAGTTCCACGAGGTGCAAGGCACCGTGGCCCAGACCAACCACGGCGTCATCGACTACATGGTGGTCACCAACGCCAAGTGGTGGAACGGTCTGCCGCCTGATGTGCGCAAGGGCCTGAGCGAAGCGATGACGGAAGCCACGGCCTACGGCAACAAACTGGCCGAAGACATCAATCAGTCCGACAAGAAAAAGATTGCCGATGCGGGCAAGGCCAAGATCCAGACCTTGACCAAGGAAGACACGGCTGCCTGGCGCAAAGCCATGGCACCGGTGTGGAAGAAGTTCGAGGGTGACATCGGTCGCGACCTGATCGATGCGGCCCTGAAGGCCAACAAGTAAACCGGTCACCGGTTTTCCCGTAGCTCCAACCACAGGCAGCGTCCGCGAACCGGACGCTGCATGCCAATGCGCTGGACAGATCGAATAGAAGAAGGCGTCATCGCCTTGCTGATGGCTGCGATGACTTTGCTGACTTTCACGCAGGTGGTTGCACGTTACGTTTTCAACTACAGCTTCACCTGGGCGCTGGAGTTGACCGGGGTGATGTTTGGCGCGTTGATCTTCATCGGCATGGCCTATGGCGTGCGTGTCGGGGCGCATATCGGCGTGGACGCCTTCGTCAAGACGCTGGGGCCGCGCGCCGCGCGCAACGTGGGCATCTTGGCCACGCTCCTGTGCATTCTTTACGCCGGCATCGTCCTGGTGGGCGGCTGGCTGTATGTGCAGAAGATGTACATCGTCGGCATCGAAATGCAGGATCTGCCGGTGCAGCAGTGGATTCCGCGGGCGATTCTGCCGCTGGGTTTCCTACTGCTCAGCCTGCGCTTCATGCAGGTTCTGATGCGACTGATTCGTGGTGAAGACGCCCACTTGCTGGGTGACGAAGCGCAGGACGCGCTCAAGCTGCGCGCCGACGACACAGCGGATTCGAATTCGACCGGGACCACACGATGACCACCATCTTCCTGTTTGTCCTGTTGTTTGCGCTGATGTTCGTCGGCATGCCCGTGGCCGTCGCGCTGGGCCTGTCGTCGCTGCTGACGATCCTGTTTTTTGCCCAGGACTCGCTGGCCTCGCTGGCCCTGAAGCTGTACGAAACCAGCGAGCACTACACGCTGTTGGCGATCCCGTTTTTCATTCTGGGCGGCGCTTTCATGACCACCGGCGGGGTGGCCAAGCGCATGATCCGTTTTGCCATCGCCTGTATCGGCCACCTGCGGGGTGGTTTGGCCATGGCGTCGGTCATGGCCTGCATGCTGTTTGCGGCCGTGTCGGGATCGTCACCGGCCACGGTGGTGGCGGTGGGTTCCATCGTCATCGCCGGCATGGTCAAGGCGGGGTATTCGCAGCAGTTTGCGGCCGGTGTCATCTGCAACGCCGGCACCCTGGGCATCCTGATTCCGCCGTCCATCGTGATGGTGGTCTATGGTGCCGCGACCGAAACATCGGTCGGCAAACTGTTCATGGCCGGTGTGATTCCCGGCATCGTGCTGGGCCTGATGTTGATGGTGGCCATCTACGTACGCGCGCGTGTCATCAAGCTGGAGCCACAACCGCGGGCGAGTCTGGCCGAGGTGGTGCGATCAGGCCGCGACTCAATGTGGGGCTTGTTGCTGATCATCATCATCCTGGGCGGCATCTACGGCGGCATCTTCACGCCCACCGAAGCCGCTGCCGTGGCGGCGGTGTATGCCTTCATCATTGCCGTATTTGTCTACCGCGACATCGGGATGCGCCAGGTGCCGCATGTGCTGGTGGACGCTGGCAAGGTCACGGTGATGCTGATGTTCATCGTGGCCAACGCCTTGCTGTTTGCCCACGTGCTGACCACCGAGCGCATTCCGCAGCAGATTGCCGAAACCATCATCGCCTGGGGCATGACCGACTGGCAGTTCCTGATCGTCGTCAACATCCTGCTGCTGTTCGCTGGCATGTTCATGGAGCCCACCGGCATCATCCTGATCCTGGCGCCCATCCTGTTCCCGATCGCCACGCAACTGGGCATCGATCCGGTGCATCTGGGCATCATCATGGTGGTGAACCTGGAAATCGGCATGGTCACGCCGCCGATTGGTCTGAACCTGTTTGTCACGGCGGGTATCACCCGCATGTCCATCACGCAGGTGGCGCGCGCAGCGCTGCCCTGGACCATGGTGCTGTTGCTTTTCCTTGGCTTTGTCACCTACGTGCCCGCCCTGAGCCTGTGGCTGCCGTCGCTGCTGTTCTGAGCGCGCCAAACTGGCCGACGATCGATCGTGTGCGACGTCTGATCGCCGGTTTGACCTGCCTGGCACGCTTCGTGGCGCCTCTGTCGCCATTAGGGTATGGCCCGTTGGTAGAGCTGGGTGTCCCCTGCAGAATCGTCAGCATGCGGCGTTGTTGCAGGCGATGGCAGGCTTGATCCGGGTGCAAGGACTGAATGCGCTGTCATCGGTCTGTGCCTTTCAACCGTTTTTGAAGTCCGCTTTTCATGACTCAGGAGTCTCCATGACCCGTATTTCTTTTCGTTTTTCTGTGGCCGTGGCCGCATTGGCGCTGTCTGGTGTCGCCACCGGCGCGCTGGCGCAGGGCACGCTGGACAAGATCAAGTCGTCCAACTCCATCACCATCGGGCACCGGGATGCGTCCATTCCTTTTGCCTACCTGGACGACAAGCAGCAGCCTGTGGGTTACTCCCTCGATCTGTGCGCCAAGATCGTCGACGCTATCAAGGCCGAGCTGAAGATGCCCGGCATCAAGGTCGTCTACCAGCCGGTCACCGGCGCCACCCGCATTCCGCTGCTGGCCAACGGCACGGTGGACATTGAATGTGGCTCCACCACCAACAATGCCGCGCGTCAGCAGCAGGTGGCCTACACCATGACCAGTTTTGTCACCGCCAACCGCTTTGTATCGAAGGCAGCGGACAACCTGAACGTGCTGGCCGATCTGAAGGGCAAGACCGTGGTGTCCACCTCCGGCACCACCAACATCAAGCAGATCACCGAGCTGAACGCGTCAATGGGTCTGGGCCTGACGATCCTGGCCGCCAAGGACCATGCCGAGTCGTTCCTGATGGTGGACACAGGCCGTGCGTCGGCTTTCATCATGGACGACATCCTGCTCGCCGGTCTGGTGGCCAACCATGCCAAGCCCGCCAATTTCAAGGTCTCGGCCGCGGCGCTGTCGGTGGAGCCCTACGGCATCATGGTGCGCAAGGATGACCCCGCCTTCAAGAAGGTGGTGGACGGTGCCATGGTGGCGCTGTTCAAGAGCGGCGAGATCAACGGCATCTACAACAAGTGGTTCATGAGTCCCATCCCACCGCGGGGCATCAACCTGAACATCCCCATGAGCGATCTGCTCAAGCGTGTTGTCGCCAACCCCACGGACTCGCCTGATCCGGCCGTCTACAAGTGATCATCACCAGCGTGTGATGCATTGACCTGCAAGGCCACCCCAAGCGGGTGGCCTTGTTCCATGGCCCGCCAGGCGGGCCTCGACACCAAGGTACGGACGTGAACTACAAGTGGAACTGGGGCATCTTCTGGGAACTGTCGCCTGACGCCAGCGGCACGTACTTCGAAACGCTGCTGCAAGGCGCCAAATGGACCCTCGCCACCGGCATCACGGCCTGGATTGCCGCGCTGCTGCTGGGTGCGTTCATCGGCACCATCCGCACCATGCCGGTGCGGTGGATCGCCCGTCTGGGGGACGCCTACGTTGAACTGTTCCGCAACATCCCGCTGCTGGTGCAGATGTTCCTGTGGTATTTCGTGGTGCCTGAGCTGCTGCCGGCTGCTGCCGGCACCTGGATGAAGCAGCTGCCCAACTCGTCATTCTGGACAGCGGTGTTTGCGCTGTCGTTCTTCACGTCGGCCCGCGTGGCCGAGCAGGTCAAGGCCGGCATCCAGTCGCTGCCACGCGGCCAACGCATGGCCGGCCAGGCGATGGGGCTGACCACGGCACAAACCTACCGCTATGTGCTGTTGCCGATGGCGTTCCGCATCATCCTGCCGCCGCTGACCTCTGAATTCCTGAACATCATCAAGAACACCTCGGTGGCCTTGACCATCGGCCTCGTGGAACTGACGGCGCGCGCGCGTTCGATGCAGGAATTCAGCTTCCAGGTGTTTGAAGCCTTCACGGCGGCCACCATCCTGTACCTGGTCATCAACGCGGTGGTGGTGCTGGGCATGCGCTTGCTGGAACGGTCGGTCGCGGTGCCGGGTTATGTGGGCCAAGGCACGGCCGCCCACTGAACGCGCCCCCCTCAGCTCAGACACAGGTCCATCACCATGTTCGAGAATTTTGACTTCAGCGCCATTGCCAACAACTGGCAGGCGCTGATCTACCAGGGCCTGGCCTTCACGGTCAACCTCACCTTGCTGGCCATGGTGGGCGGCATCATCTTGGGTACCATGCTGGCGCTGATGCGCTTGTCGTCCAACAAGCTGCTGTCGGGCGTGGCGGGGGGTTATGTGAACCTGCTGCGTTCACTGCCGCTGGTGCTGGTGATCTTCTGGTTCTACTTTCTGGTGCCTTACATCGGCGCCTGGGTGATCGGTTCGCCCACGCCCATCAAGGTGGGCGCGTTCACCTCGGCGTTGGTCACCTTCATCCTGTTCGAGGCGTGTTACTACTGCGAAATCATGCGCGCCGGCATCCAGAGCATTCCGCGCGGCCAGATCAATGCGGGGTACGCCGTCGGCCTGAACTACTGGCAGGTGATGCGCGATATCGTGTTGCCGCAGGCCTTTCGCAACATGATCCCGGTGCTGTTGACGCAGACCGTGGTGCTGTTCCAGGACGTGTCGCTGGTCTACATCATCTCGCTTCCCGACTTTGTCACCATGGCCAGCAAGGTCGCGCAGCGCGACGGTCGCCTGATCGAGATGTACCTGTTTGTGGCCCTGGTCTACTTTGTGATCTGTCTGGCGCTGTCGCAAGTGGTGCGGCGCCTGCAGTCGCGCATGGCCATCATTCGCTGACTGTTTTTTCTTGTGTCTGTTCTCCTGCCTGGAGCTGTCCGATGTCGATGATTGAAATTCAAAACGCCTCCAAGTGGTATGGCAGCTTTCAGGTGCTGAAGGACTGCAACACGAACGTGGAAAAAGGCGATGTGGTGGTGGTGTGCGGCCCTTCGGGTTCCGGCAAGTCAACGCTGATCAAGATCGTCAATGCGCTGGAACCGATCCAGCAGGGCAAGGTCATCGTGGACGGCATTGATGTGCACGCCAAGGGCACGGACCTGCCCAAGGTGCGCGCACGCGTGGGCATGGTGTTCCAGAGTTTTGAGCTCTTTCCGCACCTGTCCATCACACGCAACCTCAGCTTGGGGCAAGTCAAGGTGTTGGGCCGATCTGAAGACGAAGCCGTTGAACGCGGTTTGAAGCTGCTGGACCGTGTCGGCCTGCTGGAG
>JAHECB010000453.1 GCA_024641925.1 Betaproteobacteria bacterium
GAGCGTCAGTGCAGGCCCAGGGGATTGCCTTCGCCATCGGTGTTCCTCCGCATATCTACGCATTTCACTGCTACACGCGGAATTCCATCCCCCTCTGCCGCACTCCAGCGATGCAGTCACAAATGCAGTTCCCAGGTTGAGCCCGGGGATTTCACATCTGTCTTGCATCACCGCCTGCGCACGCTTTACGCCCAGTAATTCCGATTAACGCTTGCACCCTACGTATTACCGCGGCTGCTGGCACGTAGTTAGCCGGTGCTTATTCTTCAGGTACCGTCATTACCCCAGGGTATTATCCCGAAGCGTTTCTTCCCTGACAAAAGCGGTTTACAACCCGAAGGCCTTCTTCCCGCACGCGGCATGGCTGGATCAGGCTTTCGCCCATTGTCCAAAATTCCCCACTGCTGCCTCCCGTAGGAGTCTGGGCCGTGTCTCAGTCCCAGTGTGGCTGGTCGTCCTCTCAGACCAGCTACAGATCGTCGGCTTGGTAGGCTTTTACCCCACCAACAACCTAATCTGACATCGGCCGCTCCAATAGCGCAAGGTCTTGCGATCCCCTGCTTTCACCCGTAGGTCGTATGCGGTATTAATCCGGCTTTCGCCGGGCTATCCCCCACTACTGGGCACGTTCCGATGTATTACTCACCCGTTCGCCACTCGTCGCCAGGTTGCCCCGCGTTACCGTTCGACTTGCATGTGTAAGGCATGCCGCCAGCGTTCAATCTGAGCCAGGATCAAACTCTTCAGTTCGATCTTGATAAATTACTCAAAGAATTGAAGTGAACTTCACTTGCATGAATTTCAATTCAGTGAGCGTTTAAGGTCATGAGACCTGAACTCTGTGTCGCCACAGTGTTCTGGCACTCGCCTTCAAACGCCCACGCTTATCGGCTGTTAATTGTTAAAGAACCTTTTTGCTACATCTGCCGGGCTATCCGCCCTGCTTTTGCGCTGCTGACCCGTGATCAGCGAAGACCGTGATTCTGACATGTTTTTTAAAACACTGTCAAGCACCAGGGCTTTTTCTGCCCTTTTTATTTCAGTTTGCTTTTCCGTTTTTGGATCAGCTACTGAATTTACGCAGCTTAGTTATTGCGCCTGACTTCGCGGATCTAAAATCAAGCTACTCTAGCTACCTGCGTTAAGTGCAGCCCTCGATTGTGACACCGTTTTTTGGGTGGCGTCAACCCTCTCGGGGTTTTTCTGCAAACTTTTTTCATGTCACCACCCGTTTGACGGGGCAGCAGATGAAGTTTCCAGCGTCACTTACTGCTTTCGACTCCGTATTCCTGATGTCGAGGGCTTTCTGTGCCGCTGTCACCAGCAGAGCCATCGACTGTAGCACGGATCTTTAACGCAGCGCAAGTAGGCTGGGAACACGGCGCTCTGCGGGCCGCGCGCCAGCCCCCAATTTCTGCGGCGGCCAGCCGGCAGCACTGCCCGCACCCGCCTCAGTGGGCGGCGCGCGCTGCCAAATGTTGGCGGATGATGTCTTCGGGCATGTCAGCGACCATGATGTCGTCAAGCAAGGCGTCGAGCTGTCGGGTGTCGGTTCGCAGGATGCGCTGTTTGATAGCGGCAATACGGCCTGGATGCATGGAGAAACTCCGCAGGCCCATCGCCATCAGCACTTCGGTGAAGGCGGGGTCACCCGCCATTTCGCCGCACACGCTGACGTGCCGGCCTGCAGCCGTGCACTGCTTGATCGTTTGCCGCAACAAATGCAGCACGGCCGGGTGCCACGGGTCGTACAGGTGCGAAACCGCTTCGTCCGCGCGGTCGATGGCCAGGGTGTACTGGATCAGGTCGTTAGTCCCTATCGAGACGAAGTCGACATACCGAAGGATTCTGTCGATCATCAGCGCTGCAGCAGGCACTTCAATCATCACGCCGACCTGAACTTGCCCGAAGGCGATGCCCTCTTGGTTCAGCTCGTCTTTTGCCAGCTTCAGCGCGTCCAGTGTGAGCGTGATCTCGCTGATCTGGGCAATCATGGGCAGCAATATGCGCACCTTGCCAAACGCCGAAGCGCGCAGGATGGCGCGCAGTTGCTGCTTGAACATCTCAGGTTCGGACAAGCTCCATCGAATGGCCCGCAGGCCCAGGGCCGGGTTCAAGCCGTACTCGTGTCGCAGTTCGTTGGCCGTCATTCGTTCCAGCGGCTTGTCGGCGCCGACATCCACCGTGCGTATGGTGACGGGCAGTCCACGCATCGCCTGTACAGCAGCGCGGTAGGCGTCGAACTGTTCGTCTTCGCCTGGCAGGTCACCATCCCGATTCATGAAAAGAAACTCTGTCCGGAACAGGCCCACGCCCACGGCACCGGCATCGATGGCTGCCGCACCGTCTTCTTGCGATTCGATGTTGGCCAGGAGCTCCACCGGCTGCCCGTCCAGGGTCACCGCTGGCTTGTGCCTCAAACGGTGCAGCCGCGCACGTTCAAGCTCGCTCTGCCTCTGACGGAAACGGTACTCTTCCAGAATGATGGGCGACGGATTGGCGATGACCACGCCGGCATCGCCGTCAATCACCACCCAGTCGTCCTGGCGGATAAGTCTGCTGGCCTCGCGGGCGCCAACAACGGCCGGAATGTCCATGCTTCTGGCGACGATGGCGGTGTGTGAAGTTCGGCCACCCACGTCGGTCACAAACCCCGTGAACACACTGCGCTTGAACTGCAGCATGTCAGCAGGCGCTACGTCACTGGCCACCATGACCAGAGGGTCTTCTCCTGCAAAGTCTCGCGCGCCATGCGCTGAGGCGCCTGCGGGCAGGCCGCCACTGCCGACCAGGGCGCGCAGCATTCTTTCGACCACCTGCTCAACGTCGGCCTTGCGCTCGCGCAGGTACTCGTCATCCATTTCGTCAAATTGACGTGCCAGCACCTCGAGCTGCGCGGAAAGTGCCCATTCGGCGTTGTAGTGACGGCCTTCAATCCAGGCGCGCGTTGCACTGGCCAGTGTTTCGTCACGCAACAGCATCAGGTGCACATCCAGCAATGCCGCCAACTCCGCCGGCGCATCGGCCGGCAGTTCGCCCTTGAGCGACTCCAACTCAAAAGCCACCTCGTCACGCGCCTGCCGCAATCGCTGCACTTCCAGCGCGATGCTCTCAGCGTCGACAAAGTAGTGCGCCACGTCCACGCGACTGGAGGCCACCAGCACCGCGCGACCGATGGCCACACCGCGCGAAACCGGCATACCGAAAATCTGCAAGCTCATGGTCGCTCCCTGCTGGCGGCGCCGGCGCGCCATGTTGGGCTGGACACCGGTGCGAAGAACACTTACTGCCCTTCGCCGAATCGGTCGTCGATCAGTTCACGCAACGCGGCCATCGCCGCGGTTTCGTCTTCGCCGTCAATCTCGATCTCGACCGTGCTGCCCAGCCCTGCCGCCAGCATCATCACGCCCATGATGCTTTTTGCATTGACACGGCGGTTGTTGCGGCTCAGGTACACGTCGCTGCTGAAGCTGCCCGCCAGTTTTGTGAGCTTGGCCGACGCTCGGGCATGCAGCCCAAGCTTGTTACTGATGGTGATGGTCGTCTTGATCATGGGCAGCAGGAGGCGCGTTCTGGTTTTGACGTCGGGTAACGGTGGCATGGATGGCGCCCTGGCTCGCGCCGAGCAGCGCACGGTTGACCAGATCATCCAGCGGCTTGTCTGCATAACAGAGGACACGCCACAACATGGGCACGCTCAACCCGGTGACGATGCGCGTCGGCAAACCATCACAAGCCGCCATGGCAGCCGTGCACGGCGTCGCGCCAAACACGTCGACCAACACCAGCACGTCGTGGGCTGCCAAGCCTTGGGTGTCGTGAACCAAGGCTTGCAGCGCCATTCGGATGCGTATCTGCGCCCGCGGCAAGTCGTCATCCGGCAACACGTCAACGCCCGCCATCTGGTCTGCATACTCGGGAAATGCATGCTGCGCCACGGTCAGCATGGCGCTGGCCAGCGGCGAATGGGCAACAAGAAGGAATCTGGCCATGGGTGCGGGCACCGCCAAAGTCTGCGGCAAACTGGGCAGAAGGCGATCATGACCCATTTTGGACAACTTGACGCCTGCGCCACAGGAACCATAGGTAAGACACCAAGCTCAAGGCCCCGAAGACGGCGATAGCGGCCCGAAAAGCGTCCGGCGTCGCCAAACCCCGAGCCTGAAAGGCGTCGATGACCAAGCCCAGGCCCCACTGGACAAAAAAGACGCCGCCGAAAATCACCAGATTGAATGCCGACAGCGCCCGCCCCGCCTGCGCCGCGCTGAAAGACGCACCCACGGCAGGCTGACTGACCGACACAAAGGTGCAAGTCACGCACCACAGCGCCCAAAGTCCAGCGCCGGCCCGCGCCCCCAGGGCTACGATGCAAGCCAGGACCACAAAAGAGATGGGCAGACCCCACGCAATCAGCCGTTCGGGAGACCAGCCCTTGCGGCTGAGCCTGGGCATGACCGTGCCCCAAGTCAGAAATGCAAAAAGCATCGCCAGGTTGATGGCAAAGAGCCCCTGGGCTGCCTGCTGCGGCGTCCATGCACAGACCCGGGTCAGCCAAGGACCCGCCCACAGTGACTGCATGGCGATCAACCCGCCATAGGCAAAAAACGCCATGGGTGCGAGCCGACGAAACAGCGGCGAGCGCGCGATGGCGGCATAGCCGTCCGACCATTTGCCCGCATCTTGGGGTGGCGCTGGCGAGTCGACCGGCACGATGCGGGCCAGCAGGGCCATCGACGCCAGCAAAAAAGCGGCCACAAACCAGAACAGCCCACGCCACCCTATCGCGGGCAGCAGCCACTGCACCGGCAGCGTAGACGCCAGCATGCCCAGCGACCCGGTCATCAGCATCCAGGAATTGGCGCGCAGGAGGGCCACCGGGCTGTACCAGCGCCGATAACTGGTCAGCGCCGCCATCAGGCAGGCGCCCAAGCCCATGCCTACCAGCAGTCGGGCAAGGATCATCGACGGCAGATTGGGTGACAAGGCAAACGCCATGCAGCCGACCACGGCCAAGGCCAACAAGGTCAGCAGCGTCCTGCGGGGACCATGCCGGTCCAGCGCCCAGCCCAAGGGCAGCTGAACAGCGGCAAATCCAAAAAAGTACGCGCCAGCCAAAAGGCCGAGGTCGGCGGAACCCAAGCTCAGTTCAGCGCTGAAGACCGGTGCCAGCGTGGCCGTGATGGCACGCAAGAGCGCCGCAAAGAAGTAGGTGAAGGCAAACGCCAGGAACAGGTGGATCGGGTGCGGCGCGGAGGAATCTTCTTGCAAAACGGACCCGCCGGGCGCAACGGGGTTCGCCGGGATGGGCGATGGAGTCAGGCGCATATCGTCAACGACCGGGGTCAGTGCACAAACTGAATGGATTCCAGGAACGTCTCCACGGCGGCCTCGGAGACTCTGGGACCCAGCACCGTGGCTTGGTAAACCCGGGTGCCGTAGGCGAACACACTCACGTCCATCACAACCTTTTTGCCGTCGGGTAGCTGGCCTTCGTAACCCGCACGGCGCGCCTGCGTGTGTGGCGTCGCGCCGCTGACCAGGCTGGGCTGGTCACGGCCTGCGGCTCCGCCGATGTTCACCCGGGCCGACTCCATCAGTGCTTGCAGAACTGGCCCCAGGCGCGCAGGGTCGACAACATCGGCATAGGCCAACGCCCAGGTCTGCCCATCGGCGCTGCAGGCGTGCATGGCCAATAGTTCGGTGGCCCCCGCCAAGGGCACCCGGCGCTGCTGCGTGTCAGGTTTGCACGGCAGCAGGAACTTCACGTGGCTGCTGGCGGGTTGCAGTTCGCGCCAGTCCAGCGTAGGCGAACAGGCACTGATAGCGGCCAAGCCAAGCGCCGCGGCCAAGCTCAGCCGGACGCACCGGGGTTGATGCGCCAAAGGCGACTGGCAGGTATGCATAAGCCGATTATCTCGACTTGGAGATCGCAGGGCTTGCGCGGAGACAATGGCGGGTGGTCCGCTCGACGCCGCAGGCGCAATGCCCGACAGCAGACCCACCGTATAGGCCTGGCGCCCGCGGGCGCCGTTCGCATAGGTCAGTTACCTGCATCCATCCGTAAATCCCCGTGGAGACTTGCCGCCATGCCCTCAGAAACCAATGCCCCCGCCACCACAGAGTCCCTTCAACCGGGCGCGCTGGACGGCGTACGCGTGCTGGACTTGTCGCGCGTGCTGGCAGGCCCCTGGTGCAGCCAGACTCTGGCCGATTTGGGTGCTGATGTCATCAAAATCGAACGGCCCACCAGCGACGGACACCCCGGCGGCGATGACACGCGGACTTGGGGGCCGCCTTTTCTGAAAGACCGTGATGGCCAGGCCACGGCGGAGGCGGCCTATTTTTTAGGCGCCAACCGCAACAAACGTTCTGTGCAGATTGACTTGGCGCACCCGCAGGGCCAGGCGCTGGTGCGCGAGTTGCTGCCGCACTTTGACGTGCTGATCGAAAATTTCAAGGTGGGCGACATGGCACGCTACGGCCTGGACGCTGCCACGCTGTGCGCGGCCTTCCCGCGCCTGGTGTACTGCTCGATCACGGGTTACGGCCAGACCGGCCCCTATGCTGACCGCGCTGGCTACGACTATGCGATTCAGGGTCTTGGCGGGCTGATGAGCGTGACGGGTGAGCGCGATGACATGCCCGGTGGAGGCCCGCAGAAGGTGGGTGTGGCCGTAGCCGACCTGTTCACTGGCATGTATGCCACGGTTGCCGTCCTGGCGGCCCTTCGCCACCGTGATAAGACCGGACAGGGGCAGGCCATCGACATGGCGCTGCTCGACACCCAGGTGGCCATGCTGGCCAACCTGGGCGCCAACTACCTGGTCACGGGCCAGGCGCCCCGTCGAATGGGCAATGCACACCAGAACATCGTGCCTTACCAGGTGTTTGAGGTGGCTGACGGCCACGTCATCCTGGCGGTGGGCAACGACGGCCAGTTCAAACGCTTCTGCGCCGTGGCCGGCAACCCTGCGTGGGCCACGGATGCACGATTCGTTACCAATCAGCAGCGGGTGGAAAACCGGCAGGTGCTGGTGCCCCTGCTGGCCCGGAAGATGAAGGAAAGGTCGCGGCAGGACTGGCTGGAAGCACTGGACAAGGCGAAAGTTCCCTGCGGTCCCATCAACGATCTGGCGCAGGTTTTTGCCGATCCGCAGGTTCAGGCGCGCGGCATGTTGGCCACGGCTGCCCACCCACATCACGATGCACTGCCCCTGGTGGCCAGCCCCATGCGGCTCTCGGCAACGCCCGTCAACACCCGGCGCGCGCCACCACTCCTGGGCCAGCACACTTGCGAGGTGCTGGATGAATTGGGCATCACGCAGGCACAACAACGGAAACTGGCGCAACTGGGCGTCATCAATTCTCCGACGGCGCCGGAAAGCCTGCAGCCCGCCAGCTCGCGCCCCTAGACACCCCCAAGCCACGGGATAGCCACATGGCGCTGGTACCCCCAATCTCCCCGGGTGGCGCAGATTGAGCACTTCGACGACGCGCGCCCCCGCCTTCCGGCTGGTCCTGGCAAGAGCTGCAAATGTCGAAGCAGCTGTTGTCGATGCCCAACCGACCGATCAAAACCATATGGGGTTTCTCCTGGTAGGCCTGCCGCACCAGACACACCACGCGTGAGCCGTTGGATCCAAATGCGCTGATTTCCCAACTCGGCAGTGAAGCTGCCGACACGCTTTCTGCGGCATTGGAGCGGGTCATGGAGCTGGGAGCGACAGGCCGTATCGATCGCGACGGCCTGCGGGCCCTGCGCGACGAGATTGATCAAGTGCGTCGCGCCGGCATCATGGCGCAGCAGGTGGTTCGACTGGCCGGCGGCGAAATCCAGATGCAGCGCGAGCATGTGAATTTGAGTTCGCTGACCCTGGAATGCCTGAACCAGCGCGCGAAAGAATTCGAATTGCGGGGTGCAGAAGTCCACCACACCCTGGCCCATGCCAGTGTGGTCTGCGACCCAAGCCTGTGTTACTCCCTGGTGCAGACATTGCTCGATTGGAGTCTGCAGCATGCACGCTCGCGCATCGATTTGCGGGTGGACATCAAGAGCTGGCCGGCACGCGCCCGTATTGCATGTGGCTTTTCTGGGGGACACCTTGAAAGCCATGGCGGTTTGGTAACGCCGGTGGCCGAAGCGGTTGCTCGGCGGCTCAACAGCGTCGCCTGGCGCCTGCTCGAAGAGATAGCCCAGGTCCAGGGTCTGGTATTGCACCGGCAGGACAGCAGCGAGCGAACCCTGGTCGTGATCGAATTTCCTGAAACACTGGCCTCCACCGCAGAAGGCCTCCAAGGGCTGGAGGCGGACGAGCCCGTGCTGCCTTCGGACGGAAGTCGCCCCCTGGCGGGACGGCACGTGCTGTTGCTGGCACCCCAACTCGAGGTTCGCAACCGAGTGCGCGACGCCCTGCAGGACATGGGCTTGACCCTGGAAGTGGTGGCCAGCCTCGCGCAGGTGGGCAAAACTGGCTCATCGGGCCTGCCACACGCTGTGGTCTATGAGGCCAGCATCCGGGGTGCGCAGTTCGACATCTGGCGGCAGCGCCTGGTGTCGCAGATGCCCACGACCGCCTTCATCTGTATCGACGACGGCGAGCGCGCATTTGACGTGATCAAGTCAGGCGACATCGAACAGGCACGCGTCAGCCGCACAGCCATTTCGACCGCACTGCCTGCTGCACTGTTGTTTGAGCTGACGCGACGGGCCTGATTTCAGCGGCCGAAAACCTGTTTCAACAAGGCGCTGCCGGTTTTCAGCGGGTCGGCGCGAAGTTTCTTTTCTTCCTCGCCAATCATCAGGAAAAGCCCATCCAGCGTACGCTGCGTGACGTAACGCTGGATGTTGACATCGTCGCCCTTGAGCAAACCGACCTTGGCCGCCCTGGACGCCAGCGCGTTGTAGCGCTGGGCAACTGACTGCTTTTCGGTGGCCTCTGTGACGATGGGCAACAGGCTTTCGGTCAGGGGGGCACTGGTCTTCTCGCGGAAAAATCCAGTCACCGAGGTATCGCCGCCGCGAACAATCTGCATCGCGTCAGCCGCACTGGCGGACTTGATTGCCTTCAACAGCAGCGGCTTGGCCTTGGGCACCGCCGACTCGGCGGCACGGTTCATGGCTGTCACCAGTTCATCCAGACGCTTGCCCTGCCCCAGGGCTTTCAGCAGTTTTGCAGCGTCGTTCAGCACACCAGGCAGCGGGATGCGCACCCGCGGATCGCCCAGGAAGCCGTCAGTCTTGCCCAGGGATGCGATGGCGGCTTCAGCGCCACGCTCGAGCGCCAGGCGCAGGCCAGCCGAGGCGTCGGCCTGATTCAACTCGAGCGCCCAGGCCATGGAACCCTGCCCCGCCAAGGCACTGCCTGCGGCCGCAGCGCCCAGCGCTCTCGTAAACTCTCTTCGCTTCATGGACAGATCTCCCGATTTGCATATCAACGACAACCAGCGCATGCGCCGCGCCACTCTGGCATGGCTGGCAACGCCTTTTGCCCTGGCAGGTCTGGCAACAGCCGGCTGCCGCCGCCTTGAAACGGATCGGCCGACGCTTTCGCGGACAGGGTTGTCACGCAGACCTGCATTTGACTACACGAGGCTGGACGGATCGCAGGGCAACGGCAGCACGCTGGACGGCCACGTGGTGCTGGTCAATTTCTGGGCGACGACCTGCGCCGAGTGTGTGCAGGAAATGCCCGACATCGTGTCAACGCACCACCGGTTTCAGGCCCAGGGCCTGCACACGCTGGCCGTGGCGGTTCAAAACGACCCACCGGCTTCGGTTGCCCGCTTTGCACAATCGCGCCAGTTGCCCTTTGATGTCGTGATTGACAACACTGGCGTCATTGCCAAGGCCTTTGGCAACGTGGTGGCCACGCCCACCACCTTTTTGTTCGACCGCCTCGGCGGCCTGGCATTTCACGCAGAAGGCCGGCCGAATTTTTCAGACCTGCATGCCCACATCACACGATTGCTGTGAATTGGCACCTGCAGCATCGACCGCCGACCGTTTTCACCGGCTCAGCAGTCGTCCGGCACCGAAAGTGAATACCGCATGATTGGTCGACTGACAGGCACGCTGGCGCAGAAAAACCCACCCCAGGTGTTGCTGGATGTGGGCGGCGTGGGCTATGAAGTTGACGTGCCCATGAGCACGTACTTCAACCTGCCGGCGCTGGGCGAAACCGTGAGCTTGCTGACCCATTTTGTGGTGCGCGAAGACGCCCAGGTGCTGTTCGGTTTTCTCACCGAACCCGAACGCAGCACCTTTCGGGAACTGGTCAGGATCAGCGGCGTGGGGCCACGCACTGCGCTGTCGATACTCTCAGGCCTGAATGTGGGTGAGTTGTCCCAGGCCGTCAGTGCGCAAGACAGCGCCCGCCTGGTCAAGGTGCCCGGTATCGGCAAAAAGACCGCCGAGCGGCTGCTGCTCGAGCTGAAGGGCAAGCTAGGGCCGGATCTGTCGACGCCCCAGGCCGGACGGCTGGACGATGCCCAGTCGGACATCGCCCAGGCGCTGCAGGCGCTGGGCTACAACGAGCGCGACGCCCAGGCCGCCGTGAAAGCCTTGCCCGCCGGCATGGGTGTCAGCGACGGCATCAAACAAGCCCTGAAGGCGCTGAACAGATAAACCGGGGCGTCCAGGCCAACGGCCGGCAGGATGAAGACGCCCTTCAGTGGTGTGTTTTTACTGCACCGGCGTCGCGTACCACGGCCTTTACGTTCAGTTCTTCCTGGGTGCCCTTGGCGTCCATGACCGTCAGGACCACCGGTATCGACGCGCCAACCGCCAGGTTCTGTGTCAGTCCCATGAGCATGATGTGGTGAGCTCCAGGCTTCAGCGTCACGGGCTGCCCAGCGGGCAGCGGCAGGCCTTTGGCGAGTTGGCGCATGCGCATCACATCGCCGTCCATCTTCATTTCATGGATCTCTGCCGTGGCAGCCGCGGCCGTGCGCGCTGCGACCAGCGTGCCGCCATGGGTTGAGGTCAAGGTCAGGAACAGGCCACTGGCACGCTGCTGCGGCACTGTGGACCGCACCCAGGCGTCTGAAACCGTGGTCTGGGCATGGACCGGGCTGCTGGCCAGGGCCGCCGCAGCGATAGCGAGGGCAAAGAAAGTTTTCATGGGTCAGCTCGAATCAACAGGCTAGGATCGTAACGGCCGGGCATGCCAGTTGTCCTCCGGCTGGCCATAATCCACTGTATGGCCATCCAGACCGACAATTTCGCCGCCGCTTCAGCGCCCCGCATGGTGAGCGCTGCGCCCACGTCGCCCAACGAAGAGGCCATCGAGCGTGCGCTTCGGCCCAAGGGCTTGCCGGACTACGTGGGCCAAGTGAAAGCGCGGGAGCAATTGGAGATTTTCATCGGCGCGGCAAAACACCGTGCCGAGGCGCTGGACCACGTGCTGTTGTTTGGACCGCCAGGGTTGGGCAAGACCACGCTGTCTCACATCATCGCCAACGAGCTCGGCGTGAACCTGCGCCAGACCAGTGGCCCGGTGCTGGAAAAACCCAAGGACTTGGCAGCCATACTGACAAACCTTGAAAAGAACGATGTGCTGTTCATTGACGAAATTCACCGCCTGAGCCCGGTGGTGGAGGAGATCCTCTACCCCGCGCTGGAGGACTACCAGATCGACATCATGATCGGCGAAGGTCCTGCGGCCCGCAGCATCAAGCTGGACCTGCAGCCTTTCACGCTGGTAGGAGCAACTACCCGGGCGGGCATGCTCACCAACCCGCTGCGCGACCGATTTGGCATCGTGGCGCGGCTGGAGTTCTACACGCCGGAAGAACTGACGCAGATCGTCACGCGGTCCGCAGGGCTGCTGCGCGTGCCCATCGACGGGCCGGGTGCTCTGGAAATCGCTCGACGGTCGCGGGGCACGCCGCGTATCGCCAACCGCCTGCTGCGGCGGGTGCGCGACTATGCCCAGGTCAAGGGTGATGGCTGCGTCAACGCCAGCCTGGCAGACCGCGCGCTGAAGATGCTGGACGTCGACCCCTTGGGTTTCGACGTCATGGACCGCAAGCTGCTTGAGGCCGTGATTCTGCGCTTTGACGGCGGCCCGGTTGGCCTGGACAACGTGGCTGCCGCCATTGGCGAAGAGGCCGGCACCATCGAGGACGTGATCGAACCGTTCTTGATCCAGCAGGGTTTTCTGCAGCGAACGCCGCGCGGCCGAATCGCCACCGCCGCTGCTTGGCGTCACCTGGGCTTGATACAGCCGGTGCAGGCGGGCGGGACGGGACAGGACCTGTTTGAAGGGTAGCCGGTGTCAGTCCACGCCGGCGGCGACACCGGGCGGCTCACCACCCAACAGATGTTGGTGGTCGTCCCAGCCGACCAGCGAAAAACCCTGCGGCGTCCACAACAAGCGGTTGATGCTGGCATTGCCCAGCTCCCATGAACGCGGTGCCATCAGGTCCAGGCCCGTTGCGGCCCGGTACAGACAGTCCAGCACACCACCATGCGCCACCAAGGCGATCAGCTGCCCCGGGTGCCGTGCAGCCAATTCACTGGCGACGCCGACGCATCGTGCCGAAAAGACCTCCAGACTTTCTCCCCCTTCAGGGCTGGCCAGAGGATCTCGCCGGCGCCAAAGGCGGGCGTCTTCCGGCCAGCCTTGCTCGATCTCGGCATAGGTATGGCCCTCCCAGACACCAAAGCCCCGTTCACGCAGGCCGGTGTGCAGATGCAGTTGAGCGCCGTTGGCCAGAGCCACCGGCTGTGCCGTGTGAACGGCGCGCTGCAAGTCACTGCTGTAAACCACATCAATGCCTTCGCCCGCCAGTGCCTTGCCCAGTTGCAACGCCTGCCATCGGCCCGCGGTGTCCAGCGCCACATCCATCTGGCCTTGCAATCGGGTCGCGGCGTTCCATGCCGTGCGGCCATGGCGAATGGCCAGCACACGGGTACTGCCCTGCAGGCCTGACAAGGACATCAAGGGTCGGCCTGCAACAAACGTTGGTTCAAGGTGTAGGTGCCGGAAAGCGTGGCCTCACCCAGCACCTGCCCTGCCAAAGCAGCGCGAACCTGTTCGCCGGTGAAAACGCCCTCGACCGCCAGTCGCGGCACCATGACCGCGTACAGCGTGAAGACGTAGTGGTGCGTCAGCGAGTCGTTCCAGGGCGGGAAAGGTCCGTCGTATCCAAAGTACTGGCCTGCCAGGTCCCGGTCGCCAGCAAACCAGCGGGTGTAATCGTTCAGTCCTTGCCGGGCTGACCCGGCGGTGCCTGGCCCGGGCTTGCCCCGGGCCACAAACCCGCGGCTGAAGGCGCCTTCAGGCAGCTCGCCCGGCAGGGCCGGCAGGTCAACCAGCACCCAGTGGAAAAAGTCTGTTCGCGCCAAATCGGCCGGTACTTCGCGATCAGTCTGGTTAACGTCGCCACGGCAGCTGGGCACGTCAAAGTCATGGCAGATCAGCACCAGCGAGCGCGACCCCACAGGCAAGTCAGACCACGCCAAGTGCGGGCTGATGTTGTCGCTGAACATCGCCTGACCTTGGCCGTTTGTCTTGCCTGCCGCGTATTGCGCCGGGATGGGGTCCCCGTTGGCCCAGCTTTGACTCCAGAGTTTCATGAGGCCCGCTTCAACTTGGGCAGCAAGGCGCCTGGAAGCATGGGCCGAAGCAAGCGTAGACGCATGTCGGTAACAGTGAGCGCACAGCTCATTCAGCGACCAAACCGCGACCACGCTGCAGGTTCAAGGCATCTGCAGATGCGCCCGCACAGTACTGCGGCGTCGCGTGCTGCCGCCGCCAGCTTGATGCCAAGCTGGCTGCCCACACCCCTTCAGACACCCCAGACCACCGGCACGCCTGCAGCATGAGCACGCTGCAGCATGTCGATCATGGGCCAAAGACGCTGCTCCAAACCAACTTCGCGTGGCTTTTCACTGCGGTCACTGCCGTCAGTGTCAGTGGCAGGCCTGGATGCGGCATCGGCCGCCGCCTCCAATGTGGTCAGTGCCTTTGGCAGGTCAGCCACCTCGATGATGCCCTTGGGGGCTGGCAGGTGGCCCAGCAGACTGAGCAACTGGTCACCGTTGGGGCCCATCATGATGACATCGCCACTGGCTTTGGACTTGAATTTGTAGATCATTGAAACCTCGATTGTGCAGCTACGCTGGAAACTTGAGCCTGTGGCAAGGTTGACCTCAAACCAGACCTGCGAGGCCTGTTGTACCAGACCAAGATGAGGGCTGCGTCGGCGGATTCAACTCGCCCGCGTCGCCCGCGTCGCCCGCGTCGCCCGCGTCGCCCGCGTCGCCCGCGTCGCCAGCATCTGCGCGCAGGGCGCGGTGGGCCAGGTGTCCCCTCCAACTCCGCAATACCGCCCTTGCCCCCACCCCTTTGAAAGGGCATGCTCGATCAGTGCGCACCCGCCGGGTCGCGACCTCACAGGAGATTCAACTTGATACTTGAACTGGCAGACATCCGCGTACATCCGGGGCAGGAAGCCGCATTCGAACAAGCCATTGAACAGGGGCTGAAGTCGGTCATCAGCCATGCGAAGGGTTTCAAGAGCGCCAAGGTCAACCGGGGCGTCGAGAGCCCGCAGCGATTTGTGCTGCAAATTCTGTGGGAAACCCTGGAAGACCACACCGTCGCTTTCCGGGGCGGGCCGGCTTTTGCACAATGGCGAGCCATCGTCGGGCCTTTTTTTGCGGCGCCACCGGTGGTTGAACATTTCGAGCTGGTATCCAAGCTGTGAGCGGCGCGACCCGGGCACTGGCGCTGGACGGCGCTGCGGCCTTTTTTGACCGTGGCGATTTCAGCCGCGATCTGGCCCGTCGCGTGGCCATGCGCACCGAAAGCCAGCGCCCGGATTCAGGGCCCGAGTTGCTGGCCTACCTGCAGCAGGAAATGGGGCCCGCACTGCAAGCTCTGGGTTTTGATTGGCAGGTGCACCGCAACCCCGTGGTCGCGGACCCGCAGCCCGGTCCGCTGCTGATCGCCACGCGGCACGAGGCTGACGCCCTGCCCACGGTCCTGATGTACGGGCATGGCGATGTCATCCGAGGCCAAGACAAATCCTGGCGCGAAGGCAACGGGCCGTGGGAACTGGTTGCCGTTGGCGACAAACTGTATGGCCGCGGTACGGCCGACAACAAAGGCCAGCACAGCATCAATATTGCTGCGTTGGCTGAAGTGCTGAAACTGCGGCACGGTCGGCTGGGCTTCAACGTGAAATGGCTGATCGAGACCGGCGAAGAGACCGGCTCGCCCGGCCTGGCCGAATTCTGCCGACAGCATCGGCAGGCGCTGGCCGCCGATGTGTTGGTTGCCAGTGACGGCCCGCGCCAGTCCCGTTCGCAACCCACGGTGTTTCTGGGCTCACGCGGTGTCGCCAATTTTGATTTGCAGCTGACGCTGCGCGATGGCGCCCACCACTCCGGCAACTGGGGCGGGCTGTTGCGCAACCCGGGTACCGTGCTAGCCCATGCCATCGCCAGCCTGGTGGATGCAAGAGGTTGCATCCGGGTGGCGGCGCTGCGCCCACCGCCGATCGCAGCCAACGTCAAGGCGGCGCTGCAGGGCCTGCAGTTTGGTGGTGACCCGGGCGACCCCAGCATCGACACCGGCTGGGGCGAACCCGACCTGAGCCCTGCCGAGCGGGTCATCGCCTGGAACACGCTGGAAGTACTGGCCTACACCACGGGCAACCCTGAACACCCGATCAACGCAATTCCACCTTCTGCGCGTGCACACATGCACATGCGGTTTGTCGTGGGCACTGACGTGCAGCACTTGCGGCAACACGTGCTACAGCATCTTGCAGCAGCGGGTTTCACCGACGTTCAGGTCAGTGAGCCAGAGGTCATGGCCGCCACACGACTGGATCCGGACAACCCCTGGGTGCACTTTGTCGTGGATTCAATGCAACGCAGCACCGGTTTGAAACCGGTGGTGCTGCCCAATCTGGGCGGTTCGCTGCCCAATGATGTGTTTGCCGACATCCTGGGGCTGCCCACCGTCTGGGTACCTCACAGCTATGGCGCCTGCAGCCAGCACGCACCCAACGAGCACCTGCTGGCCTCCGTGGTCCGCCAGGGCCTGCAGATCATGGCCGGGCTGTATTGGGATCTGGGCGAGGGCGCCGCAAAGGCGCTGCCGCGAAAAAACAACCACTGACGATCGCAGCACCGCGTCCCAGAAACAAAAAAGGGCCCCAACAGGGCCCCTTTTTTTGCCTGAATCAACAATGGTCAGGCGGCACTCAACCAAGCAGCCGTGTCAAAGGCGCTGGTCATCTTCGGCATGTTCATGCCGAAGTTGGGGTTGATGCCATTTTTGGACACCACAGCCTTGGCCGGCGGTTTGGCCGGTGCTGCTGCAGTGTTGATAACGTTTTGGGCCGCCTCTGCAGCCCGCTCCCATGACCCGATTTCCAGGGAGCGGGCTACTGAAAAGAATAAAAACATCGGAACGGTATTCGTCGCTCCCCCCAATATTCGGCTGCATCCCGGAAAACTTCCAGCAACTGCTCGCGCGCCTCGCGGTCAAAGCGCGGGTTGTCAGGCAGTTGCTCGAGCACAACGACAAAACCAGGCTGCTGGCCTGCCTTGTGAACCAGATCGGTCATGCAGTCGTACAGCGCGTCCAGGTTCTTGCCGAAATGCGCCGGGAAGGTGAAGGCGGCAGCGATACCGTCCAGCACGTCCTGCTTGGACTGCGCCTGCGCGAGGTTGGCATACAGAAAATGCTGTCCCTCCTTTTCGGCGGCTTGCATGAGATCCTCAACCCTGTAGGCCCGAATGGCCTGTACAAGGTTGGGGCGGGTGGTCTGCAACTCCATGGTCGCGGTCCTCCAGAATGGTGAGGATTGATGAAAGCGTTGATCAAGGCTGCTCATAGGACAATCACTGCGCGATGCGCTTGAAACTGGCGTAATGATCAGCCGTGTAGTAACAGACCTCGGGCTGCGTGGGCGGTTTACCGCCGCAGACGATACGACGGGCCCCCCGATTTCGTGCACCCGGTGTTCGAACGGTGTATTCGCGGTAAAAACCTCGAGCCTTGGCAGGCAGCTGCCGCTCTCGATTGCCAAAAACCACGCCATCCTTGTTGTGCGGGAAAGGCCCGCCGAGCAGAATCAAACGGTGCGTGGTCTTGGCTTCCGCCGGCAAAGCTGTCAGCGCGACTTGCTGCTCAACCTCATCTGGGGCACGCCCACGGGCCTGTGCCAGGCCCGCTGTCGCGCCCACACAGACCACGGCGAAGGTGACGAGGCCCTTGCGCAGCGCGCTTGAAACATTGGTTGAATCAACCAACCATGCTGCGGAGAAACCGGACCTGGACACGGGATAACCCTTGAATTGCGAAGTCAAATAGTACCGCGCACGCAACAAAAGTTCAAGCTAGGGACTTTGCCATATCAGGGTATCAACCCATGAAAGCGAGCAGGCACTTTCAATTTATGCTACGGAAAAAAGCCCTCGCCCTCACATGGTGCAGCACAACAATGCAACATAGGGTTTACCTGAATCGCACCGTTCAGGTGCCTCGGTCAACGTTGGCCTCGGCCACCGTGAGCGCCGTCATGTTGACAATGCGCCGAACCGTGGCCGATGGCGTCAGGATATGCACCGGCTTGTCCGCGCCCAGCAGCACCGGGCCGATGGCGATGCCACCACCGGCTGCCGTCTTCAGCAGGTTGTAGGCAATGTTGGCCGCGTCAATGTTGGGCAACACCAGCAGATTCGCCTCGCCCGACAAAGTACTGTTGGGCATCAACTTGTGGCGCTCCTTGGCGTCCAGTGCCACGTCGCCATGCATCTCGCCGTCGACCTCCAGCCACGGCGCCTGTTCGCGCAACAACTGCAAGGCGCTGCGCATCTTCAAGGCGCTGGGAAGGTTGCTGGTACCGAAGTTGGAATGCGACAACAGCGCAATCTTGGGCGTAAGCCCAAAACGCACCATCTCGGCGGCGGCCATGATGGTGATTTCCTTCAACTCTTCGGCTGTCGGGTCGGCGTTGACGTGGGTATCCACCAGGAAAACCTGGCGGCCCGGCAGAACCAGGCCGTTCATGCAGGCATAGATGTGCGCAGCAGGCAGCGCACCCGGGCCACCTTCACGGCGCTTGCCGATGACCTGATCCAGATAAAACAGGTGATTGGCCGTGCTGCCCCAGGTGCCACACAGCATGCCGTCCACATGGCCCTTGTGCAGCAGCATCGCACCGATCAAGGTCAGACGACGACGCATCTCGATCTTGGCCAGGTGCACCGAAACGCCCCTGCGCTCGGTCATGCCGTGGTAGGTGGTCCAGAAGTCGCGGTAGCGCTCGTCGTGTTCGACATTGACGATGTCGTAGTCCACACCTTCACGCAAGCGCAGGCCGAACAGTTCCACGCGCTTGGCGATGATGGCCGGGCGGCCGATGAGTGTGGGGCGCGCAAGGCCTTCGTCAACCACCACCTGCACAGCACGCAGCACACGCTCGTCTTCCCCTTCGGCATAAGCCACCCGGCGGTTCTTGGCGCGCTTGGCCTGCTGGAAGATGGGCTTCATCGTCGTGCCCGACGCGTAGACGAAGTTCTTCAGCTTTTCACGGTAGGCCGCCATGTCGGCAATGGGCCGCAATGCCACGCCGGAATCGGCCGCCGCCTGCGCCACGGCTGGCGCAATCATCATCATCAGCCGATGGTCAAAAGGCTTGGGAATCAGGTAGTCGGCACCAAAGGTCAGCGTGGCGCCGACGTAAGCTGCGGCCACGATGTCGCTCTGCTCGGCCTGCGCGAGTTCGGCGATGGCATGCACGGCCGCAATTTCCATCGCATCGGTCACCGTGGTGGCACCGCAGTCCAGCGCACCCCGGAAGATGTACGGAAAACACAGGACGTTGTTGACCTGGTTGGGATAGTCGGTGCGCCCCGTGGCCAGGATGGCGTCGGGCCGCACGGCACGTGCGGCATCGGGCTGGATCTCGGGCGTGGGGTTGGCCAGGGCAAAGATCAATGGGCTCTTGGCCATCTCTTGCACCATGGCCGGCTTCAGCACGCCACCGGCTGACAGGCCCAGGAACACGTCGGCGCCGGCGATGACGTCAGCCAGCGTCCGCGCGCTGGTTTTCTGCAGAAACTGCTCCTTGTCAGCGTCCATCAACTCGGTGCGGCCTTCATAGACCACGCCAGCCAGGTCGGTAACCCAGATGTTTTCGCGCTTCAGGCCCAGCTTCATCAACAGGCCCAGGCAGGCCAGCGCCGCGGCGCCGGCACCGCTGGTGACCAGCTTGACGTCTTCGATGCGCTTGCCCACCACCTTCAGGCCATTGATCAGGGCCGCGCCGACCACGATGGCCGTGCCGTGCTGGTCGTCGTGGAAAACCGGAATCTTCATGCGTTCGCGCAGCTTGCGCTCGACATAAAAGCAGTCCGGCGCCTTGATGTCTTCGAGGTTGATGCCGCCAAACGTCGGCTCCAGCGCTGCGATGACGTCGACCAGCTTGTCCAGATCGAATTCGTTCAGCTCCAGGTCAAAGACGTCGATGCCGGCAAACTTCTTGAACAGCACCGCCTTGCCTTCCATCACCGGCTTGGCGGCCAGCGGTCCGATATTGCCCAATCCCAGCACGGCGGTGCCGTTGGTGACCACGGCCACCAGGTTGCCCCGCGCGGTGTAGCGGTAGGCCGTGGCGGGGTCCGCTGCGATCTCTTCGCAGGCCGCCGCCACGCCCGGTGAGTAGGCCAGCGCCAGATCCCGCTGGTTGATCATCTGTTTGGTCGCATTGACCGACAGCTTGCCCGGTACGGGAAACTCGTGATAGTCCAGCGCCGCGCGGCGAAATTCCGCAGCCTGGTCGCTGGCGCGCTGCTGGTCGTTGTCTTTGGGTGTATTCATGGGGGCTCATTCTCCACCTGCGGCCGTGCGTTGACGAAACAGCCGCTGCTGCGGCCACAGAATCCGGGACCCGGAGTGTCGCCCACTCACCGGGCTCGGGGTATGGGCGAAAGTGCGGATGCGGCCCGGCCACCGACTGGGCCATGCACCCGACCGCACGCTACCCTTGCAGCCCGCCTACCCATGGTCTGGGTCAGAATCGGCACCGATATTTGGACCACCAGATGCCCAGCGAATTCGAATTGATCCGCCGACACTTCGGCAAACCCGTGCAACATGCGGCGCTGGGCGTGGGCGACGACTGCGCACTGCTGGCGCTTCGTCCCGGCATGCAGTTGGCGGTCAGCACCGACATGCTGGTAGAAGGCCGGCACTTCCTGCCCACGGTTGCGCCACAGCGCCTCGGGCACAAGGCCCTGGCGGTCAACCTCAGCGACCTGGCCGCCTGCGGTGCCAAGCCCCTGGCCTTCACGCTGGCCCTGGCGCTGCCCCGCGCCGACGAAGACTTTGTCGCCCCCTTTGCGCAGGGCCTGCTGGCGCTGGCGGCGGAACACGACATCGAACTGATCGGTGGCGACACCACCCGCGGCCCGCTGAACATCTGCATCACGGTGCTGGGCGAAGTCCCCACCGGTCAGGCCCTGCTGCGCAGCGGCGCCCAGGTGGGTGACGATCTGTGGGTCAGCGGGGTTTTGGGCGACGCGCGACTGGCACTGGAAGTTTTTCGAGGCACGGTCAGCCTGTCGGAGTCGGCGTTTGAAGCCACGCGATCAGCCATGGAAATGCCGCAGCCCAGGGTCACCCTGGGCCTGGCGTTGCGCGGCGTGGCCAGCAGCGCCATCGACCTCAGCGACGGGCTGGTAGGCGACCTGGGCCATGTGCTGCAGCGCTCGGGCGTGGGCGCCACCATCAAACTTGCCGCGCTGCCGCGCAGCGCCTGGCTTCGCGACGTGGCACCCGCCGTGCAACGGGAATGCCTGTTGGCTGGCGGCGACGACTACGAATTGCTGTTCACCGCACCCCCCTCGCGCCACGCCGCGGTGCAAGCTGCCGCACAGCAGGCACGCACGCCGGTACATTGCGTGGGGCGGATCGATACCGGGTCCGCGCTACGGGTGCTGGACGAAGCGGGTGCCGAACTGCCGCAAACGTGGCGCGCTTTTGACCACTTCAGCGCATAACACCCGCCCATGTCTGACGCTCGATACCCAGCGCCCGCAGGCAGCGCGCCCATACGCCCCAGCGCAGCCTTCATGCGGCGGCATGTGGCCCATGTTTTTGCGCTGGGATTCGGTAGCGGTCTGTCGCCCAAGGCGCCGGGCACCGTGGGCACACTGTGGGCCTGGCTGAGTTTCATCGTGCTGAACCAGGTGCTGAATGACCACAGCTGGGCCTGGGT
>JAHECB010000314.1 GCA_024641925.1 Betaproteobacteria bacterium
CGCGCCTGGTCGCCGCCGCAGGTGCTGGTGCACGATGGCGCCGACCGGTTCAACGACAAGAACACCTTGACGGTCGACCCGCTGGACCCCGATTTTGTCTATGCGGTGTGGGACCGCCTGGATCAGGCCGGCAACGGCCCCACGCTGCTGGCACGCTCTACTGACGCCGGTGCCAGCTGGGAAACCGCACGTGAAATCTACAAACCCGCAGCGCCCACGGGCGGCACGGCGCAAACCATCGGCAACCGCATCCTGGTGGCTCGCAATGGACGGCAGCCTCTGGGTGGCCTGGCAGGACAGCCGCTTTTCAGGCGGCAGCGTGGACAGCATCGCGGTGTCGCGCTCGGTGGATGGTGGCCTGAGCTGGAGCACACCCACACGCGCCAACAGCGACAACAGCGACAACACCGTGCCCGCTTTCACGCCCATCTTGCAGGTGCGCGACGACGGCTTGATGGGCCTCGTGTACTTCGATCTGCGCCCGCCGGCGGCAACCCCGCAGCAGGTGCTGGCCGCCGTGTGGTTGAGCACCAGCCGCGATGGCCAAGCCTGGGTCGAAACCAATGCCTGGCCCCGCGTTGACCTGACATTTGCGCCCCAGGCCGGTGGCCTTTTTCTGGGCGACTACATGGGGCTGAGCAGCCAGGGGCCAGCAGTTTCTGCCGCTGCTGGCGTTGTCATCCACCGCATTGGACAACCGCACGGACATCTACTTGCTCCGCGTCACGCCCCGCACGGTGGTCGGCGCCCTCGGTGTGCAGTCTGTGGACCGGTCGGCAGCCGTGCCGTTGGCCACGGTCGACAACTACGCCGCAAGACATCAGAACCACATCCAGCGCGCCATGGACAGCCGCGTGCCGGGATGGTCGAAACGTGTGGGCCTGCGGCCCTGACCGCCGGCGCCTGGCATACCCTGCAGCGCACCGGCAAGGCCGGGGCGTCGACCACCCTGCTAGAGTCCTGCGCCATGGCTCAAGCGCAGGCCCTGGCGGGCAAACACATCGTGCTCGGTTTGTCGGGCGGTATCGCCTGCTACAAGTCAGCAGAATTCGTACGTGAACTGACACGTGCAGGCGCCACCGTGCAGGTGGTGATGACCGAGGCCGCTGCCCAGTTCATCACCCCGGTGACCATGCAGGCCCTGAGCGGCCGTGAGGTCTACACCAGCCAGTGGGACAACCGCCCGGGCAACCACATGGCGCACATCAACCTGACGCGTGACGCCCACGCCGTGGTGGTGGCGCCCGCCAGCGCCGACTTCATGGCCAAGCTGGCGCAGGGCCGCGCTGACGAACTGCTGAGCCTGCTGTGCCTGGCGCGCCCCAACCACAGCTGCCCGCTGCTGGTGGCGCCGGCCATGAACCGCGAGATGTGGGCACACCCGGCCACCCAGCGCAATCTGGCCCAGCTGCGCGCCGACGGCACCACGGTGTTGGGACCCGGTGCGGGCGACCAGGCCTGCGGCGAAGTGGGTGACGGCCGCATGCTCGAGGCCACCGAACTGCTGGAAGAGCTGGTGGCCTTTTTCCAGCCCAAGTTGTTGCGCGGTCAGCGTGTGCTGGTGACCGCGGGGCCCACGTTTGAAGCCATTGACCCGGTGCGCGGCATCACCAACCACAGCAGCGGCAAGATGGGTTTTGCCATTGCACGTGCCGCCGCTGAAGCCGGTGCCCAGGTCACGCTGGTGGCCGGCCCGGTGCATCTGCCCACGCCACGTGGCGTGACCCGCATCGACGTGCAAAGTGCGCAGCAGATGCTGGACGCAGTGCTGCCCCTGGCCGCCGTTCACACCATTTTTGTGGCCACGGCAGCCGTGGCCGACTGGCGGCCGGCACAAGCCACCGACCAGAAAATCAAGAAGGATGGCAGCGGCCAGGTGCCCTCATTGGCGCTGATCGAAAACCCCGACATCCTGGCCACGGTGGCCCGGTTGCCCGAGGACCAGCGCCCCTGGTGTGTGGGCTTCGCCGCCGAAAGCCATGACGTGGTGCGCCATGCCCGCGAAAAACGGGTGCGCAAGGGTGTGCCCCTGATCGTGGGCAACATCGGCCCGGCCACTTTCGGCCGTGACGACAACAGCCTGGTGCTCGTGGATGCCCAGGGCGAAAAAGAACTGCCGCGGGGCGACAAACTCGACCTGGCACGGCTGCTGGTGGCCGAAATCGCCATGCGCCTGGGCAGCCGTTCGGCGGGCCACCCAGGGCCATCCACGTCATGACCGTCATCGACCTGAAAGTGCTGGATGCGCGCATGGCAGCGCACCTGCCGGCCTACGCCACGCCGGGCAGCGCCGGGCTGGACCTGCGCGCCTGCCTGGACACCGCGCTGGAACTGGCGCCCGGCGCCTGTGCACTGATCCCGACCGGGCTGTCGGTGCACATTGCCGACCCAGGCCTGGCCGCCGTGCTGCTGCCCCGGTCGGGCCTGGGCCACAAACACGGCATCGTGCTGGGCAACCTGGTGGGTCTGATCGACAGCGACTACCAGGGCCCCTTGATGGTCAGCTGCTGGAACCGCAGTGCCACGGCGTTCACAGTGCAGCCCATGGAGCGCATTGCGCAGATGGTGATCGTGCCGGTGGTGCAGGCGCAGTTTCGCGTCGTGCAGGACTTTGCCGCGTCAGACCGCGGCAATGGCGGCTTCGGTTCCACCGGCAGGGGCTGAAAGCTCACCCGGCTTTGCAGCCGGGCCCAAGTTTGGTCAGTGCAGGTGGCCGTCGGGCGGGGTCAAGGCGCCCGCCCCCACAAACGCCACGGGCGCACTGCCCAGGCTGCCGGCCTCGATTTCTTCAGCGCTGGCCTCGCGCACGTCATGCACCTTGATGTCCAGCCGGATCGACATGCCCGCCAGCGGGTGGTTGCCGTCCAGCACCACGTGCGTGGGGTAGACCTCGGTGACGATGTACACCGCGTCGGCGGGCATGTTCGGCGTCACGCTGCCGGGCGGCAGGCCTTCAAAGGCCATGCCGGCTTCCAGTTGTTCGGGAAACAGCTTGCGGTCTTCAAAACACACCAGCTCGGCGTTGTAGTCGCCAAACGCGTGTTCAGGCTCCAGATGCACCTTGACCTGTTCCTGGGCCACGTGGCCGGCCAGGGCTTCTTCCACCTTGGCCAGCAGGTCGTGGCCGCCGTAAAAGAACTCCACCGGCTCGGTCAAGGCGTCAATGGGCCGGTTCTGGCCGTCGGTCAGGGTCCAGCTCAGGCTGACCACACAAGGGGGTTCGATCGTCATGTGAAGATGATGGCACAGCCACACCGGGCATGGCCTGCAAGGCGCTGGCGCGCGACACAATGCCGGCATGGACATCAACGCCCCAAATGCCTTGCTGGGCAGTCTGAGCCCGCAGCAATTCATGCAGCAGCATTGGCAGCAAAAGCCACTGCTGATTCGCCAGGCCTGGCCCGGTGTGAAGCCGCCGCTGTCGCGTGCGCAGGCCCTGGCCGCAGCCGCCAACCCCGACATCGAATCCCGCGTGGTGGTGCACCACGGTGGCCGTGGCCCCGACAGCTGGAGCCTGCGCCGCGGGCCCTTGCTGCGCCGCAGCCTGCCGCCGGTGAAACAAAAGCGCTGGACCTTGCTGCTGCAAGGACTGGACCTGCACGTGCCCGCGGCTCACCAGATGCTGCAGCGTTTTCGATTTGTGCCCGACGCGCTGCTGGACGACGTGATGCTGTCCTGGGCCAGCCCCGGCGGCGGTGTGGGCCCGCACACGGACCAGTACGACGTCTTTTTGCTGCAGGTGCAGGGCTGCCGCCGCTGGCGCATCGGGCCGGTGCCCAAGCCGCAATGGGTGCCCCGAACACCGCTGAAGCGCCTGAAGAATTTTGTGCCCGAGCAGGACTGGCTGCTGGAGCCCGGCGACATGCTGTACCTGCCGCCGCTTTGGGGCCACGACGGCACTGCCGAAGGTGGCGAATGCATGACCTGCTCGATCGGTTTTCGCGCCCCCGCCGCCGGCGAACTGGCGCGCGATCTGTTGAAGCGGCTGATCGACGATGACGAAGACGGCGACAACGCCGCCGACAGCGACCCCGCGCTGTACCACCACCCGGCGTTGGCCACGGCCAGCGCGGGCGCCATGCCGGCCGATCTGAACCACTTTGCGCAAGCCGCATTCCAACAACACCTGCTTCGGCTGCTGGACCAGCCTGAAGCGCTGGCCCGAGCTCTGGGCGAATGGGCCACCGAGCCCAAACCCCAGGTGTGGTTTGAAGGCAGCAGCGCCAAGCTGGGGGAAAGCCCGGTGACGCTGGCCGCCCGGACGCGCATGATGTACGACAGACACCATGTGTTCATCAACGGCGAAGCCTTCGAAGCAGGCGGCCGCGACGCGCAGTTGATGCAACTTCTGGCCAACCGGCGTGTCCTGACCGCCACCGAGGTGGCGCGCCTGACGCCGCAGGCGCGGGCCCTGCTGTCAGACTGGCTTGAATCAGGGTGGCTGGAGACTGTTGGAGTGTGAAGATGCAGGAACAGCCCGTGACGCCGCCCGCCATCCGGCCCTTGCCGGCGCCTGCCAATCCACCCACCATGGACTCGCCGGCAGCATGTCAAACGGGTTGGCTCTGGGGCTTTGCCGCCGCCATCGAACGCCAGGCGCGCTGCATCACCTGCGTGTCACCCCGTTTTGACGACTGGCCGCTGGACGACCCTGCATTACTCCACGCCTTGACGCCCTGGCTGCGCGGACCGCAGCGCCAACTGCGGCTGCTGGCAGCCAGCTATGACGGACTGGGCTTGCAGTTGCCGCGGTTTGAGCGGTGGCGCCGCGACTTTGCCCACGCGGTGAACTGCTGGTGCTGCGCCGAGGACATGGCGCCCGGGCTGCCCACGGTGCTGTACGACAACACCTGCATCAGCGTGCGGGTGTTCGACGCTGCTGCGGGGATCGGTCGGGCGTCGGCTGCCGGGCGCACACGGCTGTTGTTGGACCAGCAGATTGACGTATTTTTGCAACGATCCGAGCGCGCCTGGCCCGTCAAGACCCTGGGTATCTAGGGAATTCCCGCATGCTGGATATACTGCTGGGTTAGATAGCCCACGGGCGGTCTGCCAGCACACAAAGGGCGGTTTTGCTACCGATCGAGTGTTCGGGCAGCGGCAAACAAACTGCAGAGCACGGCATCTGCAGACGTGCCAAAACCCACCCGAGCTTCTAGCTGTACCGGGCCTTTTCGAAGATCGAAGGGTAACCGGGCAGTTGAACTCCCGATCCATAAACTCCTGAGGAATTACATGAACAAGTCGCTCGTATTGGCATCTTTGGTTGCTGCTGTTGCCCTGGCCGCCTGCGGCAAGAAAGAAGAAGCCGTGATGCCCGCCCCGGCACCCGCCCCCATGGCCGCTCCCGCTGCTGCCCCCGTGGCTGACGCGGCTGCCTCTGCTGTGGACGCCGCCAAGGACGCCGCTGCCGCCGCCACCAATGCCGCCAAGGACGCCGCTGGCAATGCCAAGGACGCTGTCAAGGACGCC
>JAHECB010000315.1 GCA_024641925.1 Betaproteobacteria bacterium
CTGTGCGCGCGCGAGCGTTATATCGACCCCGTGTTGCTGGACAAGATGCTGGCCTCGCTGAGCGCGGCTTGCGACAGCAACGACACCGAAACCATGTTGCGCACGCTGCGCAATCTGGTGCCGGAGTTCAAGGCGGCAGAATCGGTCAACGGGGCCGTCAACCTGGGCTCCAGAGAGCTGTGCGCGCCCTGATTCAACGGCGCGAAAAAGACACCGCAAACGAACGGCGAATGATTGCCAGGTCGCCCAGAAACGTGCGCTCCCGCACGTAGCGCTCACAAAATGCCAGCTTGGCCGGCATGACCTGCTCGACATAGGTCCGCTCAGGGTCAGCGCTGTGGCCCAACAGCTCGTTTTCGTCGCGGTATTCGATGGACGCCAAGTCCGTGATACCCGGGCGTACGCTGAGCACCACATCGCGTACATGTGGCGGGTACAACGCCACGTAGCGCGGCACCTCGGGTCGAGGGCCAACCACGCTCATGTCGCCGATCAGCACGTTGAAGAATTGTGGAAATTCATCAATCTTGTAGCGGCGCAGAAACGCCCCCGATCGGGTGATCCGATCATCCGCACCCACCGTGACCGGCAAACCCCGCGCCTCGGCGTCCAGGGCCATGCTTCTGAACTTGTAGATCAGAAAGACGCGCCCGCCGCGCCCCACGCGCTGCTGCCTGAAAAACACCGGACCAGCCGAATCCACCTTCACCCACAACGCCACCACAGCCAACAGCGGCGACAGCACCAACAGTGCGCCAGTGGCAAAGAAGATGTCGAAGGCGCGTTTCAGCATCAGCCCAGGATGTCTTGCAGCGCGTCGACGACACGGTCCTGATCGGCGTCGCTCATGGCCGTGAACAGCGGAATGCTGACCATGGACTGGTAGGCCGCATCGGCTTGCGGGAACATGTCGGGCGTGAGCTGGTAGCGGTCGCGCCAATAGGGGTGACGGTGAAGCGGCACATAGTGCACGCTGCTGCCAATGCCGCGGTCCGACAGGCCCTGAATGACCTCGTCGCGGCTGACCTTGGCGCCTGCCGCGAGCCGCACCACATACAGGTGCCACGCGTGCACGTCGCCCTGGGGTGCGTCGGCAGGCAGCACCAGGGGCAAGGCGGCGAGCTTGTCGAAATACCGCGCCGCCAGATACTGGCGGCGCGCCAGGAAGCGCGGCAGTTTTGCAAGCTGCTGGATGCCCATGGCCGAGGCGATATCCGTCAGGTTGTACTTGAAGCCAGGGGCAATGACCTCGTAATACCAGGCTGGCGTTTTGGACGTGAAGCGGTCAAAGGCGTCGCGGTTCATGCCGTGCAGGCGCATCACCTTCATGCGATGGGCCAACGCGGCATCTCTTGTCACCACCATGCCACCTTCACCGGTGGTGATGGTCTTGTTGGCATAGAAGCTGAACACGGTCACGTCGGATTGCAACTGGCCGACGAGGATGCCCCCGCAAGTGGCGGGCAATGCATGCGCCGCATCTTCAACGACCTTCAGCCCGTATTCCTGCGCCAAGGCCAGGATCTGATCCATTGGACAACTCAAACCGGCGTAATGCACAGCCATGATCGCTTTGGTGCGGGGCGTGATCGCTGCGCGCAACTTGGTCACGTCGATGTTGAGCGTGACAGGATCGATGTCCACCAGCACCGGGTCAGCCCCCAGATAACGTGCCACCTCGGTGGTCGCGGTGAACGTCAAGGTCGTGGTGATGACCTCATCACCGGGCCCGATGCCCAGCGCTTCCAGCGCCAGGTGCAGGCCCGCCGTGGCCGAGTTGACGGCGATGCTATCGACACCACCGCCGAGAAAGGCTGAAAACTGCTGCTCGAATTCTTTGGTCTTGGGCCCCGTTGTCACCCAGCCCGAGCGCAGGGCCTCGGAAACGGCCGCGACTTCTTCATCACCGATTTCAGGCAATGCAAAGGGCAAAAAAGCTGGCTTCATATGATGGGTGGGTCCGTCGGACCAGATGCGCTGCAAGAATTCTCGGCCGAGATGGCGCTTTTGCGGATGGAGGCTGTAATGCCTGCGAACGAGCGGTTCAGCAACCAACCTCTATTCTCGCCGACCTCAATGGCCGAAGGCCAGGACGGCAGTACAACACGAATGCCCCCGGTCATACGGCACCTGGGGCGCTGGTCGTCGGCTTGGCAATCCAGGCCAGCAAGTGGGTGCGCAGCAATGGCGTTAGGTTGAAAAGCGTGTACAGCGCAGGATGCACCGCCGCCACACGGCGCGCGATGGGTGGCGCCAGCGTGACCCGCTGCGCACGAACCTGCCCCTTCGGGAACAGCGCACGCACCCGGGCCAACGGAACACCCCGCACGTCGGCATTGGACGGGTTGTTGTACGTGAAGTCATACCAGAGCACCGCACCGCCCGGCTTCAGCCAACGCCACATCGCCTGCGCCAGTTGAGTCTGAAACTCGTCGTCCAGCAACGAAGAGAAAACGACGGACTGGTAGACCACGTCCAGACTGCCCGGCGGGATGTCCAGCGCCAGGGCGTCGCCAGCGTGAAAGCGCAGCACCTGTGGCAAGGTACGTCGTGCAACGGCAGCCCGTTCCTCCAACAGCTCCACGCCCACCAGGTTTTCAGGTGCAAACCCCAGCCTGAGAAGCTCGAGCAAATTCCCACCGGATCCGGCACCCACTTCCAGAAGTTGCAAATGCGACAGGTTCGAAAGTCCTTGCGCCGAAAACAACTTGAGCATCGCCCGTTGACGCTCCTGCACCGTCTGCCAATTGGCAGCCTGAAGCAGGCTGTAGCGATCGGGATCAACATGCGCAGCACGGGCAGCGTAGCGGCTCCGAACCGCGTCGGTTTCTTCATTCATGCTGATGACAAGATCATGTGCAGGCGTCCAGGAAGCGGCGTGCCAGTATCGGGTAGGTATGGTTGGCGCAGACAAAGACTCGGCCGCGATCGCCCATCGCCACACGCTGTTCAGCACTGAGCGCCGCCATCTGACGCAGGCCATCCGCAATCGCGTCAGCCGACTCTGGCGCTACGGTCACCCCGCAGCCAGACTCCGCAACGGGGTCGTTACCGGCCTCGACGGAATGAAGAACGGCGCGCCCCGCCATCATGTAGTCCAGCAACTTGTTCGGCGCAATGCCGAATCTGTAAATCGGGCTGCGCAGCCAGCCGATGTACGCAACATCAATCAAACCCAGGAAACCGGGCACCTGGGCCTTTGGAATTGGCGCGAAGAGTCGAACTCGATCCAGTGCTGCCGCAGTGACTCGGCTCTGCAGGCGAGTCTTTTCCATGCCGTCGCCAACCAGCACGAAGCTCACCGCTTCGTTGCGCATCAATGCTGCGGCATCCAGCAGATGGTCCAACGCGTTGGGAATGCCATGGGAGCCGGCATAACCAACAACCAATCGACCTTGTTCATGTTCATGTTCGATGAAATGCCGCACGTCATCGCGCAAGGGCAGCCTCTCGCCCGACCACTCGTCAGGCGAAATGCCATTCGGCACGATATGCAGGCGTTTGAGGTCCAAGCCATGGGACTGCATATGATCAGCGACCCGGGGCAACATCGACACGACCACATTGGCATCCCGGTAAGCCGTGTCTTCAGCCCACTGGCACAAGCGGATAAAGGGGTGGCGCGGCGACATGCCGCCCAGTTCGATGGGTGACAGCGGCCACAGGTCGTGCACCTCAAACACCAGCTTGGCCTTGGCCAGTCGGGCCAGGCGGCGCGCCACCCAGATGTCCAGCGGGTAGGTGCTGGAGGCAATGACGACGTCGGGTTTGAAAGCGCCAACGATTTGCGGCGTCTGCCACCAGACCTGGCGCAAGAATGACCAGATGTTCATCACGCGGCTAAGGCCGTTGCCCGCGTAAGGCGGTGTCGGGTACCAGCGGTAGTCGATATCGTCTATCGTCTCCACCATGGGCTCGGTGATGTCTTGCCCAGCAACCTGAGGTTGCTGGGCCCGAACGTGCGAGAACGAAGCGGCCAGCATCTGCACGACGTGGCCATTGCGCACCCACTCGCGGGCCAGGTAGTACGGCCGGAACTCCATGCCATGCCGTGGCGATCCAGCATAGTGGTTGATGTACAGGATTCGCATCTCGGGGTCAGGGCTTGGTCGCGGTCAAACCGCAGCGGCCACGCGCGATCGCGGACCCAGGACTTGACCGGGCCGCAAGTGGCTGAAGGCGCCGACGTCACATTCATGGTCGACCAACACCCCGATATCGACAATGGCGCCGCGACCGATCGTTGAAGCCGTGTCCACCACGGCACCCGCAGCAACCAGCACACCTTCAGCCAATTGGGCGTCCGGTGCCACCCAGGCCGCCACATGCACCAGTGCCGGCAAGGCCCAGCCGCGTGCACCCCACTGCGCCATCAACCGATGCCGCACATCGGCCCTTCCAATGGCCACGAACAGGGCGTCACCCGGGGCGGGCTGCAGATGCGCATCTGCAGCCAGGACGGGCAATCCCGGGATGGGCGCGCTGGCTTGGGGGTTTTCGTCCACAAATGCGACGACCTCGTAACCACAACCCACCGCACAGTGGTAGACCTTGCGGGCGTGTGCGCCGGTGCCGAAGATGAAAAGACGCTTCATCGCTGTGCGACCTTGCTCATGGCGGTCCGATAGGTTTGCTGCATGCGGGTGACACACACACGCCAGTCAGCCCGCGTTTCAACAATCTGGCGGTTCAGCCCCTCTGCACGCTGCCGAAGCGCCCCGTCCTGGGCAGCACGCTCGATGGCGCGTGCCAGATCGGCCGCATCGCCCGCAGCAAAGAGCAGCCCGTTGACACCGTCGTCGATCCATTGCGAATTGGCCGGTATGTCCGTGGCTATCGGGAAACAGGTACATGCCATGGCCTCGTTCAACGACACGTTATTGCCGTCGGAAAGCGCTGGCGTTACAAAGATGTCGGCGGCGGCCAGCAGCATGGCCAGGCGGTCGTGGTCCACGTGCCCGTGGAAGGTGACCGACGACGCCAGACCTGCCGCCTTGACCTGCGACGCCAGGTCCGACCGCAAAGGGCCCTCGCCCACCAAGTCGACCTGGAACTGCATGCCACGCCCTTGCAAATGCGCCAGCGCCTCGATCAGCGTGTGCACGCTGTAGATGGGGCCGAAATTGCGGGTGCAGATCAACCGCAGCGGTTGGTGTTCGAGCCGTGCCGTGGCGGGTGGTCGGAAGTGCTGGACATCCACACCAAATGGCACCGCACTGACCGATTCGACCGGCACGCCCAAGGCTGCCACCGCAGCATTCATGTGTGCGGCCACCGTCGTGACGGCATCTGCGCGGCGAACGGCAAAACTGGCCAGCCAACGCAAGGCCGTCGACTCTTTCGGGCTGATCAGCACATCCGTGCCCCAGGCCGAAAGAGT
>JAHECB010000316.1 GCA_024641925.1 Betaproteobacteria bacterium
CCTTCTCGAAGTCGACCATCTCCACCACCCGGCCATTGCGGCGGGCGGCGAACAAGGCGGCTTCGTTGACCAGGTTCGCCAGGTCGGCACCGCTGAACCCGGGCGTGCCGCGGGCCAGGATGTCGGCACGGATGTCCTGCCCCACCGGCACCTTGCGCATGTGCACGTTCAGGATCTGCTCGCGGCCTCGTACGTCGGGCAGGGTCACGTAGACCTGACGGTCAAAACGGCCGGGACGCAGCAGCGCCGGGTCCAGGATGTCGGGCCGGTTGGTGGCCGCCATCACGATGACGCCCAGGTTGGTCTCGAAACCGTCCATCTCGACCAACATCTGGTTCAGCGTCTGTTCACGCTCGTCGTTGCCGCCGCCCAGGCCAGCACCCCGGTGACGGCCGACGGCGTCAATTTCGTCGACGAAGATGATGCAAGGTGCGCTTTTTTTCGCCTGTTCGAACATGTCGCGCACACGCGCCGCGCCCACACCCACGAACATCTCAACAAAGTCCGAGCCGCTGATGCTGAAGAACGGCACCTTGGCCTCTCCGGCAATGGCTTTGGCCAGCAGCGTCTTGCCCGTGCCCGGCGGGCCCACCAGCAACACACCGCGCGGAATACGACCACCGAGCTTCTGGAATTTCTGCGGGTCCTTCAGGAAGTCGACCAACTCCTTGACCTCTTCCTTGGCCTCGTCGCAACCAGCGACGTCGGCGAAGGTGGTGGTGTTGTTGGCCTCGTCCAGCATGCGCGCCTTGCTCTTGCCGAAGCTGAAAGCACCGCCCTTGCCGCCGCCCTGCATTTGCCGCATGAAGTAGACCCACACGCCGATGAGCAGAATCATCGGGCCCCAGCTGACCAGGATGCTCATGAACAGCGACGGCTCTTCACGGGGCCGCACGTCGAACTTGACGTTGTTGCTGATCAGGTCACCGACCAGACCGCGGTCCAGGAACGTGGCCGTGCTGCGCAGGCGCTTGTCATCGTTGGTAACAGCGATGATCTCGGTTCCACCACCGCCGCTTTCCTGCAGAGTGACCGACTTGATGCGTCGGCTTCGCACCTCTTCAAGGAAGTCGGAATACCCGATCTGGCCGCCTGTTGCCACACTGCGATCGAACTGCTTGAACACCGCAAACAGCACCATGGCAATGACCAGCCATACAGCAACCTTCGAAAACCATTGATTGTTCACCGCGGCTCCTTCTTGAAGTTCGGCGGCACGGCGCACCAGAAGTGGCGCGCTCGGACTCCACGGCATATGGGGATCATTCTAGGGTAGTCAAGGGTTTGCATCAGTCGAATCAAGCGCGGCAACGGGCCGGTATTGGCCCGAGACGTCACTTGAAAATACTTTGAAGCCCCGACCCTAACGCGACTTGAGTCCCATCCCGACCAGAAAGGTTTCTGACGACTTGTCCCGACTGGCCTTGGGTTTGATGGGTTTGACGACCCGGAAGGTGTCCTTGAACAGCTTGACGAGCTGCCCGTAGCCGCTGCCATGAAAGACCTTGCAGACCAGCGCGCCGTCCTCACGCAGGTGACGGACGCCAAAGTCAACGGCCAGTTCCACCAGATGCGAAATGCGCGCCGCATCGGTGCTCTCAATGCCTGACAGGTTGGGGGCCAGGTCAGACACCACCACATCCACGGCCCGACCGGTCAGCAGGGCCACCAAAGCCTCGTCAACCGCGGCCTCGCGAAAGTCGCCCTGCAGAAAAACAACGCCCTCAATCGGGTCCATGGGCAGCAGGTCCAGCGCAATCACCGTACCCCGCAATTCCCCCACCGCCGCGCCGCCGACCGCA
Organism: Betaproteobacteria bacterium; assembly: GCA_024641925.1. Lineage (GTDB taxonomy): Bacteria > Pseudomonadota > Gammaproteobacteria > Burkholderiales > Burkholderiaceae_C > Rubrivivax. Next base: position 1,803 of record JAHECB010000316.1, read on the forward strand.
AACTTGCGGCGCAGGTACTGGCTCCAGGCCCCAGGCGCTGAGCCCAGGTCCACCACCACCTGGCCCGGTTTCAGCAGCTTCATCGTCTCGTCGATCTCCTTGAGCTTGTACGCGGCACGCGCCCGAAAGCCCTCTCGCTGCGCCTGTTTGACGTAGGGATCATTGACGTGCTCGTTGAGCCACGCCTTGTTGACTTTCTTGCTTTGTGTGATGACTTTCATGTCCAGTCGATAATACGGGTATGCCCGCCATCCAGCTCACCCCCGCCCAACGCAAGGAGCACCGCTCCGCCGCCCATCACCTGACGCCCGTGGTCGCTGTCGGCAACGACGGCCTGACCCCCGCGGTCGAACGCGAGGTGAACCAGGCGTTGAACGCCCACGGTTTGATCAAGGTGCGCGTTTTTTCCGACGACCGCGATGCCCGCAGCGCCATGCTGGCCAGTTTGGCCGAGTCGCTGGGGGCCGCGCCCATCCAGCACATCGGCAAGCTGCTGGTGCTGTGGCGCCCCATCCCCCCGAAGGAAAAGACGGTGCGTGAAGACCGCATGCCGGGGCCACGAACGGTCAAGATCGTCAGTTTTTCCAAGAGTGGCAACCACCGCGCCACCGTGAAGAAGCTGAAAGTGTTCGGCAATGAACGGGTCGCGTCGGGCGGACAGGTCAAGCGTGTGCGCCAGCGCATCACCAGCGTCAAGAAGAAGGCGGCCGAATAACAACGGCGCTGGCCGGCGCGGCGCCGCGCCAGGCCAAGGCGGCCACCAATACCAGCTTCAGGCCATAAAACGCCAGGCTGACAGCGTGCCACTGGCCAAAACTCAGTGCACTCTGCCCGGCCCTGGCCTGGGCCATGGGCGTTTGCAGTGCAAAGTAGCCCAGCACCGTACAGAACACGGCGCCTGCCGCCAACAAGGTGACCGGTGAAAAGGGCGATGCGGCAACAGCATCGCCCAGCGAACGGATGCGCCAGCGCTCCAGCAGCAGCAGCGCTGCGCCGAATGCCAGACTGAGCCTGGCTTCCTGCCCCAGGATGCGTCCGGCCATGGCGCCGGCCAGGTCACGCGGCAGCAGCGCAAAGCCCGCGGGGGTGGCGATCAGCGCCACACACAACATCGCTCCCAGCCATACGGCCGGCAGCAAAACCCGCACGCGCGCCGGCCAGTCCTTCACAGCCTGCCCTTGGCGCGTCAGCCGCTCAGGCGTACCGAACCGCCATGATTTCCCAGTGGCGCACACCGCCCGGGGCCTGGACCTCGGCGACATCACCCTCTTCCTTGCCAATCAGGGCGCGCGCAATCGGGCTGCTGATGGAGACCAGGCCCTGTTTCAGGTCGGCCTCGTCGTCACCCACGATCTGGTAGGTGACCTTGCTGCCTTTGTCCTGGTCTTCCAGATCCACGGTGGCACCAAAAACCACTTTGCCGCCAGCGTCCAGCGCACTGGGGTCTATGACCTGCGCGGCCGCCAACTTGCCTTCCAGTTCCTTGATGCGACCTTCAATGAAGCCCTGCTTGTCCTTGGCCGCGTCGTATTCCGCGTTTTCGGACAGGTCGCCTTGCGCACGGGCCTCGGCGATGGCCTGGATCACGGCATGGCGTTCCACGGACTTCAAGCGGTGCAATTCTGCCTTCAGCAGGTCGGCGCCGCGCTGGGTCAAAGGGATGGTGGTCATGCCAAGGGTCCTGAAGAAAAAGTGAAACCGCCGCAGCCGACCCCAAAAGGGTCAGGTGCGGCGGACAACAAAACATTTATTTTAGTGCAGTTCGCCAGTGTGGTGGCCGACCAGGCGCGCGTGCAGTTCCTGCAGCGAAAACACCGCCAGATCACTTTGATGCTTCAGCGCTTCCGTGGCCGCTTCAGCGCCCGCCATGGTGGTGTAGTAAGTCACCCGGTGCGCCAGCGACGCGGTGCGGATGTAGCGCGAATCGGCGATGGCGGTGCGCGTTTCATCCACCGTGGTGTAGACCAGCTGGATCTCGCCCGCCTTGACCATGTCGGCAATGTGCGGCCGGCCGTCCTTGACCTTGTTGACCAGGCGCACCGGCAGGCCCGCCGCGCTGATGGCCGCCGCCGTGCCCTTGGTGGCCACCACCTGAAAGCCCAGCGCCACCAGATCGCGCGCAACGGCTACCGCACGGTCCTTGTCGCTGTTTTTCACGGTCAGCACCACGGTGCCGCGATCGGGCAGCCGCGAGCCGGCACCCAGCTGGCTCTTCAGCATGGCCTCGCCAAATGTCAGGCCTGCGCCCATGACCTCGCCGGTGGACCGCATCTCAGGCCCCAGGATGGGGTCGACACCCGGGAACTTGTTGAACGGGAAGACGGCTTCCTTGACGCTGAAAAACGGCGGCACCACCTCGCCGTGCACACCTTTCTGATCACGCAGTTTCTGGCCCGCCATGCAGCGCGCCGCGATCTTGGCCAGCGGCTGCCCCGTGGCCTTGCTGACAAACGGCACGGTACGTGAAGCACGCGGGTTCACCTCCAGCACGTAGACCACGGCGTCATCGCCCTCGCCTTGCACCGCAAACTGCGTGTTCATCAGGCCCACGACATTCAGCGCCTTGGCCATGGCCGTGGCCTGTCGGCGCATTTCGTCCTGCAGCGCCTTGCTCAGGGAATAGGGCGGCAAGGCACAGGCCGAGTCGCCGCTGTGCACACCAGCGGCTTCAACGTGCTCCATGATGGCGCCGATCATCACCTGCTCGCCATCGCTGATGCAGTCCACGTCCACTTCGATGGCGTCGTCCAGAAAGCGGTCCAGCAGCACCGGTGACTTTTCACTGACCCTCACCGCGTCGCGCATGTAGCGCTCCAGGTCCTTGTCGCCGTGCACGATCTCCATGGCGCGGCCGCCCAGCACATAGCTGGGGCGCACCACCAGCGGGTAGCCGATTTCATGGGCCAGCGCCAGTGCCTGGTCTTCGGTGCGCGCGGTGCGGTTGGGCGGCTGCTTCAGGCCCAGCTTGTGCAGCAGTTGCTGGAAGCGTTCACGGTCTTCGGCCATGTCGATGCTGTCCGGACTGGTGCCGATGATCGGCACGCCGGCGCGTTCCAGGTCCAGCGCCAACTTCAGCGGCGTCTGCCCGCCGTATTGCACGATCACGCCGACCGGTTTTTCCTTGTCGACGATTTCCAGCACGTCTTCCAGCGTCACCGGCTCGAAGTACAGGCGGTCGCTGGTGTCGTAGTCGGTGGACACGGTTTCAGGGTTGCAGTTGACCATGATGGTCTCGTACCCGTCTTCGCGCATGGCCAATGCGGCGTGCACGCAGCAGTAATCAAATTCGATGCCCTGGCCGATGCGGTTGGGGCCACCACCCAGCACCATGATCTTCTTGCGGTTGGTGGGTTCGGCTTCGCATTCGCCATCGGCGTTTTCGTAGGACGAATACATGTAAGCGGTCTGCGTGGCAAACTCGGCCGCACAGGTGTCCACTCGCTTGTAGACCGGGCGCACACCCAGGGCATGGCGCGCGGCCCGCACGGCGTGCTGGTGCGTGTTCATCAGCTTAGCCAGGCGGCGGTCGGCAAAGCCCTTTTTCTTCAGATGACGCATTTCCAGCGTGGTCAG
>JAHECB010000317.1 GCA_024641925.1 Betaproteobacteria bacterium
CATCATCGAACACCTGATGCAACAACACGGTGGCGGTGTGCGCTGGATACCTGAAGATCCCGACTTGGCGCTGGAGGTACGGTTTTTGGACCGCGTTTTCGACAACGACGTGATGGCCGCGATGCAAAAACCGGTGTTGGCGGCGATCAAGGGGACCAGCGCAGACAAGGACAAAGCCCTGGTCGAGGCCCACCGTGCGCTGGACCTGGCCTACGCTTGGTTGGACCAGCGCCTGCAGGGCCGCACCTGGGCGGGCGGTGAATCGCTGAGCCTGGCCGACTGTGCGGCCGCGCCTTCGCTGTTCTACGCCGACTGGGTGCACACGATTGCACCGGCATACCCCACACTGCGCGCCTACCGCTCGCGCCTGCTGGCCTGGCCGGCCTTTGCCCGTGCCCTGGATGAAGCACGGCCGTTTCGGCATTACTTCCCCCTGGGCGCGCCCGACCGGGACTGAGCGCACCGCGCCCGCTGGCCTGAGCGTCAGAGCGACAGCACCGCCCGGTCCTCGCGATGGCGGGCCCGGCGGATCAGCCCGGGCGTTGCGCCCGGGCCCACAACGTCACATCACAGTGCGGCGTCTTTCAGCTTCTTCAAGGCGCGGGTCTTGATCTTCACCGTGGCGGGCTTGGCCGCAAACACGCGCTCCTGCTTGGTGAAGGGGTCGATGCCCGTGCGCTTTTTCTTGGCCGGCACGCTGATGACGTTGACCTTCAGCAGACCGGGCAGTGTGAACGAGCCCAGGCCCTTCTTGTTCACGGACGCCATCATGGTGCTTTCCAGCGCGGCCATCACGGCCTTGACGGACTTGGCATCAACGGTGGCGGCTGCGGCCAGATGGGCGATCAGGCTGCTCTTGTTGAACACGGTCTTGATCGGCTTGGAGGCGTCAACGGCCTTGGGGGCTGCTGCGGCCTTGGCGGGAGCAGCGGCTTTTTTTGCCGGAGCAGCCTTTTTGGCGGCTGCCTTGGTCGGGGTCTTTTTTGCGGTTGCCATGCGTCTTGATTCCTGAGTTTTGTGAATTGCCCCGCAACTGCAGGGACGGCGCATTCTAGAAGGCACTGACCAGAAAACTGCGTTTTTATGCGCTCAGCGCTCAATTTCCGCCACTTTGGCGCTACAGGCTGCCGCCTCGCGCGCCAACAGCGCCGGCAACGCCAAGCGGCTGCAGGCCTGCACGCGCCGCAGCAACGCGTGGTCGGCCTGCGCCAGTTGCCAGCGTTGGCAAAGGTCCTGGCGCAGTTGCTGCAGCAGGGCCGCCGCCATTTCAGCGTCGGCCATGGCACGGTGTGCCCGGCCGGTACGGGGCAGGTGCAGAAAGTCCACCAGCGTGCCCAAGCGGTGGTTGGGCGCGTTGGGCACCAGACGGCGCGCCAGCAGCACGGTGCAGACAAAAGGCTGCGGCGCCGGCAGGTCGGCCAAGGCCAGTTCGGCCTGCCAGAACTTACGGTCAAATGCGGCGTTATGCGCCACCATGGGCGTATCGCCGACAAATCGCGCTGCGTCGCGCATCACGCGTTCTGCAGCGGGCGCCTGAGCCAGCATGCTGTTGCTGATGCCAGTCAGCTGCGTCACAAAAGCCGGCACCTGAACCCCGGCATTCATCAGACTCTGGAAGCGGCCCACCACCTGCCCCGCTTCCAGCAGCACGATGGCCACTTCTGTGGCGCGGTCGCCCAGAGCGGGCGAAATGCCGGTGGTCTCGAAGTCAATGACAGCAATGCAGGACATGGCAGCTGGCGGGCAAAGGCGCCTTGATGATGCGATGGATGAGTATGGACGCAGGCTGGCGGACAGCGTTCGACGCCCAGCCCACCGCACACCAAGAACTGGTCCGACGAAGCGGTGACAATGGCGGGCGTCGCCACGCGAGATGCCACACGCTCAGCATCACGCCCCGCTGGCCCCACGTCCCGTCTCCCACCACATCCAAAGGCCGCCATGCCCTTCGCATCTCTTGGCCTCGCCCCCGCCCTGGTCCAGGCCTTGCAAGCTTGCGGCTACACCGAGCCCACGCCCATCCAGACAGCAGCCATTCCCCCGGCCTTGAAAGGCCGCGACGTGTTGAGCCGTTCACCCACCGGCTCGGGCAAGACGGCCGCCTTTGCGCTGCCTGTGTTGCAAAAGCTGTTGCGCAGCAAGCGCCCATGGCCACGCCGCACGCAGGCGCTGGTGCTGGTGCCCACGCGAGAGCTCGCCCAGCAGGTCGGCGAGGCGCTGCAGGACCTGGCACGCGGGCTGCCCGAGATGCTGGAAGTGGCAGTGGTCTACGGTGGCGTGTCCATCAACCCGCAGATGATGGGCTTGCGCGGCGGGGCCGACATCGTGGTGGCCACCCCCGGCCGCCTGCTCGACCTGGTGGACCACAACGCGCTGCAGCTCGACCAGGTGGCCATGCTGGTACTGGACGAAGCCGACCGGTTGCTGGAACCGGGTTTTGCCGACGAACTTAAAGCCGTGCTGGCGCTGCTGCCACCCAAACGCCAGACGCTGATGTTGTCAGCCACCTTTGCACCTGCGGTGCAGGCGCTGGCCGACAGCCTGCTGCACCGGCCGGTGCTGGCCGACCTGTCGCCCCTATTGGACAAGCCCGAGGCCGCACCCGCACCGTCGTCCACGCCGGCGCCGGCGCCGGCGCCGGACATCCTGCAGCGCGCCATCGAAGTCGACGCCCCGCAACGCACGCAGTTGCTGCGCCACCTGATCCAGACCGAGGGCTGGAAGCAGGTGCTGGTGTTTGTGGCCACACGCCATGCCAGCGACCAGGTATCGGACAAGCTGGTGCGGCTGGGCATCCCGGCCACCGCACTGCATGGCGACATGAGCCAGGGCACCCGCAGCGACCGGCTGCGTGCCTTTCGTGAACGCCAGGTTCAGGTGCTGCTGGCCACCGACCTGGCAGCCCGTGGCATCGACGTCGTGGGCCTGCCGGTGGTCGTCAACTTCGACCTGCCGCGTTCAGCCGATGATCACACGCACCGCATCGGCCGCACCGGCCGCGCTGGTTCAACGGGCCTGGCGGTGAGTTTTGTCAGTGCCGATACCGAGGCGCACTTTCGGCTGATCGAAAAGCGCCAGGGGCAGCGTGTGCCGCGTGAGCAGGTGCCGGGGTTTGAGCCCACCACCGTGGCCACCGCCGAGCAGGCGGTGGGTGGCGTGAAAGGCAAACGGCCCAGCAAGAAGGACAAACTGCGCGCTGCTCTGGCCCGCGGGGGCTGAGCGCCAGGCAGCCGGCGGTTGCCGCCGCTGGCCTGCCCAGCCGGTCGTCCGCCTCAACGCACGGCAGCGCAGCGCGTCGCTTACTTGGCGGCAGTCTTGCGCGGCGCGGCTTTCTTGGCTGCAGCACGCTTGGGGGCCGTCTTGGCAGCTGCCGCTTTTTTGGCGACCACCTTTTTCGGCGCCGCTTTTTTGGCGGGTGCTTTGGGGGCGGCCTTGGGCGCTGCTGCCCGCTTTTTCACCGACGCCGTTTTCGCGGCGGCCTTGGGTTTGAAGGCTTTTTCCGCCTGGGCTTTTTTGCTCATGGCCGCCTTTTTCAGGGCCGCCGCTTCGCGCTCGATCGCCTTTTTCAGTTCTTGCGCCTTGCGTTCGGCGCGGGCCTCGAAGGCCGCCATGCTCTTGCTGGCCTGGGCCTTGGAGGCTGCGAGTTTCTTTTCAGCAGACAACACCGAGCGGCGGGCCGAGTTGGCCGCACTCTTGAGCTGCCGTTCGGCCTTCTTCAACTGCGCTTCGGCCTTCTTCAGCAGACCGCCCACTTTGCGACGGGCCTGGTCACGGCGCTTGGAGACTTTCTGCTTGGCCTTGCTCACGCCGGCGGCCAGTGCTTCGCCCGCAGCGTCGACCTGGTGCGACATGGCGGTACCCACTTCCTGTGCCGCAGAGGCCAGGTGTTGGGTGGCGGTTGAAAGTTCAGATTTCTTCTTCGTTGCCATGAGTTTCCTTTCGGGGTTGAGCAGGCGCGGAGCTTAGCGCGTACGGCCATCGGATTTGCGGTTTTGTCGGTGCCAGACCACAAGCGTGCCCACGGACAGAAACGAGTCGACCGGCCATCGACGCCAGACTCAATGCGACATCAGCACCGGCAGCGTCATCGACGACAGGATGGTGCGGGTGACACCACCCAGCAGCAACTCAAACGCACGTGCGTGGCCGTAGCCACCCATGACGATGAGGTCAGCGTTGGTATCGGCGGCATGCGACAGCAGAAATTCGGCCACGGGGGCGTCCACCACGGTGGGCGTCAGCATGCGTTCGCCAAAAGACAACTCGCGCAGCGGGCGCACCACAACGCTGGCCGTGACACCGTGCGACTGCAGGTAGGCCACCACCACGTCCAGCGGCTCACCCTCACTGTCAGCGGGTGGTCCGAAGCGCAACAACTCCACGCTTTCGGCGCGCTGCAACACGGGCAGCGCGTCTCGCAAGGCACGTGCACATTCACGCGTGGCCGACCAGGCCACCAGCACACGCTGGCCGCAGGGCTCAACCTTGCCCACGCTGGGCACAAACAGCAACGGGCAACCCGCGCTGACCATCAGGCTGGAGCCAAAGCGTCGCGACAGGCCGCCGGCGCTGTCGTCCGACGCCTGGCCCAGCACCACCAGATCGGCGCTGCGGGCACGCGCGGTCATCACGGACAGCGGGTCACCCGCAGGGCACTGCAGGTCAATGGCCATGCCGTGCGCATGCGCCACCTCCTGGGTCAGCGCCTGGGCGCGTGCGATGCGCTCGCGCTCACTGTCTTCACCCAGCTGTGTGGCGGCCAGCACCAGCTCAGGCCCCAGATAAGCGCCCAGGTACAGCGGCTCGACGGCAAACACGGCGCTGAGGCTGGCGCCCTGGATTTGCGCCCACTGTGCCGCCACGTTCAGGACTTCGCGGGAACGCGGGCTTTCGCTGATATGCACAAGGATGTTGCGGTACTCGACCATGGGCTACTCCGGGTTGGACCGTTTGAAAGACCGTGCAAGCCACGCGCAACTGCACGCCAGCCTGGGGACGTTCCTAGCGTAATCGAAGCACCATACCCGGTGGTTGATACACGTCAAGTGCTGGGTTCACCCTCTGACAGGCGGTGTCCGCCGACTGGGCAGGAAGCACCGGTTGGCGTGTGAGACGGTACGGAAACGCTGCGTCGCTGAGGTTCACCGCATGTGGCGTTGGCGTGCACCGTGCGGGCCGCGCTGCACCCGCATCAAGAGGTTCAACATGCGCAAGCTGTCGATTCACACCACCGTGGCCCTGGCCATCAGCTTGCTGCTGGTGGCCTGTGGGGGCGGCAGCAACGGCAACAGCGGTGGCGCCACCCAACACCGACCCCGGCGCCCACGCCCGTTCCGG
>JAHECB010000053.1 GCA_024641925.1 Betaproteobacteria bacterium
TCATGTCCATGGTGATCACTCCTCGTCCTCTGCTGCACAAAAATGCAGCAGGGTAGGTTGTTCACCTGGCTCAGTTTTGGGTCGGCACAACCCTCAAAAGTGGCTCAGTTTTCGGTCGGCGTCAACAACCAGGCGTCAACAGGCTCGTGTTGCCAGCAACAGTCAAGACCGCCACATGGCCTCAATGCGTCGCACGGCTGGCGCGACCACGCCTTAGCTGACCAGCCGCACATCCAGGCCTACGGCCGCTGTTGCTTTCAGCGCCAGGGTCATCGCATCGTCGATCCGTCGTCCGGATTGCCAAATGCGCCGCCATCCAACCGGGTGAGCAGTACTGTCGGCGACCCGCCGCGATGCAGGTTCTCAGCAGCGGCCAGCATCGTGGCTTGGTAACCTGCATCCAGAATCAGCCGGGCGAACGGCTCCCACGCGGTTGCCTCGATGTTGCTGTAGGCGACAGGCAAAGCCGAGCAATAGATCTGTGTCACCAAGGGCGGCGCGGCACCGGGCACATCGGTCACCGCGACATCCCGGTGGACACCAACCGCCAATTTGCCGCGCAGGCTGTCCAGATCGGCCTCTGACAGTTTCTGCAAGTGCTGGCCCATGGCATCCAGGCCTTTCGGTGTGCACAGCGCGTAGCCATTGCGCATGGCCCTCAGGGCCTGCGCCGGCAGGCCCAGGTGCGCAGACAGCGCCTCGCCCAAGGGCGCCAAGGTGTCGATCTGGCGATGCGCCGTCTTGCCCCGGGCCGCCGCCCGCGGGCGCAAAGTAGTTGCGGTGGATCGTGCCCGCGCCGGTGGCCATGGCGCAGGCCGGGCCTTGGGTGCGGTCGCCAGCGTACCGCGTCACGCCATCCTCAGGTGTGATGTTCGGTTCCACCATCTCCTGCAGGTTGAACTGTGATGCCACCTGGAAAGTCGCCCTGGAGAACTTGGCCAAGGCGTGCAACGGGCGGGCATCACCCGACAGGCACTGCACCGTTGTTTGGCGGCCCTTGGGCTGACCGGCAGCACGGCGGTCGCGCAGGCTCTGCAGTGTCACCACTTTCAGTTGTCCGATGCGGTGCCGGCTGTTGCCGCCCTTGGAGACCAGGAATTCGCCGACCACCGCCTTGCAGTTGGCTGTGGTCGGCACCCGTGCTGCCCGTGCATGCCGAGGCGGCGTGGTGGGCCAGACCAAACGCAGCGTCGCGTTTGACGCGCAACATCTCACCCCGCGGGTCAGGCGTGATCCGCAGCTAGGCTGAAGGCGCCGAATGCCGGCAGGGCTGATAGCACTGCCCACCCACAGCTTCGCTCAGTGCCAGGCAGCCTGAAAAATTCAGCCGGCGAGTCGGTCGGCACCAGCGCATCCAGTTTCCCAACAACAGACCCTCCGGAACGCAGGAAGTGTCCATGGGCGACCTGGTCTGGGCCCTCACAAGGGCATGCCTGGTCGCCCACCGATGACCTGCACCCAACGCGGCCGTGCCAGTCACGGCCGCTGCCCGTCGCTGGGCACAAAATCATTGAGCATGGGTTGTTTCGTGCGCAGGCCGGGTATTTCTTATTTGGTTATTCGATGACAGCGAGTGATCAGCTTAGCATTCAGTGTGTCCAGATCGTTGGACAGTGCGATCTGTACCAAGGTCTGGTTCAGAGCCCGGAAAAAGACCCGCGGTACGCATCTCGAATGCTGGCCTTATGAGTGACCATTTTTCGCGCTACATCCAGGAACGCCTGTCTGCTTTGGGCATCTCCCAAAGCGAATTGTGTCGCCGCGCCGGTGTCAGTCGGCAGACACTGCATTCATTGCTCGCCGACGCAGCCAAATTGCCGGCCTTGAACACCGTCACGGCCGTTGCAGGTGCTCTGCAGGTGCATCCGTTGCGGCTGCTGCAGGTGCTGTTCGACGAACGTGTGCCGGTAGCCGGCACCGTGCGTTCGCGCCAGCGTCGCGGCGACAAGAGTGCGTTTGTGCGCGACGTGTCGTTTCCGGATGGTGCACTGGTGCTGCCCGGTCAGTGCTTTGTCAAGACCTGGGAATTGCAGAACGTGGGCAGCGTGCCGTGGGTGGGGCGCGTGTTGCGTTGTGTGGACGAAGAGATCACCGTCTACGCGCGCACGGGCGAGCAACTGCATCTGGCGTTGCCGTTGAAGCCCGATGCCGAGCAGTTGCCCATTCCCGACACGCTGCCGGGCGAAAAGGTGCAGTTGAGCATGGCCTTCACAGCACCCGATTCGCCAGCCACGGTGTTGTCGTACTGGAAAAGTGCCTTCGCCGACGGGCGCCTGTGTTATCCCAACGCACGGGGTGTCTGGGTGAAGGTGCTTGTCAGCACGCTGGCCACGGCAGCATTTGAAGATTGACCTGGGTCTTTTGCGCGGCCGTCAGTCGTCGTCATGGTCGCGCCCCGGCCAGGCCAGCGCCGTGTCCTGCGTTGGGATCAGTCCTTTGGGCGCTGCCTGCCACTGCCAGGCAATAAAGCCCACCATGCCGACCAATGTCAGCGCAGCCAGCCAACCGTGGTTGTGTTTGGCCAGATCGGGGCCGGCACCCTCGACGCGGCCGGTCAGCATCGGCAGCGCCTGATTCCGGCGCCGCAGCAGGCTCAGGCCGACGATCAGGGCGATGTGGCCCAGCACCACCGCCAGGAAGGTGTTGCCGAAAAATTCGTGCACTTCACCGAGCCAGTCGCCGCCGAGAAAGTCGCCCCACTCGTTGTACGTGCCATAGCCGCTCAGGGTCAGCGGCAGCGCCAGCACCAGCAGTGCGACAACGGCCAGGGCCATCGCCAGGTTCTGGCCCTGGCGCCAGTTGATGCCCTGCAACTGGCCCTGCTTGAGCACCGCTGCCAAAGAGCGCAGCCAGGTCGGCCCGCTGCCCAGCTTGCGCAGCAGCAGGCTCATGCGGGCATGGCGCGGCCCGAGCAGGCCATACAGCACCCGAAACACGAGCAGGCCTGCCAGGGTGTAGCCCAGCGTGACGTGCAGTGCGCGCCAGCGCTCGCCTTCGGCCGTCAGGTAGGCGCCCAGAAAGCTCAACGCAAAGAGCCAGTGGAACATGCGTGTGGGTGCGTCAACAACACGTCGTTGCGCGCCGGCTGCCTTGACAGCTGGCTTTACCCCGGCGGTCGGGTAGGGGGGTGAGGTTTGCATGGCTGTGCCTTTCTCGCTTCTTTTGCGTTCAGTCGTTCCAGGCTCTGCCCAGGCGCGGGTCCATGCCCGCGGGCAGCTTCAGGTTGTCGTCGTCAAAGTCGCCTCGCTCGGCGCCGGTGTGGCAGGCGCCGCAGTTGGCGGCGCTCTTGACGCTGGCCAGCTTCCACACGGAAGGGTCAAGCTTGCGGTGCTTGCGTTCGAACCAGGCCGAGCGGGTGATGCGGTCCTGCGGCGGCGCTTCTTGCACCCGTTTGTAGGTGCCGGCGTTGGCGGTCAGCCAGGTGTTGATCTGCAGCTGCGTGGTCTTGTCCAGCGACGCGTCGCTGCCGTAGTGTTGGTCCAGCCCGTTCATCAGGCGTTGCCAGGACGGCGCCGGCAGCAAACCCGGTGGGTAGGCCATGTGGCAGGCCGCGCATTCCTGGGCATAAACCGGGGGTGCGTTGCGGGGCATCATGCGGCCGCCATCGGCCTGGCTGGCGGTGGTGGCCAACAGACCCAACAGGCCCAGCAGGATGGCCAGCGGTGCAGCCAACAGGCGGCTGCGGCGGGGTGTGGTGTGCGTCATGGTGTCCTTGTCGGATGTCGGTTCGGTAGGTTGCGATGGCTCAAGGCTTCAGGCTGATCAGATAGGCCAGCACATCGGCCTTTTCGTCGTCGCTGCATTCGCGCTGCAGCACGTCCTTGCAATTGCGCCGGAACCACTTGTCGACCTTGGCGGTGTCGGTGAGCCCCTTGGGGTTGGCTGCGGGCGCCATGGGCTCGATGCGCTTGCCGGTGCTGGCGTGTTTGCCCGCCGTGGTGGGCGGTTTGCCGTGGCAGGACGAACACGACCACTCGCCGCCGTGTGGGGTGGTGAAAAAGGCCAGCCCCTGCTCGGCTCGTCCGGGCGCGCCTGCTGCCGTGCTGAAACGTAGCAGCTGCCGCGCAGGCGTGGTGTCGGCGGCCTGGGCCGCGCTGGCCAGCAGGGCAAGGCTCCACACGCCACCGGCTGCGACAAGATGCGCCAAGCACCGCAAGGGTCCGCGGCGCGCGCCGAATACCGGTCTCAATCCCATCATGGCTCCCGTTGTGGACTGCCAGCAGCAGTCGATGGTGACCATTGTTCTTTTGGGACCTTGAACCGATGCTGAAGGGCTTGTTCATCTGGCGTTCACGATCCAGCGTCGACAATCAGCGCGTGAAAGCTTTTGTCGCCTCCGCCAGCGTCGGCGCAGCCACCGGCAGCTCGTGGCTGCGTGCCGGGCTGTTGGCCATGCTGTGGGCCAGCCTGGCGCTGCAGAGCGCCCAGGCCAGCGACCGGCACGACCACGAGCGTGCGCGCGCTGCCGTACAGGCTGGCGAAGTGTTGCCGCTGCCCACGCTGCTGCAGCGCCTGCAGCAGTCGCATCCCGGCCAGGTGCTGGAACTGGAACTGGAGGGCGAACGGGGCCGCTGGGTCTATGAAGTCAAGCTGCTGCAGGCCAACGGCCAATTGTTGAAACTGGAGCTGGACGCCAGCACGGGGCGGGTGCTGCGCGTCAAGCGCAAAGACGATCGCAACGACGACCGGAAGGACGACCGCAAGGAAGACCGCAAGTCGGAGCGCAAAGGCGCGTCATCCGAAGCGGCAACCCGATGAACAAGTTCGACCCGCCCACCTTGCCATGAGGGCGCTGCTGATCGAAGACGACCCGACCCTGCGCGCGCAGTTGCGGGCCGGACTTGAAGAAGCCGGTTATGTGGTGGACGAAGCCGACAACGGCCGCGACGGTCACCACCTGGGTGCCACCGAGTCTTTTGACGCGGTGGTGCTGGACCTGGGCTTGCCGGTACTGGACGGCATCAGCGTGCTCAAGCGCTGGCGCGAGGCCGCGGTGACGGTGCCCGTTGTGATCCTGACGGCCCGCGACAGCTGGCACGAAAAGGTGGCTGGCATCGACGCCGGCGCCGACGACTACCTGGCCAAACCCTTTCACATGGAAGAGTTGCTGGCACGCTTGCGCGCCTTGATCCGCCGTGCGCAGGGGCTGGCATCGCCGCTGCTGCAGATGGGCGCCTTGACGCTGGACACGCGCAGCGGCCGGGTGACCGTCAACGGGCAGCCGGTGACCCTGACCAGCCACGAGTTCAGACTGCTGTCCTACCTGATGCACCGCCCCGGCAGCGTGGTGTCGCGTACCGAGCTGACGGAACACCTGTATGCGCAGGACTTCGACCGCGACTCCAACACCATCGAGGTCTTTGTGGGCCGCCTGCGGCGCAAACTGCCGCCCGAGACCATCGAAACCGTTCGCGGCATGGGCTATCGGCTGGCCCAACAGGCTTGAGCACGACACGGGGCTCCCACGGGGCGCGCTCGCTGCGGGTGCGTTTGCTTGCCGCCACCTTGGTGGCGTTGGCCGTGGCGCTGGTGTTGGCGGGTCTGCTGCTGGCCGGGCTGTTCCGTGACCATGTGATGCGCCAGTTCAGCCAGACGCTGACCGCACAACTGGACCAGGTCACCGCGCGGCTGGAATTCGACGCGGCCGGCCAGCCGCAGATCGACCCGCAGACACTGAGTGACCCGCGCTGGCTGCGTCCCTATTCCGGCCTGTACTGGCAGGTGGACGGCGCAAAGCCGACGCCGCAGGCGGGTGTGCGGCGGTCACGGTCACTCTGGGACGCCACCTTGCAGCTGCCCCCTGACGAACTGGCCGACGGCGCGGTGCATGTACATGAAACGACAGGCCCCGACGATGCGCAGCTGCTGCTGGTGGAACGCACCATCACCCGCGACGACCGGCAGGCCACGCCCTGGCGGCTGATCGTCGCGGGTGATCTGCGCGACACGGTGCTGGCTGTCGCCCGCTTCAACGGTGTGCTGGCGGCGTCGCTGGCCGGCCTGCTGGTGCTGCTTTGTGGTGCAGCGGTGGCGCAGGTGTCGATGGGTCTGTCGCCTTTGCGCGCGCTGCGGCGCGCGCTGGCGGCCGTTCACGCGGGCACGGCGCAGCGGCTGCATGGCCAATTTCCGCTGGAGGTGCAGCCCCTGATCGATGACTTCAATGCCGTGCTGGACCGCAACGCTGAAGTGGTGGCCCGGGCCCGCACGCAGGCGGGCAATCTGGCCCATGCCATCAAGACACCGTTGGCGGCGATGTCGCGCGCGGCGGTGGTGGCGCAGCAGCGCCCGGAAACAGGTGCGGACCTGGCCACGCTGGTGGCAGAGCAGGTGGGTGTGGCGCGCCGCCATGTCGACTGGCACCTGGCGCGTTCACGCGCCGCGGCGGCACAAGGTGTTCCGGGTGCGCGTGTAGCGCTGCAGCCGGTGGTCAGCGGACTGCTGCGTGTGTTGGAGCACGTGCATGCCGAACGCGGCCTGAGCCTGCAGTGCAAACCGATGCCGACTGAGCTGGCTTTTGCCGGCGAAAGCCAGGACCTGCAGGAGATTCTGGGCAACCTGCTGGACAACGCCTGCAAGTGGGCGCGGCACACGGTGCAGGTCAGCGCAAGCGCCGTCGAGTCAACCGGTGGCCGCGTCTTGCAGGTGCTGATCGACGATGACGGGCCGGGCATCGAACCCGAGCGACGCAATACGGTGATGGCGCGCGGTGCACGGCTGGACGAATCGGTGCCCGGCAGTGGCCTGGGGCTGACCATCGTGAACGAGCTGGTGGGCCTTTACGGTGGCAGCGTGCAGATGCTGTCTGCGCCCGCGGGTGGTTTGCGGGTTGAGGTGAACCTGCCTGGCGGCTGATGTCGTGAAAGGCCTGCGCAGGCCGCTAACATCCGGTTGATGTCGACCAGCCCGCCAAAAGCAAAAGTGAAGGCCAAAGTGAAGGCCAGAACGAGCGCAAAGCCCAAGGCCGCCATCACCAAGGCCGCCGTGCCGGCGCGCCGCCGCGCCACACCCAAGGCCAGAAGCCGGGCGGTAGAGGCGCTGGCCGACACAATGGACGCCGACTTTTTCAAGGCCGTGGGCGAACCGGTCCGTCAGCAGATCGTGGTGATCCTGCTGCAGCAGGGCCGGTCCAATATCCAGCAGGTGGCGGCGCAGATGGCCCAGGACCGGTCGGTGGTGTCGCGCCATCTGTCATCCCTGGCGCGCGCCGGCCTGGTGCGTGCCCACCGGGTGCAGCGCTTCACCGAATACGAACTGGACGGCCCGACCATCATCGACAAGCTAGAGCGCCTTTTGGCACGCTTTCGTGCCGCGGCGCAATTGTGTTGCCCGCCGGCCTGATGCGGTGTGGCTGGCCAAGCGGCGGCTACCCGCCGCAGCAAGTGGAGTGAGCCCGGCTCAATACTGAAGTCGCACCGACGCCGCGATCCGGCTGCGGTTGCGCAGGCTGCCAAAGGCCAGTGAGGAATCGCCGCGGAAACGGTCCGCCTGCAGTTGCAGCACCACGTTTGCAGACTGCTCGAAGGACAGCTGCAGCGAGCCCCAGGAAGAGCCAGACCGGGTATCGCGGATGAACAAGGCGCGTGCCGCCAGCCGGTCCTGCAACCACTTGCGTTGCACGATGGCACTGAGCAGGGCCGTGTGTTCAGAACCCGTCGCCAGACCCGATGTGAACTGTGCCACCAGCTGCCCGGCCACAAACCAGGCACCTTGGCGAACGTCCAGACCTGCGCCCAGCGTGGTCTGGCGATGCGCCTGAAGCCCCAGCCCGGCGGCCTGGGCGTCAGGTTCCACTTGCGCGTGCAGGCCTTCAATGCGTAGCACGGTGGAACCCAACGGTCTGTCGGCTGAAAAGGCCAGGCTGTTCTGTTTTGAAGTTGCCGCCTGCAAGCGCAGGCCACCGGCGTCCATCACCGGCACCAAACTCGGGCTGGTCTGCCAGCCGTGAACAGCCATCAGGTCGGCCGACCAGCCGCCGGCTTCAAAGCCGTAACGTGCGGCCCAGGTGCTGTTGGCGGCTGAAGTGTCGGGTTGCTTGGCCTGCACCGGCAGGCCGGCCGCTTGTCGGAGCAGGCGGTCGATGCCGGGCCGGGGCGCCATCAGCAGTTGCAGGCTGCGTGGGCCGTCCTGCCATTCCCAGTTGGCCATCCAGCGGGCCAGCTTGGCCTGTGGCAGCTCTTCGACAAAGAGGTCGTGCTGGTCTACCGGGTTGATCAGGTCGGCCACGCGCACGATGTCCATGCGGCCCCAGGTGATCTGCTGCGCACCCAGGCTCAGGCTGGTGCTGTCACCACGCCAGCTGGCGGTGAATTCGCGCACATCGGCGTCGGTGCGCGCCATGCCCTGTTGTTCCAGCCAGCGGATGCGTTCGCGCACACGAAACTCCACGTCAGCCAGGCGCCATTTCATCGACGGTTCCAGCGTCAGTCGCAGGGATCGGCCTTCACCTTGTGCCCAAGGCGCTGCGGCGCCCGCCGCAGCCTTCAGGCCCCACTGGGGGTCGTCGGCCCGTGCATGCATCGGCGCGCTCAGCAGGACCGTGGCTGCGGAGCACAGGGCGATGACGGCGCGATGGCTCATGTTCAGTCTGCCCGCAGGAAGCGTTGCGACACGTGGTAATCATCCACCTGGCCGTCCACCTCTCGCGATATCGCCGTCAGCCGTGTGACGCGGCCATTGGCCAGGTTTTTCATCTCGTAGACCTGCGGCCGCCAGTAGGTGCCGGACTCGACCAGCTTGCGCACGTCCAGCCGCTTCACCGCCTTGCCGGCCTTGTCCAGGTAGTCGATGCGCACCGGGTACATCGATTGTTTTTCAATCCAGTAGATCTTCTGGCCATAACCCGAGGCTTCGCGTTCGGTGGCGTCGCTGGCTTTGGCCGAGACCACCACACAGTGCCGCCCGTCACCGCAGGCGGCGTCGGCTTTGTCCAGCTGGAAGCTGTAGGCATCGGGCTTGTAGTCTTCAAAGTCCTCGTGCGTGAACTCGGTGCCCATAAACCAGTTGGATTTTTCCGCACCCGAGATGCGCCGGATGCGGCGGGTGGCCGGCAGGTACATCCAGATGTCGTTCACCGTCTTGCCGGTGTCGGCAATCAGCAGGCCGGTGCCTTGCACCACGGGTGGTGAGGTGAACTTGAACAGCGAGGTTTCCGCATGGCCGTCGCGCTTGTAGTACAGCTCGATGCCGCGCGTCTGCTGCGTCTGGCCGTCGACGTCCAGCAGTTCCATGCGGTACACGGTCTTTTCGCTGTGGCTCTTGATGCGCTGTTCGGATTCACGGATGACGGTGCTGGCGTCGGGTGTTGCTGCGGCTGCAGACAGGGACAGCATTGCCGTGGCGATGGCCAGCGTCAGCTTGATGGTGCGTTGCGTTTTCATCCGAATGCCCTCCGGCGCAGCGTCGGCACAAGGCCGGCGCGAATGATGGTCTTGAACGGCGGCAAGGCCGTCAGCGGAAACAGCAGCCACGCGGGCAGCAGCACGATCAGGAAGTCCCGCAGTTCAACCTGCGTGTCCACCTGGAACCAGGCCTGGCTGAGCACCGCGTTCAAGCCGTGCGAGATACCGATGCCGGCAAACACTGCCAGCACCGTGCCCACCGCGCCGATCAAGGCCACCTCGGTCAGGATCATGCGCAGCACGGTGCGGTCTGCAAAGCCAACGGTACGCAGCGTGGCGTATTCGCCCAGCCGGCGAAGTACGCCGTAGGCCGTGGTCGAAAACAGGAACAGCACGGCCACCACCAGGCTGAAGGCAAAGGCCAGGTAGATGATGCCGGCGATCTCCTGCAGGTGGGCGACAAACTCTTTCACCAGGCCGGCCTTCTGGGTGACACGCCCCACGCGGTCGACCTGGTACAGCGGGTCGGCCGATGCAAAGGCGGCGCCCGTCTTCAGGAACACGCCGGTCACCTGGCCGTCCATGTCGAACCAGGTTTGTGCGTCGGCCAGTGCGGCGTAGGACTCGCCAGGCATCACACCGGAAAAGATGCCGCTGACCCGCGCCTTCCAGCGCGTGTTGCGCACGTCCACCGTGACTTCGTCACCCACGCCAACGCCCAATGCTGCAGCGGTCTTGCGTTCGATGGCAATGCCCTGAGCCTGGTCGGGCCCGGGCGCGCGGCCGGACACCAACTGCAGTTGCCGGGCCGGGCCGGCCGGTGCCATGCCCAGCAGGAACGAAGGCTCCACGCGGTCGCCGTGGCGCAGCTTGATGGCGCCGCGCAGGTAGGGGTCGGTGCGGGTGACGCCGGCCGTCTGCTGAATCGGTGCCAGCTCGTCGGTCCACACAGGGGCCAGGAAATCCACCGCCAGGTCCCAGTCGTCAGCGGCAAAACGCTTGACGATGCTGTGTTCAAACGAGGTCAGCGACACAAAGTAAGACAGCGACGCACCCAGCGACAGCGCAATGGCCAGCACCGACAGGCCCGCCAGCCCCTTGCCGCGTTGCAGGTTGCGCACGGCATACCGCCACGCCACCGACCCGCCCAGGCGGCCCAGGCGGGCGCCGACACGGGCCGCCAGCCCGGCGCCGTCCTGCGTGTTGCCCCGCAGTGCTTCGCGGGGTGTCAGCTTCAGGATGCCACGCAAGGGCCAGGCGGTGGCCAGGCCCAGCAACACCAGCAGACCGACATAACCCTGCACCACGGGCAGCGCACGCAGCGCCAGGGTGGGCGATGGCAGGCCCAGTGCGCGGGCGTAGTCGATGCCAAAGCCGTACAGCATCACAAAACTCAGCACGGTGCCGGACACCAGGGCAATCAGCGCAATGGCCAGCGCGGGCACGGCAAATGCCGCCACGATGGTACGCTGGCAGTAGCCCAGCGCCATCATCACGCCGATCTCGGCCTTGCGTTCGTCGATCCACTGGCGCATCAGGAACACCGTGATGACCAGCGCGGTGATGACAAAAATCAGCACGATGGCGGGCACAAAGATCTTGAAGGCGCCCAGGTCCAGTTCCAGGAACAGGTGCCCGAACTGGCGCTGCAGCGGCAGGCTTTCGTCCACGGTGATCTTGTGGCCCAGGGCCTGTACGGCGGCCTCTTCAACGGCTTTGGGGTCAGCGCCTTCGCGGATGTCGATCAACAGGCTGTTGAACAGCTGGTAACCCAGCCGCGGCTGGATGAGCGCATAGGGCACGTAGACTACACCCAGCGATCCCTTGCTGGGCAGGAAGAAGTTGGGGTTGGCGCTGTCGACCAGAAATTCGGGTGAGGTGGCGATGCCGCGCACCGACAGGTCGTAGTGGTCCTTGCCCACGTTCAGTCGGAAACGATCGCCCACCTTGTAGCCGTGGTGCTGCGCCAGCGAACGTTCGATCACCACCTCGTTGGGGTGCTGCGGGTCGAAGTTCCTGCCTTCGTCGATGCGCAGCTTGTTGATGGCCGGCACGGCTTCAGTCGCCATCATCAACGTGTACAGCTTGGTGCCGCCTGTTTTGCCGTTGCTGATGTCGATGTTGCCCGGCAGCACCAGTCGCCGCTGCACAGCCTGCACACCGTCCACGGCATCCAGGTGCGGGATGTTGTTGGCGTCTTCCGGCACGATGCGCAGTTCCAGGTCGGCCACGTTCAGTTCCTGGTACCACTGTGCGCGGGAGTCGAACAGGCTGTCGATGGCGCTGTAAACGCCCACAAACATGGCCAGCGCACTGCCCATGATCAGGCCCGCCGCAAACAGCCGGCCCTTCATTTTCCAGGCCGCACGGCGCATGCCAGCAAAGAGTTGGCGCGCGATCATGCTGCTCTCCCGAACCGGGCCGCGGCTTTCATGGGCACCGGCTGGCGTTCAACCAGTGCGCCGTCCTGCATCACCAGCGTGCGGTCGGTGAATTCGCCAATGGCCGGGTTGTGTGTGACGATGACCAGCGCACTCGCCGCCTTGTGTGACTGTTCCAGCAGCAGCCGGATGGTGGTGTCGGCCGTCTTGGGGTCGAGGTTGCCCGTGGGCTCGTCGGCCAGCAACAGGGCAGGCTGCTTGACCAGTGCGCGGGCGATGGCCACACGCTGTTGTTCGCCGCCAGACAACTGCTCGGGGAAGTTGTCGGCCTTGTTGGGCAAGCCCAGCGCGGCCAGCATGGCCCGCGATGCCGGCTCGCAGCCCGCTGCCGGCATGCCGGCGGCTTCCCAACCCGTCATCACGTTTTCCAAGGCGGTCAACGTGGGGATGAGGTTGTAGAACTGGAACACGAAGCCGACTTTCTCGCGCCGGTAGCGCGACAGGCCTGCGGTGTTCAGCTGCGTGATGTCGAGGCCGTCGACCACCACCTGGCCGCTGTCGGCCTGGTCCACACCGCTGAGCAGGTTCAGCAGCGTGGACTTGCCGGTGCCCGACACGCCCAGAATAGTCACGGATTCACCGCGTTGGATGGACATCTGCAGGTCTTGCAGAACCTGCACCTGAGCGCCGGCGTGCGGGTAGGCCTTGCACAGCTTGTTGACGGTGACGACGGTGGTGTGGGTGGTCTCGGACATGGGGGTACCTCTGGTGAACGGTGGGGTCTGCAAGGCGCTTGTTGCGTCAAGCGCCTTGCATCAGGCAGCGTGAATCAAGCGGGCTGGGCCTGGCGGATGACGTAGGGCACGCTGACGTGCACCGGAATCGCGGGCCGTATCGACTGGCACACGGTGCAATAGTTTTCGAACACCGCAATGCAGCGGTCGATGTTGCGCGACGCCTTGTCCAGCACCGGGCTGATGGTTACGTTGATTTGCTGGATGCGCGGGTTGCCGTCCGCGTTGGGCGTGACCACCGCAATGGCCTCGGTGGTGGACGACAGCACGTGGATGCCGGCGTGGCGCAGGGTTTCGACCAGACTGGCCGACAGGCAGTGCCCCACGGCCATGGCCAGCATCGACGGGGTTGAGGGCCCGGCATTGCTGCCCACGGGGTCGGGCTCGTCGGTGATGACGGCCGCGCCGTGCAGCGTGTCGCCCTCAAAGGCCTGTGAGCGGAATTTGAAACCTTCGATGAATTCAATGCGGGCGCCAAAATGGCGTTCGGTCTGGTTACGCATGTGCATGGGATGTCTCCTGATGTGAACGGGGTGGGGTTGAAGGTTGGGTTGACTGCTGGGCAGCGAGCCGGTGGTTTTCGCCGGGTGTCAGCCAGCGCTCCAGACCGCTGGCCATGCGCGAGCCCAACCAGCAGACGATGAAAAACAAGGCGCCCACGGTGGCGTAGGCCTGCAGCATCCGGCCGGGGTGCCGTTCGGCCGCGATCAGGCCGGTCTGCATCAGGTCGACCAAGCCCACCAGGTACAGCACCGAGGTGTCCTTGAACAACGACGTGAAGTAGCTGGCGTAGGTGGGCAGCATGCGGCGGTGCGCCTGCGGCAGCACCACCCGCAGCCAGGTGGCCAGGGGCGACAGCCCCAAGGAGCGGGCTGCTTCAATTTCGCCAGCCGCCACCGACTGGATGCCCGAGCGGATGTATTCCGCCTGGTAGGCTGAGGCATAAGCCGTCAGTGCGATCAGCGCCGTCAACAGGGGCGACGGTGTGATGCGCAGCAGCACGGGGATCAGGAAAAAGAACCAGAACAGCACGATCAGCAGCGGCACCGCACGCACCAGTTCCACGTAGGCGCCACAGGCCAGACGCAGCGCGGGGTGCCGACTCAGTCGGCCCAGCGCCAGCAGGTGGCCCAGGCAAAAGCTGGCGATGAAAGCCAGCAGCGCTACCGCGACGTTCAGCGCCAGCCCGCCGATCAGGCCTTGCGGGAAGCTGCCGATCAGGTACAGCTTCAGGGGCATGACGCTGTCAAACATGGCGGGCACCTTGCTCGAGCTCAAGCTGTTCCGCCTCGCGCCGTGGCGTGGCGGCAGGCTTGGGGTAGCAGCGCGACAGCACCAACGCCAACGACAGTGAAATGGTGGCGT
This sequence comes from Betaproteobacteria bacterium, assembly GCA_024641925.1. Lineage (GTDB taxonomy): Bacteria > Pseudomonadota > Gammaproteobacteria > Burkholderiales > Burkholderiaceae_C > Rubrivivax. The sequence goes on from JAHECB010000053.1 coordinate 13,879, forward strand.
AGATCACCGTGGCCAGCACCGTGACTTCCAGGCCCTTGAAGGTGATGGACTCGATCTGCTGCGTGGCCCAGCTCAGCTCAGGCAGCGAGATGGCCACACACAGCGACGTGTTCTTGAAGTTGTGGATCAGCCGGTTGGCGATGGCCGGCATCATGCTGCGCAGCGATTGCGGGCACAGGATGCACAGGCTTTCTTGCCACACCGACATGCCACAACTGGCAGCCGCTTCACGCTGGCCCCGCGAGACCTTGACCATGCCGTTGCGCATGATGTCCGACAGGTAGGCGCCGTTGTCCACGGCCAGGCCCATCACACCGGCTGCAAAAGCGTAGTCGGGCCAGGTGTGCAGTTGATGGCCCAAGGCCTGCGGCAACAGTTCGGGCAGCACAAAATAGAAAAACAGCACCCAGAACAGGGCGGGCACATTGCGCACCACTTCAACCAGCGTGTCCGCAGGCCACCGCACCCCGCGTGATGGCCAGGCGCGTGCCAGGGCCAGCAGGGCGCCCACCGCAAAAGACAACGCACCCGATGCCACGGCCAGCGCCAGTGTGCGCAGCGTGCCGTCGACCAGCAGGTCGACAAACTGCGGTCGCATCAGGATGGACCAGTCGAAGTCGTAGTGCAGCATGGGGTGCTCTTGAGTTCAGGTTCAGCCGTGACCGGTCAGGCCATGGCCTGGGACATCGACGCCGGGCGCCAGGCGCGGGCAGCGGCTGCGGCGTGTGCCAACGACCCGGGCACGGGGTCACAGCAGGGCACGTCGTCGTCCAGGTCCACCAGCCGGCCCATGTCCAGGGACATCACGCGGTCGCCCACCAGGGCGCCAAAGTTCGGGTCGTGACTGACGATGACGGTGGCCACGTTGTCGCGTTTCAAACGGCGCACCAGCGAGGCCACCTGCGTGGTGCGGGCAGGGTCCAGCGCCGAGGTGGGCTCGTCCAGCAGCATCACCGAAGGCTCCATGGCCAGGCAGCGCGCCAGTGCCACGCGCTGTTTTTCACCACCTGACAGTTGTGTCGGCAAGTGACCGCCCTTGTCGCCCAGGCCCAGGTCGTCCAGCAGCCGTTCGGCGCGGCGATGCGCCTCGGCCTTGCTCAGGCCCAGCACCTGGCGGGGTGCCAGTGCGATGTTGTCCAGCGCGTTCAGGTGTTCAAACAGGTTGAAGTGCTGGAACAGCATGCCCACCTTGCCCTTCAGGGCACGGGCGCTGCCCGACGCCACCGGCAGGCCGTCGACACGGATGCTGCCGGCGTCGATGGTTTCCAGGCCGCTGATGACGCGCAGCAAGGTGGTCTTGCCCGTGCCGCTGGGGCCGCACAGCACCAGGGTTTCACCGCGGGTGACTTGCAGGTCAACACCCGCCAGTACGTTGCGGCCGGCCAGGCGCTTGAAGACACATTGGCAATTGATCATCGGGGTTCTCCTGGGCGCTGCCCGCTCGGGACAGCGCGATTCAATGGGGTATCGGTTCGGGTTGGCGCAGAGGGCATGACGATTTCGTCGCGCAGCAGGAAGCGTCTTGTCTTCTCAGTCAGGCCAGACCATCGACATGTCGCCGAAGGCGTCCATGGGCAGGCGGGGCCGTGCGTTCAGCGCCAGCGGGAAGCGGCCCTTGGGACCGAACCAGTTGAGGTACAGGCGCTCGTAGGTGCCGTCCTTGATGACGGACTGCAGCGCCACGCTGACGGCATAACGCCAGCGGCTGTCGTTGCGCGGTACGCCGATGGAGTAAAGGCCCGGGCTGTAGCCGGAACCCACAGCCTCGAAGTCCACGCCTTCGGCACCGGCCACGGCGGCGACGATGGGGCTGTCCTGCGTGAAGGCGTCGATCTTTCCTTGTTTCAGCGCCAGGAAACACTCGGCGTTTTTCTGGAACGACACCAGTTCGGGCTTGGTGCTGGAGTACTTGGCCAGTTCAGCCGGCGCCGCGGTGTAGGCGTTGGAGCCCTGGTTGACGCCGATGCGTTTGCCGCCCAGCTGCGCCAGCGACGTGAAGCGACCCTTCTTGGCGTAGAACACCTTGGCGGTGAACAGGTAGGGCGGGTCGACAAAGTCGACTTGTTCTTCGCGGCTCAACGTGCGGCTGATGTTGGACAGCGCCATGTCGATCTGGCCGTTGGCCAGGAAGGCGATGCGGGTCTTGTTGTTGACGGCGACCCGTTCAACCTTGACACCCAGCCGCTTGGCGATTTCATCACCCAGCTCCACGTCGAAGCCGGTCCATTTGCCGGTGTCGTCGATGTAGTTCATGGGCGGTGTGTCGTTGCCGGTGCCGATGCGCAGCACGCCGGCGCTGCGCACCTTGTCCAGGATGGATTCGGTGGCGGCGGCCGGGCCGGCAACCAGGGCAGCACCGAGGGTGAGGGCGGCCAGGGCCGAAGAAAAAAAGGCTTTCATGATCGAGGTTCCGTTCAAAGAGGGGTTTAAAGGGCGGCGAGTTGGGGCAAGGGCGCGGTCTCGGGCACGACGTCGACATAACGCGGCGTGGTTTCCCGTTCGGCTGCAAAACGCAGCAGGTAGCTGCGGATCTGCGGCGACGAGGCCACGAAGCGGTCCTGGCAGGTGCGCACCGTGGGGGTGGTGGCGTCGCGGAACAGCAGGCCCTTGCTGCGCAACTGGTCCAGCCAGCCGGTGTTGAACTGCCAGTGGTGGCTGGCAATTTCCAGGTTCACACGTGCAAAGGTCAGGTAGGCCCGCTGGCGGGTGGGGATGTCCTTGAACGGCACATCGTCGAAGCTGCCGTAGTAGTAGACGGTTTGTGGCCGCGTCAGCTCGAACCACATGTCCCACAGCACACGCATCGACGGTGATGTCTCGGGGGCGGACACCATGTTCATGTAAGCCCCGTCAGGCAGCCAGTGGTAGGCCAGCTTGAAGGCGGCGCAGAAGGCGTCCTGATGCAGCAGGTTCAACGGCAGTTCAGGCGCCACGGTGTGGAATTCGGGGTGGTAGCGGTCGCAGGCCAGGCGCTCCAGTCCCATCCACTGCTGGTACAGGCCGTAGCGCTTGCCGCTGTAGCGGCCGGTCTCGGCGGTGCCGATCAGGATCGACGGCCGCAGCACCACAAAGGGCACACCGCTGGCGGCCACCAGGCGTTCGGCCTCGCGCTTGGTGCGCGTGTAGTGCGTGGGGTCCAGCACCGGCTCGGGCAGGGCGGCTTCGGCAGTTGAAAAGGGCTGGTAGCCTGACGCATAGGCGGTGGATACATACACAAAACGTGTCAATTCAAGCCGGCGAGCCAGCACCAGCAGATGCGCCGTGAACTCGACGTTGACGGCCTGCAGCTTGGGCATGTCGTGGTAGTCCACACAACCGGCGCAGTGGATGATTTCGTCCACCCCCACCAGCGCTGAGGCCAGGTCGGGCAGGTCGGCCAGGTCATCGGGCAGCTCCATCTGCTGCACGCGGCTGTCGACGGCGTCAGACCAGCAGCCCTGGGCCTGCGCTTCCCACTCTTCGACAATGGGCGCCAGCAGCGACTCGCGGTCGTTGGGCTGGCGGGTCAGGCAGATGATCTGCGCGGCGGTGTCGCGCAGCAGCGAGGCCACCACCAGCGAGCCGACATAGCCCGTGGCGCCGGTGACGAGGATGCGCTGGGCCACAAAGGCCTGGTCGCGAAGTTGCTGGGGTTTGGACATGGTGTTGGACCTGTTTGTGGCTTGGGCGGCAGTGGTGCGCGGTGCACCATTTACGTTTTGCGGCTTCATGCAAACACCTCGTCCTTGCGGGCGTGCACACGGGCGCTCCAGAATTTGCTGCTGATCGTTCCGGTCAGCTTTTCAGTGGCGCCGGCCACCATGCAGCCGACAAAACTGCGTGCCAGGAATGCAGGCAGGGAGTCGCGCACGACGGCCGCCAGTTGCGACGGTTCATAGTGGTTGCGGCCCACCACCTCGCAGCGGCTCAGGCCGGCTGCCGACAGGCGCTGGATGTATTCCGCCTCGGAGATGGCACCGGCCACGCAGGCGGACGTCAGCATGGCGCTGCGGCGCATCCAGATGGGCAGGTCGTCGGCCACGATGTCCGAGACCATCATCCGGCCGCCGGGTTTCAGCACACGGAAGATTTCGGCAAAGACCCGTTGCTTGTCGTTGGCCAGGTTGATGACGCAGTTGGAGATCACCCAGTCCACTGAACCATCGGTCACCGGCAGGTTTTCGATCTGGCCCTTGCGGATGTCGATGTTCTGGTGGCCGGCGGCGCGCACGTTTTTCCAGGCGCGTTCGATCATGGGGTCGCTCTGGTCCACCCCGATGACCTGGCCAGTGGCGCCCACCCGGTCCGCGGCCAGCATCAGGTCGATGCCGGCACCGCAGCCCAGGTCCAGCACGGTCTGACCGCGGCGCACCAGTGCAAAGGCCATGGGGTTGCCGCAGCCGAATGACGCGTCGACAGCGTCTTGTGGCAAGTTGGCCTTTTCGTCGGCGCTGTAGGTGGCAAAGCGCGCGCCGCCGGTGGCGGCCACCAGGCCGGCGTTGCCGCCGGCGGCAGCGTCGTTGTAGTCGCTGAATACCTTTTGTTGATGATTGGCGTGCATGGCAGGCTCCAAGTGATGCGGGGGCTGGTTAAGTGATCTGCGATGTCAGCAGCAGCGACCGGCTTGTGTGCTGCAGCCGGGTGCGGCGTCGGTGCGCAGGCCGACATCGGCGCGCGGCTGGGCGCCGTAGCCGGACATGCTGGCGATCAGCGGCATCGTCACCTTGAGATCAAAGCCCACGGCGTCCAGCGTGGCCATGTAGGCGTCCAGCGCGTCGACACGCAGCATCTCGATGTCGGTGGAAATGCTGTCCAGCCCGATGCCGCCGCAGTCCACCGACAGCTGTGAACACAGCGAGTGGCACGAGGTGCTGATCATGCTGAACAGCTCGGGCATGACGCGGTGGTGTGCCCACGCCAGGGCGTCGTGCACGGTGTCGGGGTCGGCCTTCAGCATGGCGCTGATGCGGCGCACGCCGATGTCCAGGTGCTCCAGCTCGTCGGCCAGGATCAGGCCGGCCACCTGCGCGGTGTCGGGGTCGGTGTCGCGGCCCAGCGTCTTGTACAGGACGATGGCCATCGTCTCCGTCATCAGGTCCTGGATGATCAGGCAGGCTGCCAGGTCCTTCTTCTTGACCGCGGCCGAGAAGTGGCCGCGGATGGCCAGCCACTGCGGTTCGACGATTTCGGTCTTGACGCCATAACCCAGGCGCTTGCCCAGGCTGGCCAGCATGCGGATGTGCTTGGTCTCTTCCAGCGCCTGCTTGACCGTTTCGATCTTGGCGTCGGTGCCGCCCATCAAGGGCACCATTTCGGAATAGTTTTCGACGGCCATGATTTCGCCGGAAATGGTGTTGGACACGATGTAGGCCATCAGGTCCAGGTAGCGCTGGTCGCGGCCGTGCTTCTGGGCGCGGGCCTCGGCGCGGGGGGTGTGGGGTGCAGCAGGTGCAGATGCGGCTGAGGAGGTTGCGGTGTTCATCGTGGTTCCTTGGTGTGGTGGGTCGGAGACTTCATTGACGTGCATAAATGTGCACATATGCATATGGTAGGGAAGGTGTTTGCTCAGGGATATCCCTAGCTTCGAGTGGGAGGCTCCCCACAATGGGGGAGGTGACGCGCGACCGTTCGGCCTTTGTCAATGCCTGGCGGACGGCCGATGCGTATGCCGGCGTGGCGCTTTGTCCGGTCTGGGCGGTGTGCGCGGTGGTCAGCATCACCACCACCGTGCACACCGCAGCGCTCAGAACCTTCAGCACCAGCGCCCGGTCTTCGCGGTCGATCTGGCTGAGCGATTCAGCCGGATCGGTGTCGAGGATCGCGATCTGCGTTGTAGGGATGGGGGCCTGGCTCATGAAACGACTCCTGCGGGTAACGCACCGGTAGGGGTGCGGCATGGAAGTCATTTCACGGCAGCGTGGTTTGCATTGCGACGCGGCTTTGGCCCCTGTCGTCGCGCGCGATCAGACGATGGCTAGACGATGGGCGGGGCCGCCGCGCCTTTCAGCCAGAGGCGGGAACGGGGTCAGCCCGGCATAGGCGGTCGCGTGCAGGGCCAAGCCTGCCCAGTGGCGGTGCAAAGTTGAAAAGGGGTGGCGCCCGCCGGGCTGAGCGTCAGCGCGGCGAAGGGCGTCCAGGGCCAGGGCTGTTCAATCCCCCGTGTGCGAACCGGCCTGGCCGGGTCGCATTCATCAACGCCGACCGTTGGCTGTGGTGGGCCTGTCGTTGTCACCCGGGTGCGGCAACTTGGGCTCGTAGCGGGCGTTGAAGACCGGGAAAAATGGCGGGTCGGCCGGCAGCAGACCCACAAAATCCACACCCCGGTGGTATTCGACGATGAACTGCACCCAAGGCGCCCGGCCTGTGCTGCGGTCGGCCAGGAAGTTGATGACGTTTCGTTGCGCGGGCGGCGCGTCGGGGTCGACCTTGCCCGACAGGTAATAGGGCGAACGCCAGTCCCACAGGCCCTGCAGCGCCGGGTCCGGGAACAGGATGTTCAGGCCCAGCGTCTGCGATCGGAAATCCCAGATCTGGCTTTCGTCCAGCCAGGGGCGGTCAAAGTCCCCGTACTGCCACAGCCCGGAGAGCGCCTGCGCCAGGCTTGCTGCCGCGGTTTTCACGGGCCCGGCCGGAAACAGCGACTGCACTTGCGCGGCGAAGCTGCCGATGTCCACGAACTGGTCTGGTGTGGCCAGCTCGAAGCCGGGCGAGGTGTCGTAATGTTGGGCGGCGATGGCGGCCTGCTTCACCAAGGCCACGACGGC
>JAHECB010000054.1 GCA_024641925.1 Betaproteobacteria bacterium
GAGCCGCAGATCGACCCGAAGCCGGCACAAGCGCCAATGGCGGCCATGCCCACACCCCCCTTGCGGTGGCCTAGAAAGGCTTCCGCGGCCTTGAACAGCGCCTGCGACATGCCGCCCAGTGCGGCAAACTGGCCCATCAGCAAAAACAGGGGCACCACCGACAGCGACCCGTTGGAAAACGCGCCGTAGGCCATGGTCTTCATCTGGTTCAGCAACGGGGGCGCACTGCCATACACCTGCCAGCTGCCCAGCAGCCCCAGCACCAGCATGGCCAGGCCGATGGGCACCCGCATGAAGATCAGCGCCATCAGCGCCGGAAACGACCAGGCGGCCAGCAGCAACGGGTCCATCAATGCTCCCCCGCCGATGTGGTGAACCCCGCCGGAGGCGACAGCAGGCCCAGCGATTCCAGCAGCCTGCAGGCATAAGCCACACAGCCAAAACCGGCCGGCACCAGCGACACCGCATAACCCCACCACACGGGCATCTGCAGGATGAAGCTGACCTCACCGTTGCCCAAGTAGTCTTCGGTGGCCAGCGCCATACGCCAGACCAGCAGCAACCACACGGCCAGCATCAGGGCGTCGGCCAGCACCGACAGCACCCGTTGCAGCGCCGGCGGGTAGGCGTTCCAGAACAGATCCACCATCGCATGCCCGCGCTTCAGGTGCGCCCAGGGCATGAAGCAGAAGACGGCCAGCGCGGTGCCGGCCTCGACCAGTTCAAAGTCGCCGGGCACGGGGCCCAGGCCCAGGCCGCTGAGCGCGCGGCCGATGATGCTGGCCACGCTCAACAGGGCAATGCCCGTCAGGACCAGGCCACCGAACCAGGCCAGGGACTGGCTCAATCTGTAGATGAAGGCGTTCATGTCTTGAAGCTTGGCGATGTGCCACTGCGGTAAGCAGCGGCTTCACCGTTCTGGAGTTTGGTGGGGGCGGCGCCCAGGGTGCACTGGGGCGCGATGTTAGTGCCTGCCCTTTGCCTCGGCGCCAGCAACACCGGAAACGGGGGGGCTCAGTCGCGGGTTTCGTAAACCCCCAGCTTGCGGTGCAGCGGCGATTCGTCGGCGATGAAGATGAAGGCCGGGCCGCTGGACGACAGGTTTTGCAGCGCAACCGGGGTGTAGCCCGGCGCACAGCAGGTGTCGGCTTCGGCCAGGGTGAAGTGCTGGTCTTGCACCTGCACGGCGGCGGCGCCTTCAATCAGGTGAAAGACCATGGCCGGGCTGCGCGCCGGCAGCGCCAGGGTCTGGCCGGGGCGCAGCATCAGGGCGTAGAAGCCCAGGATGTTTTCAGCATCACCGCCCGTTTCGGGGTTGGTGTAGGTCAGCTGCACGGCAGCCAGATCGGGCTGGTCGGCGGCCAGTGATTCCAGCGCCGCGCGCGCGTCGGCCCAGGGGTAACGCAGCAGGGGGTAGGCGCGCCGCGCGCCTTCGGCATTGCGCTGAAAAACGGGCGTGGGCACCAGCCCTCCGCGTGCGTAGGCCCGTTCGCCGTGCTGGGGTCTGGGGGTCTGGCGGCCACCGTTGATGTGGTAACTGGCTTCCATGTAGAACACCAGCGGCAGGTCCAGCACGTCCAGCCAGACCACGGGCTGGTCGCCGTCGTGGCCGTGTTCGTGCCACAGGCCGGTGGGCGTCAGGATCAGGTCGCCACGCAGCATGGGGCACTTTTCGCCGTCCACCGTGCTCCAGGCGCCCGTGCCTTCCACCACCATGCGAACAGCGTTGGGCGTGTGGCGGTGCGACGGCGCCCATTCGCCGGGCAGCAGCAATTGCATGCCCAGGTACATGGCGGCGCTGGCCTGCATGTTGTCCAGCCCGTGACCGGGGTTGGCCAGCACCAGCACGCGGCGCTCGGCCTTTTCGATGGGCGTCAGTTCACCCGCCTTCAACAGCAGCGGGCGCAGTGTCTGGTAGGGCCAGTGCGTGGCGCGGGTCTTGGGGCGCGGTTTGTCGGGCGGCAGCACACCGCGCAGGTTGGGCCACAGGGGCACCAGGTTCAGCGCACGCAGGGCGTCGCGGTAGTCTTGGGGCAGGTCTTCCAGACGACCCAGTTCCTGGTCCATGGGGCTTCCTTGTGGGTTCCGGCAATGCTTGTCGATGCGATGGGGTTCGGTTCGAAGCGAATGCCAGCGGGCACCCTATCATCCTGCATTGAACCGCTTGCGCCGCGCCCTGGTGCCGCCCGTTGTGCGGCTACGCCAGCGGCTTGATGCCACCTCGCCATGCGCCATTTTGTCAACTACCCCTTTGAAGCCGAGCGCCATGGGGCGCCATTGCCGCCGCTGGATGCGGGCGTCGAGCGGCAGCGCCACCCCGTGGTGGTGGTGGGCGGCGGCCCGGTGGGCTACTGCGCCGCCATCGGCCTGGCGCTGCAAGGCGTGCCGGTGGTGCTGCTGGAAGCTGACGACGGTGTGTGCGCCGGCAGCCGCGCCATCTGCATTTCGCGGCGCAGCCTGGAAATCATGCAGCGCCTGGGTGCGCTGGACGGCTTTCTGAAGGTGGGCCTGCCCTGGACTGGCGGCCGAAGTTTTTACCGCGACACCGAAGTGCTGCACTTCACGATGCCGCAGGACCATAACCAGAAACTGCCGCCCATGGTGAACCTGGCGCAGTACCACATCGAACATATCCTGCTGACGCGTGCGCAGGCCCTGTCGGCGCTGATCGACATCCGCTGGCAGACCCGGCTGACGGCGCTGCAGTCGCATGAAGACGGCGTGCAGTTGTCGCTGTCCACCCCCGAAGGCGACTACCAGCTGCAAGCTGATTGGCTGGTGGCCGCCGATGGCGGCCGCAGCACGGTGCGCGAGTCCCTGGGCCTGGCGCTGCAGGGCACCCGCTACGAAGGCCGCTACGTCATCGTCGACATCCACATGAAGAGCGCGCGCCCCACCGAGCGGCTGGCGTACTTTGACCCGCCCTGCAACCCGGGCTCGACGGTGCTGGTGCACAAACAGCCCGACGACGTCTGGCGCATCGATTACCAATTGCGTGACGGCGAAGATGCTGAGCAGGCCACCCAGCCCCAAAACGTGATGCCACGCGTGCAAAGCCTGCTGGACATGATGGGCGAGACGGCCGACTGGGCACCGATCTGGATCACCCTGTACAAGGCCAACGCGCTGACGCTGCCCAGCTACCGCCACGGCCGTGTGCTGCTGGCCGGTGACGCGGCGCATCTGCTGCCCATTTTTGGTGTGCGGGGTGCCAATTCCGGCATCGACGACGCCGACAACCTGGCCTGGAAACTGGGCCTGGTGGTGAAGGGGCAGGCGGCGGCTTCGCTGCTGGACAGTTATTCCGACGAAAGGGTGGCGGCAGCGCACGAAAACATCAGCCACGGCCGCAAGAGCACCGAATTCATGGCACCGCCGTCCTTTGCGTTTGACTTGATGCGCACCGCGGTGCTGGGGCTGGCGGCGCAACACCCGGCCTTGCGGGCGCTGATCAATCCGCGGCAGACGACGGCTATCCACTACAGCGCGTCGCCGTTGAACGCTGCCGACGACCCGGGTTTCACCGCCGGGCCCGCGCCCGGTGCGGTGCTGCCGGAATGCCCCCTGCGGCTGACCGGCGCCAACACCCGTGACGGCTTTGTCACCGACCTGCTCAGCGCAGACTTCGTGGCCCTGTGGTTTGCAGGGGCGGGTGATACACCAGCGCCCTTGCAGCGGCTGGCGGCGCGCCTGAACAGCGCGGGCCTGCCGTTCAGGGTGCTGTCGCTGACACAGCAACCGGGTGGCGGTGACGCGCATGACCACACCGGGCGCCTGTTCGCGCTGTTTGGCGCGGCACCTGGCACGCTGTACCTGGTGCGCCCCGACGGCCATGTGCTGGCGCGGGCCTTGTCGCTAACGCCGGACCAGGCGGTGGTTTTGATCGAACAATCGCTGCAGCAGACAGGTGTTCACAGAGCGCGCGCATGACCGATGCTGAACTTGACGCGGTCTACACCCGGCTGTGCCAGACCCTGACCACGCTGGGTGAACCGCAGGCGAACCTGTTTCTGGCGCGCTTCAGCCTGCTGGCCTTGGTGCAGATCGGTGACGAGGCCACGGTTCAGCGCCTGCTGGACGCGGCCGCGCAGGGTCTGGAACCGCCGGCAAAGCCCTGACCGAACACCGCAGCGCCGGGTCGCTCGGCTACCATCGGCTGCACGATGTCGCCGCCGCACCCTGAACCCGAATTGGACATGCCGCCGGCGGACATGCCGCCGCTGGACGACGAGCCACGCGCGCCGCGCCGCGCCAAAAACGCGCCCCACACCCTCCTGACAGGCACCCTGACGGACACCACCGGCCTGTCGCAGCAGGTGCTGCAGGACGTTTTTGGCTACCCCGCCTTCCGGGGCGACCAGCGCGACATCATCGAACACGTGGTGGCCGGTGGCGACGCCCTGGTGCTGATGCCCACGGGCGGCGGCAAGAGCCTGTGTTACCAGGTGCCGGCCATCGTGCGCCACCGCACGGGGCTGGGGGTGGCCATCGTGGTCAGCCCGCTGATTGCGCTGATGCACGACCAGGTCGGTGCGCTGCACGAAGCCGGCGTCAAGGCCGCCTTTCTGAACAGCACGCTGGATGCCGATGAGGCACGCCAGGTGGAGCGCGATCTGATATCGGGCCGCACCACCTTGCTGTACGCCGCACCCGAACGCATCCTGACGCCGCGTTTCATGGCCATGATGGCGTCGCTGCACGAACGCGGCCAGCTCAGCCTGTTTGCCATCGACGAAGCGCACTGCGTCAGCCAGTGGGGGCACGACTTCCGCGAGGAATACCTGGGGCTGAGTGCGCTGCACGAGCAGTTTCCAGGTGTGCCTCGGGTGGCGCTCACGGCCACGGCCGACAGCCATACCCGCGCCGACATCATCCAGCGCCTGCAGCTTGAAGATGCGCGCTTGTTTGTCGCCAGCTTCGACCGCCCCAACATCCGCTACACCATCGTCGAAAAAGACGAGCCGCGCAAACAGCTGCTGCGTTTTTTGAGGGATGAACACGAAGGCGACGCCGGCATCGTCTACTGCCAAAGCCGCAAGAAGGTGGAAGAAACGGCCACCTGGCTGAAGCAGGAAGGCATGGCCGCGCTGCCCTACCACGCCGGCCTGGACTCGGAAGTGCGCCGCCGCCACCAAGACCGCTTTCTGCGCGAAGAAGCCGTGGTGATGGTGGCCACCATCGCCTTTGGCATGGGCATCGACAAACCCGACGTGCGTTTTGTGGCGCACCTGGACCTGCCCAAGAACATTGAAAGTTATTACCAGGAAACCGGCCGTGCCGGCCGCGACGGCCTGGCCGCCGATGCCTGGATGACCTACGGCCTGCAAGACGTGGTGACGCAGCGCCGCATGATCGACGAAAGCGAAGCCGGCGAAGAGTTCAAGCGCCTGCAGCGCACCAAGCTCGACGCCTTGCTGGCGCTGTGTGAAGCCCACGACTGCCGCCGCGTGCGCCTGCTGGCCTACTTTGGCCAGGCCAGCGAGCCCGAACCGGCTGACGAAGGCGACTCTGCCGACGCACCCCCGCGCTACCGCTGCGGCAACTGCGACAACTGCGTCAACGCCCCCGCCACCTGGGACGCCACCGAAGCGGCACGCAAGGCGCTGAGCTGCATCTACCGCTTTCGCCAGGCTCCTTTCGGCCCGCCCAGTTTTGGCGCCGTGCACCTGATTGACGTGCTGCGTGGCAAAAGCACCGACAAGGTGGCGCAGTACAGCCACGAACGCCTGTCGACGTTCGGTATCGGCGCCGACGTCAGCGAACAGCAGTGGCGCTCGGTGCTGCGTCAGGTGATAGCGCTGGGCCATGTCCGGGCCGAAGGGGAATACAGCACACTGGTACTGACCGATACAGCGCGAGACGTGCTGCGCGGCGACGTGCCGGTGCGCCTGCGCGTGGTCAGCCCGACCCGGCTGCAACCGCAGGCGCGGGGCCGCACACGGGCGGGTCGCGCCAGTACCGCCGCGCCCAAGCCGCCACCCCTGCCGCTGGACGAGGCCGCCACCGAGCGCTTCACCGCGCTGAAAGCATGGCGCGGCGAAGTGGCCCGCGAACACAACGTGCCCGCCTACGTGGTGTTCCATGACGCCGCACTGGCCGAAATGGCGCGTGAACGGCCGACATCGCTGGACGAGCTGGGCGCCATCAGCGGCGTGGGCACCAAGAAGCTGGAAGCCTACGGGCAGGACCTGCTGCGGCTGCTGGGCGCCAGCTGAACCCGGTGTGCTGCAAAACGGCAGGGCCGCTATGATGGCCGGTTGCCCTTGCCGAGTCCGTTCATGTCTGTTCAGAAGCCCGCTGCACCCGTTGCACCCGTTGCAACCGCCGCGCCCATGGCGCCAGCCGGGGCCACCCAGTTGCAGATCCGGGGCGCCCGCACCCACAACCTGAAAAACATCGACCTGAACATCCCCAAGCATGCCTTGGTGGTGATCACGGGTTTGTCGGGCAGTGGCAAAAGCAGCCTGGCGTTTGACACGCTGTATGCCGAAGGCCAGCGCCGCTATGTGGAAAGCCTGAGCGCGTACGCGCGGCAGTTTCTGCAGCTGATGGACAAGCCCGATGTGGACGTGATCGAGGGCTTGAGCCCGGCCATCAGCATCGAGCAGAAGGCCACCAGCCACAACCCACGCAGCACCGTGGGCACGATCACCGAAATTCACGACTACCTGCGCCTGCTGTACGCCCGCGCCGGAACGCCCTATTGCCCCGACCACATGCGGCCGCTGCAACTGCAAAGTGTCAGCCAGATGGTGGACGCCGTGCTGGCCTTGCCCGACGACACCAAGCTGATGGTGCTGGCGCCCGTGGTGCGCGACCGCAAGGGCGAATTCACCGATCTGTTTGAAGACATGCAGGCGCGCGGTTATGTGCGTTTTCGCATCGGCCAGAATGGCAAGCCGGGTGAGGTGTTTGAAGCCGAGGCCTTGCCCACGCTGAAAAAGAACGACAAACACGACATCGACGTCGTCATCGACCGGCTGCGGGTCAAGCCCGATGCAAAGCAGCGCCTGGCCGAAAGCTTCGAGGCCAGTTTGCGCATTGCCGACGGCCGCGCCGTGGCGCTGGAAATCGACACCGGCAAAGAACACCTGTTCAGCGCCCGCTTTGGTTGTCCGGTGTGCAGCTATTCGCTGTCGGAGCTGGAGCCCCGGCTTTTTTCCTTCAACTCGCCCGTGGGCGCCTGCCCGGCCTGCGACGGCCTGGGCCACGTGACGGTGTTCGACCCCGAACGGGTGGTGGGCTTCCCCAGCCTGAGCCTGGCTTCGGGTGCGGTCAAGGGCTGGGACCGGCGCAACAGCTACACCCATTCCATGCTGGAGAGCGTGGCCAAGCACATGGGTTTTGACATCGAAACACCGTTTGAAAGATTGCCTGAAAAGGCGCAGCACGTGGTGCTGTACGGCTCAGGCGAAGACGAAATTGAATTTGTCTACGAAGCCGAAACTTCGGCCCGCGGGGCCAAGACGCGCAGCCGCAGCGTGCGCCGCAAACACCCGTTTGAAGGCATTCTGAACAGCTTTCAGCGCCGCTTTCGCGAAACCGATTCCGTGGCCGTGCGCGACGAACTGGCGCGTTACCAGGCTGTCAAGCCTTGTGTGCAGTGCCAGGGCTCGCGCCTGCGCCGCGAAGCGCGGCATGTGTTCTTGCAGCACGACACGGCCGACGGCGTGGGCGAGCGCGGCCAACCCATCTACGAGGTGGAACACGCCACGCTAGCTAATGCGCTGGCCTATTTCGACGGTCTGAAGCTGCAGGGTGCAAAAGGCGAAATCGCCGACAAGATCGTGCGAGAAATCCGCAGCAGGCTGCGCTTTCTGAACGACGTGGGTTTGAACTACCTGGCGCTGGACCGCGGCGCCGACACGCTCAGCGGCGGCGAAGCACAGCGCATCCGGCTGGCCAGCCAGATCGGCAGCGGGCTGAGCGGCGTGATGTACGTGCTGGACGAACCCAGCATCGGCTTGCACCAGCGCGACAACGAACGCCTGATCGGCACCCTGCGCCACCTGCGCGACCTGGGCAACAGTGTGCTGGTGGTGGAACACGACGAAGACATGATCCGCAGCGCCGACCACGTGGTGGACATGGGCCCGGGTGCCGGTGTGCACGGTGGCCGCGTGATGGCGCAGGGCACACCCCAAGAGGTGGCTGACAACCCCGATTCCCTGACCGGGCGGTACCTGGGCAATGTGCTGCGCATCGAGGTGCCTGAGCGCCGCCGCGCTGCCGCCGGTTTTGGCAGCGCGCCGTTTCGCATCAGCATCATCGGAGCGCGCGGCAACAACCTGCGCGGCACCACGGTGGACATCCCGGTGGGCCTGCTCACCTGCGTCACCGGCGTCAGCGGGTCGGGCAAGAGCACGCTCATCAACGACACCTTGTACGCCGCTGTGTCGCGCAAGCTGTACAACAGCCAGGCCGAACCGGCCGCGCATGACCGCATTGAAGGCCTTGAGCATTTCGACAAGGTCATCAACGTCGACCAGAGCCCCATCGGCCGGACGCCGCGCAGCAACCCGGCCACCTACACGGGTCTGTTCACGCCCATCCGCGAACTGTTTGCCGAAGTGCCGTCAGCGCGTGAACGCGGATACGGTGCGGGCCGTTTCAGCTTCAACGTCAGCGCGGCCAGCGGCGGCGGGCGATGTGAATCTTGCGAGGGCGACGGTGTCATCAAGGTGGCGATGCACTTCCTGCCCGACATGTATGTGCCGTGTGACCTGTGCCATGGCGCGCGCTACAACCGCGAAACACTGGAAGTGTTCTACAAGGGCAAAAACATCACCCAGGTGCTGGAGCTGACGGTGGAAGACGCCTATGCGTTTTTCAAGGCTGTGCCCAACATCGCCCGCAAGCTGCAGACGTTGCTGGACGTGGGGCTGGGTTATGTGCGCCTGGGCCAGGCCGCCACCACCTTGTCGGGTGGCGAGGCGCAGCGCGTGAAGCTGGCATTGGAGTTGAGTAAACGCGACACCGGGCGCACGCTGTACATCCTGGACGAGCCCACCACCGGCCTGCATTTCCACGACGTGGGCATGCTGCTGAAGGTGCTGCACCAGTTGCGTGATGCCGGCAACACCATCGTCGTGATCGAACACAACCTGGACGTCATCAAGACGGCAGACTGGCTGGTCGACATGGGCCCGGAAGGCGGCTCGGGTGGTGGCCAGGTGGTGGCGGTCGGCACACCCGAAGACGTGGCAGCCTGCGCCGAGTCGCACACCGGGCGCTTCCTGAAACTGATGTTGCCGGCCGCTGCGCCAGCGGTGGAAGAAGCATCGGCATAGACTGCAGGCCTGTTTCCCTGGAGCATGGCATGAGCAAAAGCGTCGATTACTACCTGGCCCCACAGTCACCGTGGACCTATCTGGGCCATGAGCGGTTTGTACGCATGGCCGAACAGGCCGGCGCCACCGTGCGGGTATTGCCCATGGACCTGGGTAAGGTTTTTCCGGTCTCCGGCGGGCTGCCGCTGGGCCAGCGTGCACCGCAGCGGCAGTCTTACCGGCTGGTGGAACTGGCGCGCTGGCGCGATCATTTGAAGCTGCCGCTGAACGTGAAGCCGCGGTATTTTCCCGTGGCGGGTGACGAGGCCGCCAAGCTGATCATCGCCATCGACCAGGCCGACGGCACGGCAGCTGCGCTGAAGTTTGCTGGCGCGGTGCTGGCAGCGGTGTGGGCGCAAGAGCGCGACATCGCCAACCCCGCGACACGCGCGCAGTTGCTGGCCGAATGTGGTTTGCCGGCAGCGCGCGCGCAGGACGCGCAGGCCCCGTCGGTGAAGACCACCTATGAGCGATACACGCAGCTGGCCATTGCCGCAGGCGTGTTTGGTTCACCCAGCTACGTGATCGGCGGCGAAATCTACTGGGGCCAGGATCGGCTGGATTTTGTGCAGCGCCGTTTGGACTGATCCTGTCGGGCGCAGCGCCTGGCCCTCGTAGAAACGGCGGTGACAAAAAACGGCGGCATAGTGCAGTGACAAAAAAACAGGGCCCGAGGGCCCTGTTCACGTTGCGCAGCGCAACTTGCTCACTTCAAGTGCTTGCTGATTTCCTTGGTCATGGCGAACATGCTGATGGGGGTTGTGCCCACCACCGCCTTGAGTTTGGCGTCCGCATTGATCATGGTGCGCTTTTCTTTGTCTTGCAGGTCGTGCTTCTTGATGTACTCCCACACCTTCTTGGTGACTTCGGTGCGTGGCATCGGCGTGTTGCCGATCACGGCAGCCAGTGCAGCACTGGGTGTCATGGCCTTCATGAAGGCAGCGCTGGGTGCGCGTTTCTTGGCGGGAGCGGCCGTCTTTGCAGGTGCGGCTTTTTTTGCGGGAGCGGACTTGGTAGCAGTTGCCATGTGGATGTTCTCCATCAGTTGATGAGGATGCCGATTGATGCGGAAACCTGTGAGGTGTCGAGCTTGTTGAAGCCTCGACAACCGGGTCTCTCTTTCCATACAAACGACCAATCGGGATGGTACTGCCTGTACGGGGTGCTGAGAAGCGTTTTCCCAGGTAAAAGCGGCTTTGACACCACGCTATGCTCGGGCTATGAAAATCCTTGTTCGCTGGGCCCTGCTTGCTGCCGCATTGCTGCTGGTCGCCCACTTGTATTCCGGGGTTGTGGTGGCCAACTTCACTTCGGCGCTGATTGCGGCTTTTGTGCTGGGTTTGTTCAACACCCTGGTGCGGCCGCTGCTGGTGCTGTTGACGTTGCCGGTCACGCTGCTCACGCTGGGCCTGTTCCTGTTTGTCATCAACGCCTTGATGTTCTGGGCGGCGGCTTCGGTGCTGGACGGTTTTCACGTCACCGGCTTCACCGCGGCGCTGGTGGGCTCACTGCTGTACAGCGTGTGCTGCATCGTCATCGATGCGGCCAGCGAGCGATTGTTCAGCCGCTCGGAATAAGCCGCCTGTTGAATGGCTGACGGCGGGCTCTTCAGCCCCTGACCTGCGGCGAGGGGTCTTCGGGTTCGCGGCGGCCGCCCCGGGTTTCGCGTGCATCCAGGGCCATCTGGCGGCGCTGCGCCAGCAACTGCCGCAGCCGGGTGTCGATCACCGATCCTTCGATGAAGTCCTGGCCCACGCCGCCACGTGAAGCCTGCTGTGCGGCCCGCAGCCGATCGATGGCACCCATCAGGTCGCCCACAGCAGCACGTGCTTCGGCGTTGGCGCGCTGACTGCGCAATCCCATGCCCAGCGCTTCGCTGGTGCCGGCCAGCGCTTGCCAGACCAGGGCGTCGGCGGGGGCATCGGCCAGCCAGGTCTGCAAGGCTTCGGTGCTGTCCTTCAACGCAGCGGCGTTGTCACCCTTGGCATTTCCGCCTGAAGTGCCCTCGGCCTGCTGGTGTTGATGCAGCAGGGCCTGCGCGCGCAGCAGCAGCAGCGGGCGGCGTGCGTCGCGTGTGGGGGCTTCGGTGGAGCCCAGCACCTGCAACGCGCGCTCGGCATCCTGGCGGGCCAGCGCCAACTGCACCTGCAAGGTCTGCGCGGCGGCCACTGCCGCGGGTTCACGTTGTGGCGCCTGGCTGGCCAACGCCAACGCCCGAGCAGCGTGGGCCTGTGCCGCGTCATGCTCGTTCAGCATCGAAGCGGCCAGCGCCGCGCCGTAGGCGGCAGCGACCCGGTCGCTGAGTTCGGGCGACGAGGTCTCGCCGCTCAGTCGCCGCAAGGCGGTCACACTGTCGTCCATCAGCACGCGGGCACGCATCTGCATCATGGCGTGCACCAGTGTCGGCGCCGGCGCCGACGCGTGGGACAGCAGCGTGCGGTTGCGCGCTTCGGCCACGCGGTCCAGGGTCAGGGGGTGGCTGCGCAAGTAAGGGAAGCCGCTGTTGTCGTTCAGGCGGTTGGCCTGGTCCAGTCGTTCAAACATGGCCGACATGCCCACGGGTGAAAAGCCCGCAGCCGACAGCACGCCGAAGCCGATGCGGTCGGCCTCGCGTTCCATGTCGCGTGAATAGTTCAGCTGGCTCTGGATGGCCGCGGCCTGCCCGCCTGCAATGGCGGCGTTGGCACCGTCGACATTGCGGCCGGCCACGGCCACGGCCAGCAGCAGGCCCGCAATGGCCAGCAAGGACGCCCGCTGCTGCGGCGCAATGCTGCGTGCGATGTGGCGCTGGGTGACGTGCGACAGTTCATGTGCCAATACCGATGCCAGCTGGTCTGCGGTGCTGGTCAGCGCGATCAGGCCCAGGTGCACCCCCACAAAACCACCGGGCATGGCAAAAGCATTGACGCTGCGGTCGCGGACCAGAAAGGCTTCCCAGGCAAAGGCGCTGTCGATTTCCGGCACGATCTCGCCCTTCAGGCGGGCCGTTTCCACCAGGGGGCGCCACAGGCTGTTCAGGTAGGCCAGCAGCACCGGGTCGTCCAGGTAGGCCGGGTCGCGCCGGCCTTCGCGCATGACTTCTTCGCCAATGCGGCGCTCGGCCGAAATGCTCAGGTCTTCAGACGCGCCCTCGCCCAGGGCTGGCAGGCGGATGGCGTCGTTGGCCAGCAGACGCGCACGTTCGGCGTCGGGCAGGCGAACGACTTCGCGTGGTGGTGCGGACGTGGGCGCAGAGGCCGGCGGCGACACCTGTGCCGCCGCCGGCCAGGCCATCAGCGTCGCCAGTACCAGCGCCAGCGCGCGGCGCCAAGTTGATCGCGAAGAATGGCAAAGGTTCACGTGAGCTTTCAGCAGGTTGGGGCCGGGGTCTTGCCCACCAGATTTGGATGCACCGCGTGGCGCTTCGTTCCCTGGGCCGCGCCGCGATCTGCGGTGTGATGGCTATCATGACACTGCCATGTTTCTGAAGGTTGCTGCCGGTGAATGACCCGTTGACCCACTTTGACGCCCAAGGCCAGGCCCACATGGTGGACGTGGGGGGCAAGGAAAGCACACACCGTGTGGCCATTGCCGAAGGCCGCATCCGCATGCAGGCCGCCACGCTGGCGCTGATCACCAGCGGCAGCGCCAAGAAGGGTGATGTCATCGGCATTGCCCGCATCGCGGCCATTCAAGGGGCCAAGCGCACGGCAGAACTGATTCCGCTGTGCCACCCGCTGCCCATCACGCGGGTAGCGGTTGATTTCGACATCGATGCGCCGGCGCTTGAAGTGCGTTGCACCGCGCAGGTGGAAACACGCGGGCCCACTGGGGTTGAGATGGAAGCGCTGACGGCGGTGCAGGTGGGCCTGCTGACCATCTACGACATGTGCAAGGCCGCCGACCGCGGGATGGTGATGCACGGCATCCGCGTGCTGGAAAAGCGTGGCGGCAAGTCAGGCCATTGGCAAGCCGAGGCTGCGCCCGGCGCGGCCACCTGATCGGCGTCGTCAGCGGCCCACGTTGTTGAAACTGCGCCAGGTCAGGGCAGCTTTCGGGGGCTGGCAGGCAAGGGCATCGTCAAGGCCCTCTTCGCTGGGCTTGGCCGCTGGCGCTGCGCCCTCACGCTGAGGACAGGCCGCAAAAAACGCATCGGCTTCGGGTTTGTGGAATTCCCGCAGGCGCGCTGCCACGTAGCGTGCACGGTCCGGGTCTCCCTGGGCGGCGTAGTGGCGCGCTGTGGCCATCATCAGCCGCGTGTCCAGAAGGTACCTGCTGGCCCGATCAAAGGCTTGAAGTTGCAAGGTCGCGGGCATGTTGCCTGTGGCTGCAGCGTAGTCGGCATGGTGGCTGAAAAAGGTGCTGTGCTGGCCTGCCGCAATGCGTTCATACAGAGGCGATGAGCCCGGGCCGGCAAAAAAGATCCGCGCCACGGTGCGGTAGTCCAACACCGAATACAGCGTACCGGCCAGCGCCACCGTCGCCAGGCTCATGCAGATGCGGGGCGTCCAGGTGACGGCCGACTCGGCGGTCGGCGGCGTCTGTGTCGCTGCCGACCGCCAGCCGGCCGTGGCGAAGCCGAAGGCCCAGCATGCCGGCAGTAGGAAATAGGCGTACCACAGCGGGTATTCCACCAGGCTGTGCAGGCCGATCATCACCACCATCATCAGCGCGCACGACTGTGCGCTGCGCCAGGGGGTTGTACCGGGTAGGCTGTCCGCTCGCCAGGCATTGCGCGCTGCACGCACCACGCCCCAGAGCAACAGGGTCATCACCGCAGCAGCCCAGGGCAGGCCCAGTTCCACCGCCAGCTGCAGCGGCAGGTTGTGTGTGTGGTCAAAAAAGGCCACAGGCCGACCCGGAAACGGTGTCAGCGTCCATGCAAAGTTGAAGTTGCCATAACCCACGCCCACCCAAGGCTGATCGGCGATCATCGACAGCACGGTGGCCCACAGGCCGAATCGAGAGCTGGAGATGTCGGCGGCTGCCAGCCTTTGCTCGCCGAAAAAGGCCGCGTGGGTCTGGTTGGCCCACCACGACATGCCCAGCCAGGCGGCCGCGTACATCAGCGGTGTCAGGCACAGCAGCACCCGCACGCGCCGACTCAGTCGGCGATCGAGCAAGCCCCAAAGTGCGAGCAGCGCCACGCTGAGGCCGCCGGTTCGGGATGCGGTCAGCACCACCGCACCGACCAGGCTTGTCATCAAGACGGCGGCCCAGCCGAACCGCAGCCGCTGCAGCTGTGCCAGACCGGCCACGGCCACGCAGGCCCACATCAGCAGGCTGCTCATGTGGTTAGGCTGGCGCAGGTTGCCGGTGGCCCGGCCCGGCGAGCTGGACTGTGCAATCCAGTGTCCGTCGGCCAGCGCCGGCCAAAACACCTGGATGCAACCCACCAGTACATTGGCCAGGCCGGCCGCGACCCAGGCCCAGCAGAACATCGTGAACAGCACTTCGCGCTGCGGACTGTTGCTGGCGGCGGCCCCGCCGGCCAGCAGCAGAGCCGCCACAGCCAGCATACCCAGCGCTGACAGGGCCAGGCCGTGTGACAGCCCGCGAAACGCCCACGACACCACCACCCCCAGTGCCAGCAGGCCCAGCGCAGCCCACACAGGTGCCGGGCCGTTATCGAGCCGGCGTGGCAGGGTCAGGGCCACAAAGACCACCCACAGCGCCAGGGCCAGCGCCTGGTTCAGGAAGGTCGGAGACGGCGACAGGTTGTAGGCCAGCAGCGACGGCGCAGCTGCGGCTGCGGTGGCGGCCGCAAATACAAGAACAAGAGGGGGCGAGGGGCGGGCAAGCATGCTGCGGGGGGATGCTATCAAGGCGGCTCGGAACGGAGCCTCTATTTCTATCTTGTTGAGCGCCGCCGCCAGGTCTAGGCCACGAAGCGCCAGCTGTTCGGTGATCTTCGATCAGCCCCTGCCTGAACCGGACAGGCGGGGGCGGACAAGACCGAGGTGATGGCTGCCGAACGGCGTGTTTTTCTGATCGGGGGTGGGGGCTGGTGCGAATTGCGCTGTGCATGCCCCTGATGCCCCGTCGCTGCCCGTGGCGCCGGGCGACCCACACGGTGTCCGGGCGATCGTCCAAGATGGGCAGGCAACAAAAAACGGCGCCGAAGCGCCGTCTTTATCCAGCCGAGATGATCAGCTTACTTGCACGAGCCCGGCAGGTACTTGGCCGGAACGGGCGTGGTTGCATCAGGCGCGCACTTGAAAGTGCCGACCTGGGTCGGGATGGCGGCAACCGTCAAGGCAACACCTGCGCTGGTGGCCGGCGTCAACATGATCTTCTTGCCGTCAATGGCGGCATCATTGAAGCCTTGAGCGGTCACGGTGATGGCACCGTCGGCCGAGGTATTGACTGCGGAAACGTACTTGCTGCTTGACGTATTCTCGCCACAGCCCCATCCATCAACGCCCGGCGTGGCGCCGGCAGCAGCCGTTTGATAGGTCTCTGCAATGGTCGTGCGGCACTGGCTTGCTGCCAAAACGACTTCAGACATCTTTGCCTTGACGGTGTAGTCCTTGTAGGCGGGCAGTGCCACTGCGGCCAGGATGCCGATGATGGCCACCACGATCATCAGTTCGATCAGGGTAAAACCTTGTTGGACGCGCTTCATGGGGTAGATCTCCGAAAAATGAATAAAGGGGGACGCTGACGCAAGCCTTGTATGCAGGGGTCGTGCCAGGCCGTTCGTGAAGCATTTCTCAGGTGGCTGCCCGGCTTTGCGACCGCCTTGGTCACATGCGGGTGCTGACCGTCGCAACCTGTCTGGATATGACGTTTTTTGTCACTTTCTGGGCGGTCCCAGCCTCAATCGGCCAAGGTCATGCGCTGGCCCGTACTCAGCGCGCTGATGCGGTGGTGGCTTTGCTGCGCGGCAATCTCCGACATCACGGCGTCGACTTCGCCGGGTTTGATGTGGGTGATGTAGACATCGGTGGGCCTCTGCAGTTGAATCAATTCGTCACGCAGGCGTGAAGGGCACAGGTGCCTGCTGATGTCCGCCAGGGCAGATTCCTTGTCGCGAAACGCGGTTTCCACGACCAGAGCCGTCAAGGGCAGTCGCGCCAGCCGTTGCCACAGCGCAGGGTTGGGTCCGGTGTCACCGGTGAACGCCCACACCGCGTTCGGACTGCTCACGGCGTAACCGACGGCAGGAACCGTGTGGCTGGCCGGCAGCGCTTCAACTTGCCGGTTGCCCAGCGTGATGACGTCGCCCAGGGCCAGCGGTACCAATCGCAGGATGGGGTTGTGCGGTTGCGGCAAGCGTGTGAAGTCCGGCCAGATGACGCCATTGAAGATATGCGTGCGCAGTGCGTCAATGGTCTGCGGCAATGCGTGCACTTGCACGGGTGGGCATTGTTGTGCCGTGCGCCGCCGGGTCACGCTGTCTGCCAACAGGCCGATCGACACCACATGGTCCAGATGCGAATGCGTGACAAAGATGTGGTCGATGCGGCTCAGTTCGTCCAGCGACAAGTCGCCAACGCCCGTGCCGGCATCGATCAGCACGTCGTCATCGATCAGAAAAGAGGTCGTCCTGCTGCCCGAGGCAATGGAGCCTGAACAGCCCAGTACGCGAATTTGCATGAGGATTCTTGTTGCCGCAGCATCCGGCCGCGAATGCTGCGGCGAAGCCTTAATGCTGACCCGCCTGCAGCGGCGGCGCAAGCATTTGTGGCGCAAATACGGTGCACTTCGCGAGCGCTGCAACCACCAACCCAGGGCGGCCGTGAATCCCTTCACGGCGGCGGTTGCGGTAGGTTACAAGTGCGCCGAGATAACGCTGCGTGAAGTCTGGCGGCGGAGGCCAGCCGCGTGGACAAGTTCGATCAGCGCGCGATGAACTGCATCTGGGTACCGGCCAGCTCGATGACATCGCCATTGCGCAGTGGCGATGAATCGCCGGGCAGTGGCACACCGTTGATGCTGGGGCGGCTGCTGCCTTCGACATGGGCCAGCGCAAAGCCGTTGGGCCTTCGTGTGATGGACGCCACCTGCACACCCGGCTTGCCCACGGTGGTGACCACCTTGGTCAGCGACACTTCGCGCCCTGCCGCAGCGCCATTGAGCACCTTGATCGAAGCCATCGGCGTTGAGTCGCGTTCGGCCGCCGCCGCGCCGCTCATCACGCCCATCGCGGCACTGCTGACCGCCCCGACGCCGGCGGGGCGCATGATCAAGGTTTTTTCGTAGTCGCCCGATTCGTCAACCAGGTACTTGATCTTGTACTTGCCGATTTCGACGGTGTCGTTATGGGCCAGCAGCTGTTTCTTGACAGCTTTGCCGTTGATGTACGTGCCGTTGGTGCTGTTCAGGTCTTCGATGAAGACGTCACCACCCACCATCTGCAACACGGCGTGTTCACCACTGACTGCCAGGTTGTCGATGACGATGTCGTTGTAGGGCCGTCGGCCCAGTGTCGTCTTGTCCTTGGTGACCTGGACTTCCTTGATCACCACGCCGTCGAGCGAAACCACCAGCTTGCCCATGCCAGACCTCAAATTAGGCTGCCGCCAAAGGGCTGCAGCACGCATTCATGTATTGCCCCGAAAGGCGCGAGCCCGTACTGAGCCCTCAACTTCCAGGGCCCGTCCGGACACCCGATCAGCGCCGGAACGGCCACCAAGCTCTGGACGATACCCCGGGAATGCCGCCGGCTCGAACCAGAATCACAGAGATATTATCCTTTCCGCCAGCATCGTTGGCGGCCGCCACCAAAGCCTGGCAGGCGGTTTCCAGCGTCTGGTGGTCAGCAATCACGGCCGCAATGGTGCCGTCATCGAGCATGTCCGACAAGCCGTCGGAACACATCAGGTAGAGGTCGCCGGGCATGACATCGTGCTGATGGGTCTCGAGCAGCACCGTATCTTCCACGCCCACGGCACGGGTCACCAGGTTCTTGTTGGCTGAAAAGGCAGCCTGCTCCGCGGTGATCAAGCCGGCATCGATCTGTTCTTGTAACAAGGAGTGATCGCGCGTGATTTGCTGCAGCCGCCCTGCCCGCAACCGGTAGCAACGCGAGTCGCCCACGTGACCCAGCATGACGCGATTTTCACGAAATACGGCCAATACCAGCGTGGTGCCCATGCCGGCGTAGTGCGCGTTGACGTTGGCGGCGTTGAAGATGGCGCGATTGGCGTTGTCCACGCAAATGTCCATGGCGCGCTGCACTTCGGCATCGCTGGCCTGGTTGCTGGCTTCGCGCAGCCAGCGGCCCAGCTCGTTGCGGATGAAGCTCGTGGCCATGTTGCTGGCCACTTCACCGGCGTTGTAGCCGCCCATGCCGTCGGCCAGCACGGCCAAGCCAACCGCTTCGTCAGTGGCGATCGCGTCTTCGTTGTTGCTGCGGGCCCGGCCTGGATCCACGGCAGCATGCAGCTCGAATGTCATGGACACAGTGGGGCGCGCCTGCACAGGTTCAAATCGGGGATCGCGATTGTGCAACGGAATGCGGGGTTGCCGGGCATGCTGCAATGCACAGCATCGGCTCCTTTGTCGCCCGCCGGACGGCTCATGTAGACGGCGGCCTGGGCAGCTGGGCCAGGATTTCTCCCAGACGCTGGGCCAATTGGTCGCCGTCGGCCGGCCGTTCGACCGGCGTCTTGGACAGCAGCAGCTGCAGCAGCGACTCCAGGGCTTCGGGCAGATCCGGTCGGGCCTGGCGCAGCAGTGGTGGTGGGTGCTGGCTGATGTTGCGCAGCAACGCACCCATGTTGGGGCCGTCAAAGGCTTGTCGGCCGGTGAGCAGTTCGAACAGGGTCACACCCAGGGCATACAGGTCGCTGCGCGGCGTAGGTGCACTGCCGGCCAGCAGTTCCGGTGCCATGTAGCTGGGCGACCCCAGCATCATGCCCGTGGCGGTGTTGGCTGCATCAGCCAGCCGCGCCAGCCCGAAGTCACCGAGTTTGACGGTCTGCGTCGGCCAATGCACCAGCACGTTGGCGGGCTTGACGTCGCGGTGTACAAGACCGCGCCGGTGCGCGTGGGCCAGTACCTGCGCAACCCGCTGGCAGATCTGGATCGACAAGGCCTCGGGCAACAAGCGCGGCGCGCGGGTGTAGCGGCACAGGTCGCTACCGGGCACGACCTCCATCGTCAGCCATGCCAGGCCCTGGTCGATGCCGGCGTCCAGCACCGTGATGGCGTCACGGTGGCGCAATGTGCGCCAGGCTGCAGCCGTGTCCAGGAAAGCCGCGCTGGTGGCCGACGACGCAGCGCCGGCATTCAGGCTCAGCACCTTCATGGCAACCGCCTGTGTGGTGCCTGACGGGGAGGCCAGGTACACCGTGCCATGGCTGCCGCTGCCCAACACACGGCGCAGAACATGGCCAGCCAGCTGATGCCCCGCGGGCAAGGTAGCGCCGGGGTTCATGGCCTCACCGTATCCAGCGGCGAAGCTGCTTGACGCGGCAGTGAGGTTGATTCAAGCAGCAGCATGCGCTTGGGCGGCGCGTGGCACGGGTCGCCGATCAGGCGGCGGACCGCTCAGCCGCTGCGCGCTGCTTGCGCTTGGCCAGCCACTGGCCGACCAACACCACGCCCACCGCACCAGCCACTTCGATGATGGTGGTGGATGCACCGCCGGACAGGTGAAAGATGCTTTCGAAGGCTTCGTCATGCACCAGCATCTCGCCGGCCACAAACCCCAGCAGAGCCGCACCCAGCGTGATGATGACCGGGAAACGCTCCATCACCGTCATCAACAGTCGGCTGCCGAAGATGATGAGCGGGATCGACAGGCCCAGGCCGATGATCAGCAGCAGCAGGCGCGCTTCGGGCGGACCGCTTTCGGCGGCCGCGGCCACCGCAATGACGTTGTCCAGGCTCATCACCAGGTCGGCGATCAGGATGGTCCGGATGGCCGCCAGCAGGTTGCCCTCGGACTTGATGCCACCTTCATGGTCGTTTTCGGGCACCAGCAGCTGCACGCCAATGTAGAACAGCAGCAGCGCGCCGATGATCTTCAGGTAGGGGTAGTGCAGCAGCTGCACGGCAAACACCGTCAGCACCACGCGCATCACGATGGCAGCCGCGCTGCCCATGAACACGGCCTTGTTGCGTTGGGACTCGGGCAGATTGCGCGCGGCCAGCGCGATGACCACCGCGTTGTCGCCTGACAAGAGGATATTCACCCAGATGATCTTGCCCAAGGCCAGCCAGAAGCTGGCATCGCCGATCTGTTCCATGTTGTTGTCTCCAGAACGAAAGAAAAGGCGGCCTCTTGGCCGCCTGCTGGGGGGAGTTTAGTGCGCC
>JAHECB010000055.1 GCA_024641925.1 Betaproteobacteria bacterium
GATTTTGAGCCGGTCATACACGCCACGCTGTACCCCAACGTGATTGCGGTGCACCCTTCGTTGCCCGTTCAGAACCTGAAAGACCTGCTGGCCATGGCACGGGCCGAGCCCGGCAAGCTGTCATACGGCTCGGACGGCAACGGCACGGCCTCGCATCTGGGCATGGAACTGGTCAAGGCGCGGTCCAAGGTCTTCATGGTGCACCTGCCCTACCGTGGCAGTTCGCCCATGCTGTCGGACCTGGTGGGTGGCCAGATCCCGGTGGGCATCACCGGGCTGCCCGCTGTCTTGCCCCATGCCCGCGCCGGCCGCTTGCGCATGCTGGCGGTCACCACACCGCAGCGTGCCGAGGCAGCACCCGAGGTGGGTACCGTGGCCGAGCAGGGCATTCCGGGTTTTGTGGCGGCACCGTGGTCCGGGTTTTTTGCACCCAAAGGCACACCTGCGGCCATCGTGGAGGAACTGTCCAGCGCCCTGAATGCCGCCATGCAGCTGCCCGATGTGCGCGAGCGCATGGCCCGTCTGGGTGCACCGCTGGTGGGTGGCACACCCGCCCAGTTCCGCAGCTTTGTGCAGGCCGAGATTCCCCGCTGGGCTGAAGCGGTGAAGTTCTCCGGCGCCAGTGTGAACTGATGACACCCCAGGTGCTGCCGTTGCCGGACCTGCACGGCCGCGTGGCCGTGGTCACGGGCGGGCGCGGCACGCTGGGTGCTGCCATTGCACGGGCGTTGGCACAGGCCGGTGCCGTGGTGCATGGTGTCGACGTGACTGCGGTGTCTGCAGACTCGGGTGCCGCAGCCAACGGCATTCACCAACATGTGGCCGACGTGCGCAGCGAACAAGCCTTGCGGGCCGTGCGCCAGCAGATCAACGCACCCATTTCGCTGCTGGTCAACGCACACGGCCTGCAAAAGGCACGCAGCGGCGTGATGGACTGCGACGAAGCGGTGTGGATGGAACTGATGGACATCAACCTGAACGGTGTCTATCGGTCGTGCCGCGTCTTTGGTGCGGACATGAAGGCCCAGGGCGGTGCCATCGTCAACATCGGCAGTGTCAACGGCGTGGTGGTGTCGGGTCGCGGAACACCTTATGGAGTTGCCAAGGCTGCGGTGTCTTTCATGACCAAGGCGCTGGCACTGGAACTGGCCCCGCTGGCGCGGGTGAACTGCGTCGCGCCTACGGCGATCGAGTCGGGCATGACCCGCGACCTGTTTGCAGACGCCGACTATGTGCGCAGCAAACGCAACGCCATTCCGCTGCATCGCTTCGGCACGCCGCAGGACATCGTGCAGGCGGTGCTGTACCTGCTCAGCGACGCGTCGGCCCTGATCACCGGGCACACCCTGGTGATGGACGGTGGCCTGTCCCTGCCCTGAGGGCAGGGCTGTTTCAGCAGGCGTCACGTCCTACAGCCGGGTCAGCCGGCGCGTGCTTTTCATGGCATCGGTGGCGTGCCAAGCTGGTGTCTCACGGCAGCTGATCCGCGGGTTCGGTGCCCGGGACATACCCACCCAAACCATGGACGCAACGTCATGGCCGAGGCCGACACGTCGGTCTGCACGGCGCTGAATGGCTGCGGCAGTCGCAAGGAATCCCCATGAAGCCCTATCGAAATTTTGTCCTGATGATCCTGGTGTCATCGGCCCTGATGTTTGTGCTGATGTACTTGAATACTGACCAGTTCGACCACGTCTGGTTCAGCCAGACGCGGCTGTTCATGACCTTCATCATGGCTGGCAGCATGGCGCTGGTGATGCTGCTGTTCATGCGCCACATGTACACCAACCGAAAGGCCAACCTGCTGGTCATCGTGGCCAGCGTGGCGCTGATGGGCGCGGGGCTGGGCCTGGTCCGCAGCCAGGTTACGGTGGGCGACGTGGCCTGGATGAAAGCGATGATTCCGCACCACTCCATCGCCATCCTGACCAGCGAGCGTGCGCACATCCGAGACCCCCGCGTGCGCCAACTGGCCGACGGCATCATCGATGCGCAGCGCCGCGAGATCGCGCAGATGGAAACGCTGATCCAGGACTTGCGGGCGCGGCCTGTCGGCACGCCTTGACCGATGGCCAGCGGGCCTGGCGCGCTGCGCGCGGGCCTGTTGCTCAGGACCAGTCGGCGACCAACCTGTTCAGCAATCGGCCGACGCCCTGCACCTCGCACAGCACCTCGTCACCGGCGTGCACGTCCACGGAACCTTTGGGCGTGCCGGTCAGGATCACGTCGCCCGGACTCAGCGTCATGAAACTGCTGAGGTATTCGATCAAGGCCGGCACATCGTGGATCATGTCGCGGGTCTGGCCTTCCTGCACCAGCCGGCCATTGACCTCGGTACGCAGTGCCAGCGCCATCGGGTCGGGCACGGCGTCGCGGTCCACCAGCCAGGGGCCCAGGGCGGTGCCGCCGTCACGGCTTTTCACCCGCAGATTGGGCCGGTAGTAGGGCTCCAGGAAGTTGCGGATCGCGTAGTCGTTGGCCACGGTGTAACCCGCGACATGGTCGTAGGCACGCGACCGGGGCACTCGCCGGCCTTCACGGCCGATGACCACCGCGAGTTCACACTCGTAGTGCATGAATTCACCGTCCGCCGGCCGGCGTGTCAGGCCCCGGTGGCCCACCACGCTGTTGGCGCCCTTCAGGAACACGATGGGTTCGGCATGTTGCGCCTGCAGGAAGCGGCCCTGTTCTGCTGAAGACTTGGCAGCCAGTTCCAGCGCGTGGTCGGCATAGTTCAAGGCCAGCGCGAAGATGGTGCGCGGCTCGAAGGGCGACAGCCACATCACCTGCGTTTCGCCCACCACGCGTCCATCGGCCAGCCGCAGTTGGCTGCGGCCCGCATCGTCGGGCTGGGCTTCGGTGGCGGCATGCACGGCGCCGCCGTAAACCACGCGGGCGGTTTTCATTGGGCGAGCCTTTCGGTGTCGTTGGCGTGCACCAGGGTGTTATCCAGGCGACCGATGCCGTCGATTTCCACCGCCATGCAGTCACCCGCGCGGGCCAGCGGCGCGCCATGCGGCACACCCACCAGCAGCAGGTCGCCGGGCGCCAGCGTCATGAACTCGCTGACGTCGGCAATCAGGCGCGCCACCTTGCGGCGCAGCGTGGCCGTGCTGGCGCGCAGGTGCAGGGCGCCGTTGACATAGGCACGAATCTCCAGGGCGTCCGGGTTCTGCAGCGCACGGGCGTCAACAAACGGGCCGATGGGGCAGAAGCCATCACGGCATTTCTGTTTCAGGGGCGGGCGCAGCAGACTGGCGTGCGGCACGGTGATGTCGTTGACCACGCCATAGCCGGCTACACACGCCAGGGCTTGCGCTTCGCTCACGCGCGACGCGGTACGGGCAAAGGCCACCGCCAGCGTGGCGCCCACGGCGACAGTGTCAACGCCATCCGGCAGCGCCACAGGGTGGCCACCGAGGCACCAGGTGTTGGCGGGTTTGATGTACAGCACCGGATGCGCCGGCGGACGATGGTGGGGTTCGCGCCGCATGGCGTCGGCAGCGGCGTCCCACGCCGACTGGAATTCGAACATGGCGCCAACAACGGTGCGGGTGGGAAAGTACATGCGCTGGACCTCAGGGGGCGTCGTAGCCGAACAGTTCGGCGGGATTGTGGACCAGCACGCGGCGCAGTTCGGCCTCGTCGTGCACCAGGCGGTACAGCAGTTGCAGCTGATCCGCGGCGTCGGGTGGGGGTTTACTGGATGCTGGATGCGGCCAGTCCGTCGCCCGCTCGCGGTGCGCGCGCGCGTCGGTCACAACCGGGTGGTCTGCGCCATACGTCGTGGTCGGGCATCGTGGCTGCGTTGCGTCATGCGTTCAGGCGGCGGGCACGGACGCGTTGATGCAGGCGCTGTTTTCGCATGACACCAGAATGCCGCCGGCGGCCTGCCGGCGCCAGCGCCGATCAGCCCTTGCTCAGATAGGTCTCGGTCAGCCGCACCCAATAGGTGGCGCCGGTGGACAGCACGCGGTCGTTGAAGTCATAACCCGCGTTGTGCACCATGCAGCCGCCCTGGCTGCCCACACCGTTGCCGATGTTGACGTAACAGCCGGACACCTTTTCCAGGAAAAACGCAAAGTCTTCGCTGGCGGTGACGGGTTCGGGGTTGGCTACCAGGCCGTCTTCACCCAGCCAGTCGCGGATGACGCTGCGGCAGAAGTCGGTCTGTGCCGGGTCGTTGTTCAGCACCGGGTAGCGGCGGATGTAGTTGACGTCGGCGGTGGCGCCATACACGGCGGCCTGTGTGGTGGCGATTTCGGCGATGCGTTTTTCCAGCAGGTCGCGCACCTGCGGCTGCATGGCACGCACCGTCAAGCGCAGTTCTGCAGTGCCGGGGATGACGTTGGGCGCATCTCCGGCCAGGAAAGCGCCCACACTGATGATGCCGGTGTGCAGCGGTGGTACGTTGCGCGACACGATGCTTTGCAGCGCCATCACG
Source organism: Betaproteobacteria bacterium (assembly GCA_024641925.1). GTDB lineage: Bacteria > Pseudomonadota > Gammaproteobacteria > Burkholderiales > Burkholderiaceae_C > Rubrivivax. The sequence continues at coordinate 4,445 of JAHECB010000055.1, forward strand.
ATGGCCGCACCCGCCACCACCGGGTCCACGGCATTTTGTGGAATGGCGCCGTGCCCACCCACGCCGTTGACCTTGATGATGCAGGTGTCGCCGCTGGCCATGGCGTAACCCGGCACCAGCTGGAACTGGCCTTCGGGTACACCGGGCGCGTTGTGCATGCCAAACATGGCGTCGCACGGAAACAGGTCCAGGAAACCGTCTTCCAGCATCTTGCGCGCACCCGCCAGGCCTTCTTCGGCGGGCTGGAAAACCAGGTGCAGGATGCCGTCAAAGTTGCGTGTGGCGGCAAAGTACCGCGCCGCCGACAGCAGCATGGCGGTGTGCCCGTCGTGGCCGCAGGCGTGCATCTTGCCAAACACCTTGCTGGCCCAGGGCTTGCCGCTGGTCTCGGCGATGGGCAGCGCGTCCATGTCGGCACGCAGGCCGATGCGGCGGGTGCTGGTGCCCGCGCGCAAGGTGCCCACCACGCCGGTGCCGGCCAGGCCGCGGTGCACTTCATAACCCCAGCGGGTCAGGCGTTCGGCCACCAGGTCCGAGGTGGCGTGTTCTTCGTAGGCCAGTTCGGGGTTGCCGTGGATCTGGTGGCGGATGGCCACCATCTCGGCTTCATGGGCGCGGATGTCGTCGAGTGCGGGCAGCGGCAGTGGGGCGTTCATGGGCAGACGGTTTGAGTTGATGCAAGCCTGCATTCTGCGCCGGCTCGCGTGCCGGGGCATCATCGGGTTTTGCTGTCGAAGGAGCACCCGATGACCGACCTGAGCCACTTTGCCATCACCCGGAAATGGCCCGCCCAGCACCCAGACCGCCTGCAGCTGTATTCGCTGCCCACCCCCAACGGCGTGAAGGTCTCGATCATGCTGGAAGAGACCGGGTTGCCCTACGAAGCACACAAGGTGGCCTTCGACCAACAGGACCAGTTGTCACCCGAATTTCTGTCGCTGAACCCGAACAACAAGATCCCCGCCATCCTGGACCCCAACGGCCCCGGCGGGCAACCGCTGGCGCTGTTTGAATCGGGTGCCATCCTGGTGTACCTGGCCGACAAGACCGGCCGCTTCATGCCCCAGGACCCGGCTGCGCGCTACACCACGCTGCAGTGGCTGATGTTCCAGATGGGCGGCATCGGCCCGATGTTTGGCCAGCTGGGTTTTTTCCACAAGTTTGCCGGCAAGGACTACGAAGACAAACGCCCGCGCGACCGCTACGTGGCCGAGTCGCGCCGCCTGCTGGGTGTGCTGAACCACCAGTTGAAGCATCACGCCTGGCTGGCCGGCGACGAGTACACGGTGGCCGACATCGCCACCTGGCCGTGGGTGCGCAGCCTGGTGGGCTTTTACGGCGCGGGTGACCTGGTGGGCTTTGCCGACTTTGCCCATGTGCAGCGGGCTTTGACGGCATTTGTGGCGCGGCCGGCGGTGGTGGCGGGCTTGGCCGTGCCTTGATGCGGAGCCCCTGAAAACTAGGGGCCCCCCCTAGCAATCAGGGTTAAACCTGATGGGGTTGATACCTAGAGTCCGGTTCGGACGTTAACACCGGGATCGCTCAACAGAATGCGGCCCAAGTCCGGAAGCCAGGCCCTCAAAGGCCGACTCTTGAAACCACCCTGGAAGGACCGCACACCATGGCCACCAAGCCCAATCCTCACGCCCCCGTCGGCAACGACATCGAAGAAGCCGGCATCACCGTCAAAAAGTCCAGCAGCGTACCGCCCAGCGAAGGGCGCGATGCCAAAAGCGTCAAGGGCACGGTGCAAGGCATCGAAGCCGTCGCCGGCTTTTCCCTGTCGGCGCTGCGGGCTGTGGGCGAAACCGCGGCCGATGCCAAGGCGCCCGACACGTCCAAGCTGAAGGACATCGGCGAGGCGTCGTATGGCGACCGCAGCGTCATCCTGGAGACCGTGCACGGCGTGGACAACCGCGTCAAGATCAACAACACCGGCGTGTACCCCTGGCGCGCCACGGCGTCGCTGCTGATCACGGCAGCCGACAATTCGCAGTGGATCGGCACGGGCTGGTTCATCAGCCCGCGCACGCTGGTCACCGCAGGCCATGTGGTGTTCATCAAGGGCAGCGGCGTGCCGGGACGCGACGGCTGGGTGCGGCGCATCCAGGTCATGCCTGGTCGCAACGGGTCCAGCTTGCCCTATGGGTCGGTGACCGCTACCAGCTTCCGCTCGGTCACGGCCTGGACCAACAGCGGCAACGCCGAATACGACTACGGTGCCATCATCCTGCCGACGCCGTTGGGCAACAGCACGGGCTGGTTCGGTTTTGGCAGCTACACCGACGCCGACCTGCGGGCCACGGTGGGCAACATCACCGGCTACCCGGGCGACAAGCCCAGCGGCACGCAGTGGTACGACGCGCGGCGCATCGCTTCGGTATCGTCACGCAAGGTGTATTACGACATCGACACCGCGGGTGGCCAGAGCGGTTCTGCGGTCTACCGCATCAAGAGTGGCAAGCGGTATGCGTTTGCCATCCATGCCTACGGCGGTGGCACCACCAACTCGGGCACCCGCATCAACGCGCAGGTGTTCAGCAACTTGAAGAACTGGAAGGCTTGACGCCCGGCACCATGGCCTTGAAAACAAGCTTGATCGAAGGCGTGGTGCAGGATGCGCGCGGCCGGCCGGTGGCCGGTGCGCGGGTCAGTTGGGCACATGCGCCCATGCCGGTACCTGACATGGCGGTGCTCACCGACGGCCAGGGCCGCTTTGTGCTGTCAGCGCCTGCGCCGGGGCCGTACAAGCTGCGTGCGGACAGCGATGCGCAGGGTTTTGTGGAGCAGGCACTGCAGGCGGTTGGCAAGCCCGTGCAGGTGACGCTGACAATGCCCCGTTGAAGGTCATGGGGCAGGGCGCACCACTCGCCCTCCTGTGCAGGTTCAGGTGCGCGGCGTCCTGGCCTTGTCGATGGCTGCTCGCGCTGCCGCCTCGCCGGCCAGGGACTGCTCCAGCGGGCTGCGACACAGACCGGCCAGCTGGTAGCGGCCGTTTTCGTAGACGTCCGATGCGGCCGGGAAACGGTTCAGCAGTTGATGCAGTCGCTCGTCGGTCCGCAGGGCCTGCAGCACCGTGCCCAGTTGCTGGGCCAGCTTTTGGTATTGCTCGGGGCTGACGCCCTGCAAGCTGCCTTCGACTCGCTGGAACAGCGACGCCAGGTTCACCGCGGCTTCAAAGTCGGCACGGGCCTGGCTGTTGTCGGCTGTGGGCTGGAGGTGTGGTGTGGTCTGCATGTTTCCTACATGGCGCCGCTGGGCCGGATTGCAAGAGGGGGTCAGGCGCGCGATACCGGGTGGGCCTGTGGCAAGCTGCGCCCATGAACCTGCGCTTTGTCGAAGCTTTCTATTGGGCCGTCACCCTCAAGAGCGTGACCCGTGCGTCTGAAAAGCTGTTCATCACGCAGTCGGCGCTGTCCAGCCGCATTGCGGCGCTGGAAACCGAGCTGGGGTCCTTGCTGCTGGACCGGCGCGACAAACAATTTCGCCTGACCACGGCCGGCATGCGTTTTCACGCCCATGCCGAACGCCTGTTGAACCTGCAGCGTGAAATCAAGGCCGAATTCAGCCAAGGCGCGGAGCGGCCCTTGCAGCTGCGGCTGGGTGCCATCGAGTCGGTGCTGCACAGCTGGTTGATCGAGTGGGTGCAGGCCTTGCGACGGGCCCACCCTGCACTGGAGCTGTCGTTGGCGGTCGAAACCACACCCGTGCTGCTGGACCAGATGCACCGCGGCACAGCAGACGTGGTGTTGACGGCGATGCCTGCGTCGGGCAGTGGCGTGATGAGCCTGGCGCTGGCACCCATGCCCATGGTATTTGTCGGCCGCCAGGCGCGTCACGGCCGCAAGCGTTACAGCTTGCGGCAACTGGCGGCGCAGGACGAACTGCTGACCTTTCAGCGTGGCTCGCAACCCCATGTGGCCTTGCTCGACCTGTGCCGCAGCCAGGGCATTGCACAACCCCGGGTGCACACCATCTCTTCGATCTCGGCCATGGTGCAGCTGGTGGAGCAGGGTTTTGGCGTGGCCACCCTGCCGCAGGCAGCGGTGGCACGCCTGACCGGGCAACTGCCCTTGTGCGCCGTACGCTGCGACGCCGAGCTGACGGCATTGCCCATTCACCTGAGCTGGCGCAACGACCCGGCAGCCAGTGCAGCACAGCAGGCGGTGGATTCGGTGCTGGCTTTCAACGGCATGACGCCCAAGCCCGTCAGGGCTCGGCGCGTCACCGGCAAGGCAGGCTGAAGGCCGCTGCCTCAGGCCGGCGCCAGGCACTGACGCGCCAGGGCTTCAAAGGCCTGCTCGTCCAGACCGACGACCTTCTTGAGGTAAGGCTCGATGCCGCCATGGTCTTGCTCGATCGCGTTCAGGCCCGCTTCCAGGTAACTGGCGCGCACACCCCACAGCGCACGCCGCACGTCATCGGGCAGTCCGTGGCTCAGTGCCGCCGGTGGCCGCAACACCTGGTTGGTCAGCAGGAAGTCCTGCATCACCACGTCTTGCGGCACGCCCAGCGCGCGCAGCAGCAGCGCGGCGGCCAGGCCGGTCCGGTCCTTGCCGGCGGTGCAGTGGAACACCAGCGGTGCGTCCGCTGACAGCACATGGCCAAAAAACTGCGCCAGGCGCGGCGCCTGGTGGCGCACCACGTTGCGATACAGGTCTTCCATCAGGCCCACCGTTGTGGTTTCGTCCAGCACATGTCCCCGGTCGGCAATGCTCTGCAAGCGCTGCACCACGGTGGGTTCGATGTGCAGCGCATGGCGCTGCAGGCCCGGCAGGCTGTAGGCCGCGCCGGCGCTTTCCTGCACGCCACGAAAATCCAGCGCACGGGTCAGGCCGCGGCGTTGCAGCTCGGCCTGGTCGGCGGCGGTCAGGTGGCCAAGGTGGTCGGACCGGTACAGCCAGCGCCAGCGCACTGGCCGCCCGCCGCGGCCGACGTAGCCGCCCAGGTCGCGGAAGTTGGTGGCGCCTGTCAGTGGCACCATGCGGTCGGGATGTTTTGTCATGGCGCCATGCTCTCACGCTCGCGGTCAAGCTGCGCTTGCAGCAGCCGCCGAAACTGCAACAAAGCCGCGTCCATGGCCAGTGGCAGCATGGGCTGACCGCCGGCCAGGGCCAGGTTGTGGTGCTGCGCGCTGATCATGTCGCGGTCTTCGTTGAAGGCCTGAACCAGGCTGTTGAAGATGCTGTCGGTGACGGTGCTGTCACCAGCATCGGCGCGGTGCGACTGCTGAAAAAAGTAGTGCGTGCTGTTCTGGGTCTCCGGCGTCAGGGTCTGGCAGCTGTGCAACTGCACAGCGTTTTGCAGGTCGTTCTCGGCATCGTTCACAGGCTTGCCACCGCTGTGCATCAGCAGCGTGCCAGGCAGCAGGAAGTCGTAGACAAACCAGCGGTCGAGGTGGCTGTCGAAACGGCGAAAGCGCTGATAAAAAGGAGGTGCCGGCACATTGCGCACGTGGCGCGAGACCCGGATCCCCATCAGCGGCCAGTCGGCACGCGTGCCGGGCACGGGCGCTATGGTCGGCACGGCCTGCGCGATCTCGGTACTGCCGCCCAACGTGGCGGCGTGCACGTAGGACAGGTGCGAAAAGTCCAGCAGGTTGTCGCAGATCAGCAGGTATGGCGTGTCATAGTGCATGTAGCCCGGCTTGTTGCGCCAGTCGGGGTGGTCGCAGGAAAAGTTGTCGGGCAGCAAGGCCGGGTCGGCCCCGTCGGGGTTGCCCATCCACACAAACAGCCAGCGATTGCGCAACACCAGCGGGTAGCGCCGCACGCGGGCCTTGGGCGGCACGGCAGCCAGCCCCGGCACTTCAACGCAGGTGCCGGCGGCATTGAAGAGCAGGCCGTGGTAGCCGCAGCGCACGCAGTCGCCTTCGCGCCGGCCAGCGGACAGCGGCGCATGCCGGTGACAGCAGCGGTCTTCCAGCGCGGTGTAGCCGCCATCGGCGGTGCGGTACACCAGCACCGGTTCTCCCAGCACGGTGCGGCGGAAAAGCGTCGGCGCATCCAGGGCCGGGATCTCGTGGTCCCAGGCGATCACGTACCAGCAATTGCGCAGCCACATGGTGAAGCCCCCGGCTTGTTGTTGTGCCGCAGCCAGTCTACGGTCTGGGCCAGAGAACGGCGTGGCCGGACCTGCATGTTTGGTGTGCAGGTCTTTGTGTCCTGACATCACCGCAGCGGTGTTCATCGAAAAAATCGATCAACGCACCGAAGATTTTTTTGTTGGCTCTGCGCGGCGACGGCCCGGAAAATGAGTCATGAGTTCAACACATGTTCCGCTGGGTGATGCCCTGGGCAAATCTCAAGCTGGCATTCAAAACGCCGAACATCACGCTGCACACGACGCCGCGCTGGGTGCACGGGCGGCCAGCCGATGGACGGCCGCGCAGGTACGGGCAGCGTGTCGCAGTGGCCGATTCAGTGGCCACACCAGTGGCATGGCACAACAGCATGTACAGGGCAATGTGGTGATCCTGCCGCAGACTGCCGCACAAGACTTTTTGTTGTTCTGCAAGCGCAACCCCAAACCCTGCCCTGTCCTGGCGGTGGGCAAGCCTGGCGCCTGGGGCCTGCCTGAACTGGGTTTCGAGATCGACATGCGCCGCGATCTGCCGCGTTACCGGGTCTGGCACAACGGGGTGATGGTGGCTGACCCCACCGACATCACAGACCTCTGGCGCAGTGACTTTGTCAGCTTTGTGCTGGGTTGCAGCTTCAGCTTCGAGCAGGCGCTGATGGATGAAGGCATCCGGCTGCGCCATGTTGACCAAGGCCGCAACGTGGCCATGTACCGCACCAACCGCGCCACCGTGCCTGCCGGCCCTTTTCAGGGCCCGATGGTCGTCAGCATGCGCCCGATGAGTGCGGCCGATGCGCAGCGCGCTGTCCAGATCACCGCCCGCTACCCGGCCGTACACGGCGCACCCGTGCATCTTGGCGACCCCGCGGCGCTGGGTATCCACGATCTGGCCAGGCCCGAATACGGCGACGCCGTTGAGGTGTTGCCCGGCGAAGTTCCCGTCTTCTGGGCCTGCGGCGTGACCCCGCAGGCGGCGCTGTTGCAGGCCGCGCTGCCCCTGGCCATTACCCACGCTCCCGGCGCCATGTTGGTGACGGACCTTCTCAACCACCAATTGCAGACTCTGCAGGAGTGACCCTATGAAAAAGCTGTTTGTTGCCGTGGCCTGCGCCGCGCTGTCCACCCTGTCCGCCGCCCAGACCCAATGGGACCTGCCCTCGGGCTATGGCCACAACACCTTCCAGGTTGAAAACCTGACCTGGTTTGCACAAGAGGTGGACAAGGCCACCGGCGGCAAGCTGAAGATCACCCTGCACCCCGGTGCGTCGCTGTTCAAGGCCAACGAAATCAAGCGTGCGGTGCAGAGCGGCCAGACCCAGGCGGGTGAATTCATCCTGTCGGGCTCGGCCAATGAAAACGCGCTGTTTGGCGTGGACAGCATTCCTTTCCTGGCCACCACCTATGCCCAGGCCAAGAAGCTGGACGCTGCCAGCCGCCCCACGCTGGACAAGCTGTTGGCGTCGCAAGGCATGATGCTGCTTTACACCGTGCCCTGGCCCGGCCAGTCGCTCTACAGCAAGTCGCCGGTGACGACGCTGTCGGACCTCAAGGGCACCAAGATGCGCACCTACAACCCGGCCACCACACGCATTGCCGAGCTCATCGGTGCACAGCCGGTCACCATCCAGCTGGCTGAACTGCCGCAGGCCCTGGCCACCGGAGGTGTGGCCAACTTCCTGACCAGCAGCGCCAGCGGTGTGGACAGCAAGTTGTACGAACAGGTCAAGTATTTCTACGACGTCAACGCCTGGCTGCCGCGCAATGGCGTGGTGGTCAACACCAAGGCGTTCAAGGCGCTGGATGCCACAACCCAGGCCGCCGTGTTGCAGGTGGCCACAGCCGCCGGCGAACGCGGCTGGAAGGTCAGTGACCAGAAAGACGATGAATACCTGAAGACCTTGGCCGCCAAGGGCATGACGGTGGACCGCAGCAGCGCCAAGCTGAAGGCTGAACTGGCCGCCATCGGCGAGCAGATGACGGCGGAATGGCTGAAAAAGACAGGCGCAGAAGGCCAGGCCATCGTCGACGCCTACCGGAAGTAGTGGTCCGCGCCCGGGCTGCCAGCATGCCAAGGCAGCCCAGGCCTGCGAAGATGGCGGCCGAGCGCGGTCATTGCGCCCGTGTCATCACTGACCATCTTCCACCATGACCCCAAGCACCTCCGCCGAACAAACGCCCAGCCGCTGGCAGTTCTGGATCGACCGCGGCGGCACCTTCACCGACATCGTCGGCAGTGATCCCGCCGGCGCGTTGCACACGCTGAAGTTGCTCAGCGAAAACCCAGAGCAATACCCCGACGCCGCCGTTGAAGGCATCCGCAGGCTGCTGGGGTTGATGCCGGGCCAGCCCATCACCGCAGACCAGGTCGACTGCGTGAAGATGGGCACCACGGTGGCCACCAACGCGCTGCTGGAACGCAAGGGTGACCGCACACTGCTGGTCACCACCCGTGGTTTCAAGGACGCGCTGCGCATCGCCTACCAGGCGCGACCGCGCCTGTTCGACCGCCACATCGTGTTGCCCGAAATGCTGTACGAACGGGTGGTGGAGGCACAGGAACGTGTGGGTGCACACGGCGACGTGGTGATGGTGATGAACGAGGCCCACCTGCGTGAACGCCTATGGGCGGCCTATGACGCGGGCATCCGTGCGGTGGCCATCGTGTTCATGCACGGCTACCGCTACACCGCGCACGAACAGGCCGCGGCACGCATTGCACGCGAACTCGGTTTCACCCAGGTCAGCGCCAGCCACGAAGTGAGCCCGCTGATGAAGCTGGTGTCGCGCGGCGACACCACAGTGGTGGACGCCTACCTGTCGCCCATCTTGCGGCGCTATGTGGACCAGGTGGCGGCGCAGATGCCGGGCGTGCGGCTGTTTTTCATGCAGAGCAGCGGCGGCCTGACCGAAGCACACCACTTCCAGGGCAAGGACGCCATCCTGTCGGGCCCGGCCGGCGGCATCGTGGGCATGGTGCGCACGGCGGTGGCTGCGGGCCACCCCAAGGTCATCGGCTTCGACATGGGTGGCACCAGCACCGACGTCAGCCACTACGCGGGTGCGTTTGAACGCGCCTTCGAAACCCAGGTGGCCGGTGTGCGCATGCGCGCGCCGATGATGAGCATCCACACCGTGGCTGCGGGTGGCGGCAGCATCCTGGCCTTTGATGGCGCGCGACTGCGTGTGGGTCCGGAAAGTGCCGGTGCCAACCCCGGGCCTGCCAGCTACCGACGCGGCGGCCCGCTGGCCACCACCGACGCCAATGTGCTGTTGGGCAAGATCCAGCCGGCACACTTTCCAGCGGTGTTTGGTCCGCAGGCCAACGAGCCGCTGGACCGCGACGGTGTGGCATTGCAGTTTGAGCACATGGCGCTTCAGGTGCAGCAGGCCACCGGCCGCAACACCACGGCTGAACAACTGGCCGAAGGCTTCTTGCAGATTGCGGTGCAGAACATGGCCAACGCCATCAAGCGCATCAGCGTGGCGCGGGGCTACGACGTCACGCAGTACACGCTGCAGTGTTTTGGCGGTGCCGGCGGGCAGCATGCCTGCCTGGTGGCCGACGCACTGGGCATGTCACGCGTGTTTGTGCACCCGCTGGCGGGTGTGCTCAGCGCTTATGGCATGGGCCTGGCCGACCAGTTGGCGATGCGGGAAGCCAGCGTCGAGTCGCCGCTGGACACCGCCGGCCTGGCGCAAGCCCAGGCACGCCTGGAGCAGCTGGCCGATGCGGCCGTGGAAGAACTGGTGAGCCAGGGGCTGGCCCGCTCGGCCATCACCGTCAAGCCGCAGGTGCATGTGCGCTACCAGGGCACCGACACCGCGCTGGCGGTGCCTTGCACCACGCTGCAGGCCATACAAGCCGGGTTTGAAGCCGCCTACCGGCAGCGCTTTTCATTCCTGATGCCCAGCCGCCCTTTGGTGATCGAAGCGGTGTCGGTCGAGGCAGCTGGAGCAGGCCCGCGCCATCAAGCCCCGACGGCGCAGGCCGAACCACCCGGTCATGTGCCCGAGCCTCATGCGCAGGTACGCATGCACTGCGCCCGCTGGCTGGGTGCGGGCCTGTATGTGCGCGACGCGCTGCGGGCGGGTGCCACCATTGCGGGCCCGGCCATCGTGGCCGAGCGAAACGCCACCACCGTGGTCGAGCCCGGCTGGCAGGCGGTGCTGACGCAGGCCGGTCCCATCGAACTGCGGCGGGTGTTGCCGCGCCCCAGCCGGCATGCGGTGGGCACCCAGGCCGACCCGGTGATGCTGGAGGTCTTCAACAACCTGTTCATGAATATTGCCGAGCAGATGGGCCTGCGGCTGCAGAACACGGCCTACAGCGTCAACATCAAGGAGCGGCTGGACTTTTCCTGCGCGCTGTTCAGCGCCGAAGGTGAATTGATCGCCAACGCCCCGCACATGCCGGTGCACCTGGGCAGCATGAGCGAAAGCATCAAGACGGTGATTGCACGCAACCCGGCCATGCAGACCGGCGATGTGTATGTGCTGAACGATCCCTACCACGGCGGCACGCACCTGCCTGACGTGACGGTGGTCACACCCGTGTGGCTGGACAGCGGCGGCGGCGACCGGCCGAGTTTTTATGTGGCCTCACGCGGCCACCATGCCGACATCGGCGGCAGCACACCGGGCAGCATGCCGCCGTTTTCCAAAACCATCGACGAAGAAGGAGTGTTGTTCGACAACTTTCTGCTGGTGCGTGGCGGCCAGTTGCAGGAAGCCGCGCTGCTGCGGCAACTGCAGAGCGGCAACTACCCGGCGCGCAATCCCGAGCAGACCATGGCCGACCTGCGCGCCCAGATTGCGGCCAACCAGAAGGGTGTGGAAGAACTGGTGGCCATGGTGGCGCAGTTTGGCCTGGACACCGTGCAGGCCTACATGGTCCATGTGCAGAACAATGCCGAAGAGAGTGTGCGGCGTGTCATCACGGCATTGAAAGACGGTCAGTTCATGCTGGCCTTGGACAACGGCGCCCAGATCAGCGTGAAGGTGACCGTGCACGCTCAGCAGCGTGAAGCCACCATCGACTTCACCGGCACCAGCGCACAGCTGCCCAACAACTTCAACGCCCCCAAGGCCGTGACCATGGCGGCGGTGCTGTACGTGTTCCGCACCCTGGTGGACGACGACATTCCGCTGAACGCCGGCTGCCTGAAACCGCTGCACGTCATCGTGCCCGAAGGTTGCATGCTCAACCCGCATGCGCCAGCGGCCGTGGTGGCCGGCAACGTGGAAACCAGCACCTGCATCACCAACACCCTGTACGGCGCGCTGGGTCTGATGGCCGCAGGCCAGTGCACCATGAACAACTTCACCTTCGGCAACCAGCAGCACCAGTATTACGAAACCATTTCCGGCGGCTCAGGCGCCGGCGCGCTGGTGGACGACAAGGGCCAGGTGGTGGGCGGCTTTGACGGCACCAGCGTCGTGCAGACCCACATGACCAATTCGCGGCTGACCGACCCCGAGGTGCTGGAATTCCGCTTCCCGGTGCGTCTGGACAGTTATGCCATCCGCAAGGGCAGCGGCGGTGCGGGTCGGTGGCACGGCGGTGACGGCGGTGTGCGGCGGGTGCGTTTCCTGGAACCCATGACCGCCAGCATCCTGAGCAACGGCCGCACCGTGCCGTCGTTTGGCATGGCGGGTGGGCAGCCGGGCGCCTTGGGCATCAACCGGGTTGAAAGGGCTGACGGCAGCATCGAAAAACTGGCGCATATCGGCTCGGCCCCGATGCAGCCTGGTGACGTGTTTGTCATCGAGACACCGGGTGGTGGTGGTTATGGCCGGCCGACGCCGAGTTGAACAACGTGGTCAAGTCCCGACCCAAAGCGATGGCCAGGTCCGTGGCCACGTCCGCAGCCCATTCCAGGGTTCGCGAACCGCGATTGCTGCTCACCGGCTTCGAGCCCTTTGGTGGCGACACCGTCAACCCGTCTTCGCTGGTGGCGCAGGCCTTGCATGGCCAAATCATCGAAGGTGTGCGTGTGCAGTCGGTGTGTCTGCCATGCGTCTTTGGCCAGGCGATCGTCGAGTTGAACGCCGCAGTGCGCAGGCACCAACCGGTGGCTGTGCTGGCGCTGGGCCTGGCGGCATCGCGGCCGGTGCTGTCGGTGGAACGTGTGGCCATCAACGTGGACGACGCCCGCATCGCCGACAACGCCGGTGCCAGCCCCATCGACGCCCCTGTGGTGCCCGGCGCACCCACGGCCTACTTCAGCAGCTTGCCCATCAAGGCCATCACTGCGGCACTGCAGGCGGCCGGCGTGCCAGCCGAGGTGTCGCAGACTGCCGGCACCTTTGTCTGCAACCATGTGTTTTTTGGCCTGATGCACCGCTTGCGCCGGCGCCGTGGCGTTCCGGCGGGTTTCATGCACGTGCCGCTGTTGCCGGCACAGGCGGTAGACGCAGGCGGCGGCATGTCGCTGGATGAGCAGGTGCGTGGCGTGCGCCTGGCGCTGGCCACCACGCTGCGCCTTCGGGCGGGTGGCCTGGGTGATGTGCGGCTGTCTGGTGGGGCCATTGACTGATGTCACTCGGATGCCGGGGTTTCAGTCCGGTGCCCAGCGGCTCGAGGCCGTAGCCGCCACAATGCGCGCGAATGTAATGTGTGATGCACGGGTTTCGACCCAAATCTGCCCCAACCCTCTGGAGTGACTTCGATGAAAAACCACCAACTGGTGCTGTCCACCGCGCTGGCTTCGGCCTTGTCCCTGGGCTTGCTGGGCACCGCGGCCGCGGCTGATCAGGACAAGTGCTACGGCATCGCCAAGGCGGGCCAGAACGATTGTGGCAACCTGGCGGGTACACATGGCTGCTCCGGCGAGGCCAAGGTCGACAACGACCCCGGCGAGTGGAAGTACGTGGCCAAGGGCACCTGCAAATCGCTGAAGGGCATGGACGCTAACGAAGCCAAGGCCAAGATCGCCATGGCCGGCAAGAAGTAAGGCACTGGGCCGGCGCGCGTGGCCCACCGCTACGCCGGCATCGGCATGCGACAGCCGCACCATGTGGCGCTGCTGACGCCGCCACAGCCGGCTCCGCTGGGCTTCGTCGAGGTGCATTCGGAGAACTTTTTCGGCGAAGGCGGTGCTGCACTGGCTGTGCTTGATAGAGCCCGCGAGCGCTGGCCCGTCAGCCTGCACGGTGTCGGGCTGTCCCTGGGTTCGGCCTGCGGGCTGGACGAAGACCACCTGGCGTTGCTGGCCGCGTTGGTACGGCGGGTTGATCCGATCCGTGTCAGCGACCATGCGTCGTTTGCACGCGCGCCTTCGCCGCTGTCGCCTGCGCGGTCGGCCGCCGTGGTGCACGCGGCCGATCTGCTGCCGCTGGCCTTCACACCTGCGGCGCTCGACATCCTGGTCGCCAATGTGCAGCGTGTGCAGGAGCGCCTGCAGCGCCCCATCCTGGTTGAAAACCTGTCCGCCTATCTGCACTGGTCCGACGATGAAATGTCCGAGCCGGCGTTTTTCAATGCGCTGGTGCAGCGCAGCGGCTGTGGCCTGCTGCTGGACGTGAACAACCTGGTGGTCAACGCCCTGAACGACCATGCTGGCGACGAAGCCGCCGCGCTGTTGCAGGCCTGTGACTGGGTCAGTGCAGTGACTGTGGGCACCGTGGGGGAGATCCACGTGGCCGGCCACGACACCAGCGCCGGCATCGTCATCGATGACCACGGCAGCGCGGTGCCCGATGTGGTCTGGCAGGTATACCGTCACGCGCTGCAGCACCTGGGCCCGCTGCCCACGCTGGTGGAATGGGACACCCGGTTGCCGCCCCTGCCGGTGTTGCTGGGTGAGGCTGCCAAGGCCGAGGCGCTGGCCCGGCGCCATCAGCCGCACGCAGACCAGCGCGTCGAGTCTTCAGCATGACGCGACGCAGCGTGTCAGAAGCCGACCGGCAACAGTGGCTGCTGCGCGCGCTGTGGCGGCAACTGCCCGCCGATCGCCTGGCGCCGCACTTGCGCAATGGCGCCCGCCTGCAGCGTGGGCTGCAGGCCTACCAGGCCCATGCGGGCGCCCAGGCCCAGCGCGCGCTGGCGGCGGCCTATCCCACCGTCATGGCCTTGGTCAGCGAAGACTCGTTTGCAGGCCTGGCGCGCGCCCTGTGGCTGCAATATCCGCCCGCGCAGGGTGACCTGGCGCAGTGGGGTCAGGCCTTTGCGGACTTCATGGAAACCTTGCCGGATCTGGCGGACGAGCCTTACCTGGGCGACGTGGCGCGCCTGGAATGGGCGGTGCACCGGGCCCGCACCGCCGCTGACCATGACCGCCCGCCGTCCGGCCTGCAACGCCTTGCCGATCCCGGTGCCGAGGCCTTGACCGTGCAACTGCGACCAGGCACGGCTGTGGTGGCGTCGCACCATCCCGTTTGCAGCCTGTGGCAGGTGCATCAGCCAACGGGTGCCGCAGCGGATGCGGAACACGAAGATGGTTTTACCGCTGTGCGGCAAGCACTGGCTGCCGGTTTGGGCGAGACCGCCTGGGTCTACCGCAAGGGCTTTGACGTGCAGGTGCAAACGCTGCCGCCGCAGGACACGGCCTTTGCCGTCGCCGTGCTGGCCGGTCAGCCGCTGGGGCAAGCGCTGCAAGCCGCCGACGACCATTTCAATTTCGAGCCCTGGCTGCATGCCGGCCTGCGTGATGGTTGGCTGGTGGGAATGGCCGACCCGGTGGAGCCGCGCTGACCATGCTGGACCGCGCTGCCATCCAGCTGCTGCGACCGCCCTTGCAGGCCATGGCGCGAATGCTGGTCCACGCCGGTGTTGGCGCCAACACGGTCACCGTGGTCGGGTTCCTGGTGGGCCTGGCCGGCGCCGCAGCCATCGCGGCGCAAGCGCCCTTGTGGGGTCTGGCGCTGATGCTGCTGAGCCGTTGGTGTGACGGCCTGGACGGCGCGGTGGCCCGGCTCACCACGCCCACGGATCAGGGCGCTTTTCTGGACATCACGCTGGACTTTCTGTTCTACGCCAGCGTACCCCTGGCCTTTGCCTGGGCACAGCCGGCCACCAACGGGCTGCCCGCTGCAGTGCTTCTGGCGGCCTTTGTGGGCACCGGCTCCAGCTTTCTGGCCTTTGCCGCCCTGGCGCAAAAACGCGGCCTGAGCAGCGCTGCCTTTCCCGACAAGGGCCTGTACTACCTGGGCGGCCTGACCGAGGCCACGGAAACGCTGCTGTGTTTTGCGCTGATGTGCTTGTGGCCACCGCTTTTTGCCAGCTTGGCTTATGGCTTTGCGGCCTTGTGTGTGCTGACCATTGCCACCCGCTTGCGGGCCGGGTGGCGGGCCTTGCGGGTGTAAGGTCCACCCTGATGCAGTCGACCTTGTCCAACAACCACAACACCGAAGCCGACGCCCCATGAACAAGAACAAAGTTGTCCTGCTGCTGGCCTTGGCGGCCGCCATCTTGGCCTTTTTTGCTTTTGACCTGGGCCGGTTTTTCAGCCTGGACTACATCAAGGGGGCGCAGGCCGACTTCGCCGCGCTGTACGCGGCGCAGCCGCTGAAAGTGGCGTCGGTCTTTTTGGCCGTTTATGTGGCGGTGACGGCGTTGTCGCTGCCGGGTGCCGCCATCCTCACGCTGCTGGCGGGCGCCGTGTTTGGTTTGCTGGTGGGCACGGTGGTGGTGTCGTTTGCGTCCAGCATCGGCGCCACGCTGGCCATGCTGGTGTCGCGCTACCTGCTGCGTGACACCGTCAAGTCCAAGTTCGGCGCCCGCCTGGCCGACATCGACAAGGGTGTTGAACGTGAAGGCGCGTTTTACCTGTTCACCTTGCGCCTGGTGCCGGTGTTTCCGTTTTTTGTCATCAATCTGGTGATGGGCCTGACCAAGATGAAGGCGCGCACCTTCTACTGGGTCAGCCAGGTCGGCATGCTGGCGGGCACGCTGGTGTACGTGAACGCGGGCACGCAACTGGCACAGATCGAAACCCTCAAGGGCATTCTGTCGCCGGGCCTGCTGGCCTCGTTTGTGCTGCTGGGCCTGTTTCCGCTGGTGGCCAAGAAGATCATCGACCTCATCAAGGCGCGCAAGGTCTAT